>NZ_JBICYB010000006.1:0-37459 GCF_043200575.1 Streptomyces sp. NPDC048392
CGCGCGACGGCGCAGCTCAAGCGGATAACGGGAAGGTCGTGCCATGACTCGATCCTTTCATGAAATCGAGTCTCTACTGGAACCGGTGCGGTTCAGAACGGTCCGTACTGCCCAAGGCCAGACGGAGATCACCATCCGCCGCTTCGGCGGCTGCCCCGGACCGGCGGCCTTGCCCCAGCGGACCGCGAGTCCGGCATGGTCACCGAACTCCGGCAGCTTCGCCTGCCGCCGCCAGTCATAAGTCTCCAGACGGGCCATCTCCCGCCGTCGGAGCCCCCAGCCATACATCGTCGTGAACATTGCCAGGTCCCTGGCCGCGGCCAGCGCACCCTTGTGTCCTGCGGCCCTCAGCCGCTTGATCTCCGGATCCATCTGCCTGAAGAAGAGCTTGATCTCCGGCCGTGTCAGCGGCCGGTTGCCGCTGGGCTGGCCCATGTACTCCTGCGAGTGACGCACGGAGTTCAGATCCCGCAGGGCGAAGCCGGCGAACGTGCCGAACCTCTCCATGCAAACCTGCGGCCACTCGTAGGCCGGATCGCTCAGGTAGGTCAGATACAGGGCGAGATCGCCCTGGTAGCCCCGCATGGTCGTCGTGGCCACACTGTCCGCGAGCATGGCTGACCATCGGTCGAACATGGCCAGGTTCCAGACCGGCTCCCACGGGTAGCCGCCCGAGAATGCCTGCACCTGCCGCACAATCCGAGCCCGATCCTTGATCGTCCCCGGCGACAGGCGACGGGCCCTTTGGTGATCGCCGAACCCTTGAAGAGTCTTCTCGAAGACTGCGGCCTCCGGCCGCAGCATCGAGATGCCCTCCACGACATGCAGCCTGGCGACCCCAGGAACGGCGAGCGCACCGCCCGAACTGCCCCGAACCATCCATCACCCTCCGCGACCGGCAACCACTCGCAACATCCATGCGGTGGTGCACCCACCGCACCACCGGTGCAGCGAGTACACCATCCGCAGGAGTTGCGCAGGCCAGATCACGGACAGGACCACTCCATCGAGCGACTATTGAGCACAAGCGGCCAGCTGGAGCGGTACTGTCCAGGCACTTCTCCGCAGCGCGGCTGGTGCAGCCCGCGCAACATTGCCCAGAGTCGGCGGCGCGGTGCGCGGAGATGAGCACGTTGATGCCGCTGGAGTCCAGGAATCCCACCTCACCGAAGTCGACGACCGTCCCCGGGGCCGACTGCACCGACGAGAGCAGGACGTCGCGCAGCTGACCGCTGCCGTCTAGATCGACCTCCCCGGCGAGGGCCACGACGCTGACCCCGTCGCCCGTGGTGGTACGGGTGATCAGCAGCCGCTCCGGCACTGCCGCTCCCTCGAAGTCCGCCATGCCGCCCTCACTTCCCGCGTGTGCCGCATGTGCCGGCCGTCGTCGGTGGCTTGATGTTAAGGCCCGCCACGGCCCGCGTGGGCCACTTGCGCGGACCGGAACGATCCGGCCGGACCGGCTCGACGCGCGCGACGGCGCTCCTCTGACTACGGTCGAAATGTGGTGGCACACACATTCGAGGAGCTCGTGCACAAGCGCCGCGCGGCGGACCTGGCACAACACCGGGTCGAGGAGCTGCGCGACTCGTACGGGCCGCCCACGCAGCACCGGTGGACCCCGCGGCAGTCGCACACCTACGAGACCGCCGTACGGGCCTGGCGCGACCTGGACCAGGACGCGCGGACCGCGATGACGGAGTACGTCAAGGAGGGAGGCCAGTCCCGGCACAAGATCGAGGCAAAGGTCCGCAAGGCCGTCCAGGACGACGGCCGGAGCATCTGACCGGGCAGGCCGACCGCCCCTCCGGCCGCCTGCCGCGCGGCGACTCGGCGCTCGGCCGATTCCCGCTCGGCCGATCCGGCAGGCCGGGACGGACCACCGTCCCGGCCTGCCGGGCAGCTCGGGCAGCGCCCGTCCCGCACGGGCCGGGACGGACGCGGCCCCGCCCGTGCGGAACGGGGTGCCGGGCAGCTTGGATCCGCAGGGGTCGGCCGGACTCCGCGCGTCGGCCCGTGCGGCGGGCCCATTCGCTCGGCGTCTTCCGCCAGGCCGGCTGCCCCAGACCGCCATCTGCCCGGCCGGTTCCGGCCCGGTCGGGGACGGGTCCGTCGGTGCTGTCGCGCCGCGGCGCACGCGGGCGGCTCCGCCCTGTGGATTCCAGGCCTCGGCGGGCTCCGGGGTTTCGGTCCCGCCGGGTCGGGCGTCGGCCGGTGTCGGTCCGGTCTGTTCGTGTGCGGGTGGTCTTGGTGGTGGGCGGGCTCCGGCGCGGTTTCGGCCCCGCCCGGTCCGGGGCCGGTCCCGGCTCGGTGTTCGGCCACGCCAGGTTCCGGCGCCGCCGTGGCGTCAGGCGGCCTCAGACCCGGCCCGCCGTGACCTCGCCGACGAGGTCGCGTGCGGCGTCCAGGGCCGCTGCCCGGTCCTCGGGGACCAGGCCGATGCGGGTACGCCGGTCCAGCAGGTCGGCCTCGTCGAGAGCGCCCTCGTGGCGCAGTGCCCACAGCAGTTCGGCCCCGGTGACGGGGTGCCCCGGCAGCACACGCCCGGCGAGGCGGGGGTCCCGGGCGGCGAGGGCCTGGACCGCCGGGGCCTCGGTGCCGTAGAGCCGTACCAGGCGGCGCGGTGCCCGTACCCCGGTCAGGGTGTGGGGGGCGGCGGCGCCGACCAGGGGCAGCGCGGCGGTGGGAGACGGTCCGGCGGCCAGACCACGGGCGGCGACGGCGGCGTCCACGGCGTCCTCGGCCATGCGCCGGTACGTGGTGAGCTTGCCGCCGACCACGGTGATCACGCCCTCGGAGGAGGTGAGCACCGCGTGCCGGCGCGAGACGTCCGCCGTGCGGGGCCCTGCGCCGGGCCGGTCCGGCGGGGTGGTGTCGAGCAGGGGGCGCAGACCCGCGAAGGCGCCGGCCACGTCCTCGCGGCGTACCGGCACGTCCAGCACCGAGCCGAGCACGTCGAGCAGGAAGCCGATGTCTGCCTCGGGCACCTCCGGCACGTCCGGGATGTCCCCGGCCACGGGCTCGTCGGTCAGACCGACGTACACACGGCCGTCGCCCTGGGGCAGGACGAGGACGAAGCGGTTGGTCTCCCCGGGGACCGGCACGTGCAGGCCGGCCGGGAGCGGGCCGAGGTGTCCGGAGCGCAGGACGAGGTGGGTGCCGCGGGATGGGCGGACGCGGATGCCGTCCACGAGGCCGCCGGCCCACACCCCTGAGGCGTTGACCACCGCGCGGGCCCTGATCACCCCCTCCTCGCCGGTCAGCTCGTCGCGTACCCGGGCGCCCGACCCGGTCAGCTCAAGCGCCCTGAGCCGGGTCAGGATCCGGGCGCCGCGGGCCGCCGCCGTCCGGGCGAGCGCGGTCACCAGCCGGGCGTCGTCGGCGAGCCGGCCGTCCCAGGACAGCAGGCCGCCGCGCAGCCGGTCCGAGCGCAGCGCCGGGGCGAGGTGGCGGGTCTCCACCGCGGACAGCCGGCGCGGCGCGGGCAGCGTGGCCCGGGCGGTGCGCGCCGCGAGACGCAGGGTGTCACCGGCCCGGAAACCGGCCCACGCCAGGGCGCCCTGACCGCGGGAGACCAGGGGGGTGAGCGGCAGCACGAACGGCTGGGCGCGTACCAGGTGGGGCGCCGTGCGCTGCATCAGCACGCCGCGCTCCACCGCGCTCTCGTGGGCGACGTCGAGCTGGCCGGAGGCGAGGTAGCGCAGACCGCCGTGGATGAGCTTGGAGCTCCAGCGGGAGGTGCCGAAGGCCAGGTCGTGGGCGTCCACGGCGACGACGCTCAGGCCGCGTGCCGCGGCGTCCAGGGCGGCGCCGGCACCCGTCGCGCCGAGCCCGACGACCAGGACGTCCACGACGGGACCGCCCACCGCCTCGGCGAGTTCGCGCGAGCGCCGCGCGGCGGACAGGGAGGCCCCGGCGGCGGGGCGGTCGGCAGGGCTCATGGCGCGAGGGTCCTCTCCAGGATGGTGCGCAGCTCCGCGAGCAGGGCGGCGGCGGTCAGCCCTGCGTCCTCCTCGTCGGCCATGGTCCGCAGCGACAGGGCGAAGGACTGGACGACCAGCAGTACCGACCGTGCCTGCCGCCCGGCGTGGACGCGGCGTACCGACCCGTCGGCGTGGCCCTCGTCGAGCGCGTCGGCCAACAGACCCAGCAGGGCCTCCTGGCTCGCCCCGCGCCGGTCCAGGACGTAGGGCAGGAGCAGCTCGGGATCGACGTCGACGATCTTGCAAAAGAGCGGGTGGGCGCGGAACGCCTCCACTCCGGTCACGAGGCCCTCGACGATGCGCGAGCGGGTGTCCGTGCCCGCGCGGGGCTCGGGCATGGCGCCGGTGGCCACCGCGGTCCATTCCCGGGTCATCAGGTCACCGACCAGGGTCCGCACGTCCGGCCAGCGCCGGTACAGCGTCATCCGGGAGAGGCCGGCGCGGCGGGCGACGTCGGTCATCGTCGTGCGGCGCACCCCGACGGCCAGCACGCAGTCGCGCACGGCGTCCAGCACCGTGTCGTTGTCCGAGGCGGGCTGCCGGCTCGCATGGTTGTGACGGTTAGGCGTCATGTGTAACAGTGTAACGCCCAGCGGGGTGGTGCGTACGGCGCCCCTCGCAGCGACCGTGAGGACGACAGGCCATGGACATGCTGTGGAACGGCTGGGGCGACCCGGCCAGGGCGACGCCGCTGTCCGGCGCGGTGACCGGGCTGCTGCGCGAGCTGCTCGGCGTCGAACCCCGCACCGCCGCCCCCCTCCCGCTCCAGGAGATCGACGTTCCCGTCTCGCCGCTGGGCGAAGCCGCCCGCCGCGCGCTGGAGGCCGCGGTCACGGGCCGCGAGGAAGACGTACGCACGGACGCGGAGAGCCGCATCCGGCACACCCGCGGCAAGTCCACCCCCGACCTGCTGCGGATGCGGGCCGGCGATGTCACCGACACCCCGGCCGCCGTCGTCCTGCCCGACCGGCACGACGAGGTGCTCGCGGTGCTGGCCGTCTGCGCGGAGCACGGCCTGGCCGTCGTCCCCTTCGGCGGCGGCACCTCCGTCGTCGGCGGTCTCGCCCCCGGGCGCGAGAGCACGGTCGTCGCCCTCGACCTGCGGCGCATGAACCGCCTCCTCGACCTCGACGAGGTCTCCCGCACCGCCACCCTCCAGCCCGGCCTGCGCGCCCCGGAGGCCGAGGCGCTGCTCGCCGGACACGGGTACACGCTCGGCCACTTCCCGCAGTCCTACGAGTGGGCCACCATCGGCGGTTTCGCCGCCACCCGCTCCAGCGGACAGGCCTCGGCCGGCTACGGCCGTTTCGACGAGATGGTCCTCGGCCTCACCCTCGCCACCCCCGAAGGCACCCTCGACGCGGGCCGCGCCCCGCGCTCGGCGGCCGGGCCGGACCTGCGCCAGCTCGTCCTGGGATCCGAGGGCGCCTTCGGCGTCATCACGTCCGTCACCGTGCGCGTGCGGCCCGTGCCGAAGGTCCGCCGCTACGAGGGCTGGCGCTTCGCCTCCTTCGACGAGGGCGCCGCGGCCCTGCGCCGGCTCGCCCAGGACGGTCCGCGCCCCACGGTGCTGCGGCTGTCCGACGAGACCGAGACCCTGGTCGGCCTCGCCCGGCCCGACGCCATCGGCGCCTCCCCGGACAGGCAGCACGCCGGATGCCTGGCGGTCGTCGGCTTCGAGGGCACCGGGGAGGACACCGCGCACCGCCGCGAGGGCGCCGCCGCCGTCCTGCGCGAGAGCGGCGGCACCTTCGCCGGCGAGGAACCGGGGGAGCGCTGGGCCCACGGCCGCTACTCGGCGCCGTACCTGCGCGACGCCCTCCTAGACGCCGGGGCGCTCGCCGAGACGCTGGAGACGGCGGCCTACTGGTCCCGCCTCCCCGCCCTGTACACCGCCGTTGGGGAGGCGCTCACCCGCACTCTCACCGAGTCCGGCACCCCGCCCCTGGTCATGTGCCACATCTCGCACGTCTACGAGAACGGCGCCTCCCTGTACTTCACGGTCGTCTCCGCCCGGGGCGACGACACCCTGGCGCACTGGGCCCGGGCCAAGCGCGCCGCCAGCGAGGCGATCCTCGCCGCGGGCGGCACCATCACCCACCACCACGCGGTGGGCACCGACCACCGCGACTGGTACGTCCGGGAGGCCGGCCCGCTCGGCGTCGAGGCCCTGCGCGCCGTCAAACGGAGCCTGGACCCCGCCGGACTGCTCAGCCCGGGTGTCCTGCTGCCCCCCGGCTGACCCCGGCGCACGGCCCGCCCCCACCACCGTGAGACAACAGTCCGGCATCACCCGTCAGCCCGGAGGCACATCGATGCGACAGTTCACCGCCGTGGTCAACCCCACCGCGGGCGGCGCCACCTCGGCCGCCGCGCTTCTCGGGGTGGCCCGGCCGCTGCGGGAGGCGGGGGCCGGGCTGGAGACCGAGTACAGCCACAGCCTGGCGCACGCCCGTGAACTCGCCCGGCGGGCCGGGGAGCGCGGCCGGGTCGTGCTCGCCGTCGGTGGCGACGGCATGGCGGGCGGGATCGGCGGCGCCCTCAGCGGCACCGGCGCCGTGCTCGGGCTCGTCCCGGCAGGACGCGGCAACGACTTCGCCCGGGCGCTGAAGCTGCCCACCGGACCCGCGGAACTGGCCCGGGTGCTGCTGCACGGCGAACCGCGCCCCGTCGACACCGTCGAGGTCACCTCCGCCGTCCACGACCGCACCGTCGTGCTCGGCAGCGTGTACGCCGGTGTCGACGCGCTCGCCAACCGGCACGCCAACCACGCGCGGCTGCTGCGCGGCACCGCCTCCTACTACGCGGGCGCGCTGCGGGCCGTCGCGGGCTGGCGCGCGACGGGCTACCGGGTCACGGTCGACGGCGAGGAGCACGCCTTCACCGGTTACACGGTGGTGGCCGCCAACTCCGGCTACTACGGCTTCAACCGCCTCGTCGCCCCTTCCGCCCGCGTCGACGACGGCCTGCTCGACGTGGTGATGATCCACGAGGCGCCGCGGCGGCTGTTCTTCGCCCTGATGAACGAACTCGCGACGGGCGCCCACGTCCACCGGCCCCAGGTACGCGTCCTGCGCGGGCGGGAAATCAGGATCGAGGCGGACCGGGCCATCCCCTACGGCGCCGACGGCGAGGTCGAGGCCGTCGTCCCGGTCACGGCCAGGGTGCTGCCCGGCGCGCTGCGCGTCCTGTGCTGAACACACCGCGGGGCCGGACACCGGCGTCGGCGTCCGGCCCCGCGGTCACGCGGATCAGCCCCGGGGAGTGGTGAAGCGTTCCCACACCCGGTGCGAGCCCATCAGCTCCGTGACCCGTTCCAGGGCCGCCGTACCGGAGTCCGCCACGACCACACCCGCGGCGTCGGCGGGCACGCCGGACGCCGCCAGCGCGGTGTCACCGCCCGCCCAGACGCCGATCGCCTTGCCGTGCCGGAACGCCTCCGACACCAGCAGACTCACCCGCGGGTCGACCGTCCCCTGGCCCGCGGGCGCCGGGCCTGCCTTGTAGTCCCGCGGGGTGTAGGCGTCGCCGCCCATGTCGGGGGCGCCCGCCAGCAGGACGGCGTCGAACTCGACCGACCGCGCGGTGACGTAGCTGCGCTGGACGGTCAGCGCCTCCTCGCCCGACCCGAGGGTGCCGCCGGTCGGTGCCACGATCAGCGGCACCATACCGGCGTTCAGCACCGCCTCCCGCACCGCCGTGACACCCTCCAGATCCGCCCCGCCGGTCACGATGCCGACGACCCTGCCGTCCAGCGGCCAGGTACCGCCCACCTGGGACAGCGCCGGGCTGGGCTCGACGTCGGCCGGCGGCACGGTCGGCTGCGGGGCGGGCAGGCCGAGGCCCTCGGCGACGCCCGCGCACAGCTCGGGGTCGATGTTGGCCAGCACCTGGAGCGTCCGTTCCCGGATGGCCTGCTCGTAGCACTTGGCCAGTTCGAAGGTGTAGGCGCCGATGATGTGCTCGCGCTCCACCGGGCTCATGCTCAGCCAGAACCGCCGCGGCTGGCTGAAGTGGTCCGCGAACGTCTCGGGCGCCTCACGGACCTTCCTGCCCTCCGGGACCCGCACGGGCGCCTCGACGAACGCGCTCATGTCCGCGCCCGCGGTGAACGGGCAGCCGCCGTCCAGGGAGTTGGGCCGGTAGGGAGCCACGCCCCGGTGCACGGCCGTCTGGTGCATGCCGTCGCGCAGCATGTCGTTGACCGGTGCCTGCGGCCGGTTGATCGGCAGCTGCGGGAAGTTGGGGCCGCCCAGGCGGGTGATCTGCGTGTCCAGGTACGAGAACAGCCGCCCCGCGAGCAGCGGGTCGTCGGTGACGTCGATGCCGGGCACGAGGTGGCCCACGTGGAAGGCGACCTGCTCGGTCTCGGCGAAGAAGTTGGACGGGTTGCGGTTCAGGGTCAGCAGGCCGACCGGCTGCACCGGCGCCAGCTCCTCGGGCACGAGGTTGGTCGGGTCGAGCAGGTCGATGCCCTCGAAGGTCTGCTCAGGGTTGTCGGGGAAGGTCTGGATGCCCAGCTCCCACTGCGGATAGGCGCCCGCCTCGATGGCGTCGGCCAGGTCCCGGCGGTGGAAGTCCGGGTCGACGCCGTTGATGATCTGCGCCTCGTCCCACACCAGCGAGTGCACGCCCAGCTTCGGCTTCCAGTGGAACTTCACCAGCGTCGTGGCGCCCTCCGCGTTGACCAGCCGGAAGGTGTGGACGCCGAAGCCCTCCATCATCCGGTAGGAGCGCGGGATACCGCGGTCGCCCATGAAGAAGATGGTGTGGTGGGTCGCCTCGGTGTGCAGCGAGACGAAGTCCCAGAACGTGTCGTGGGCGCTCTGCGCCTGCGGGATCTCCCGGTCGGGGTGCGGCTTCGCGGCGTGCACGACGTCCGGGAACTTGATGGCGTCCTGGATGAAGAAGACCGGGATGTTGTTGCCGACCAGGTCGAAGACGCCCTCACTGGTGTAGAACTTCGTCGCGAAACCGCGGGTGTCCCGCACGGTGTCCGACGACCCCCGCGAGCCGACCACCGTGGAGAACCGCGTGAACACCGGTGTCTCCACGTCCGCGGCCAGGAAACCGGCCTTGGTCACCGAGGCCGCCGTGCCGTAGCTCTGGAACACCCCGTGCGCGCCCGCGCCCCGCGCGTGCACCACGCGCTCCGGGATGCGCTCGTGGTCGAAGTGCATGACCTTCTCGCGCAGATGGTGGTCCTGCAGCAGCACGGGACCGCGCGGCCCG
This sequence comes from Streptomyces sp. NPDC048392, assembly GCF_043200575.1. NCBI lineage: Bacteria > Bacillati > Actinomycetota > Actinomycetes > Kitasatosporales > Streptomycetaceae > Streptomyces > Streptomyces sp. NPDC048392. Next base: position 9,216 of record NZ_JBICYB010000006.1, read on the forward strand.
GCCTTCAGCGAGTGGTCGGTGTCGTACAGCCGCGTCCCCTGAGCGTCCGTCAGACGGCTGCCGGACTGCGCCACCCGCGCCTGGTCGGCGCCCGTGGGCTGACCGGTCGGTGACACGGTGTCCGGGCCGCTCTGGTCCGGCTTCGGAGGCAGGGGCTCGCGGGGCTCGGTGGGCTCGGCGACGGGGGGCGACTCGGGGCCGGGCCTGCCGGGGATCCCGTCCGGCGGTCCGCCGGCCTCTCCGTGCAGGCCCTCGGTCACCTTGCGGGCCGCTCGCTTGAGGGGGTTGGCCTCGCTCATCAGCCTTTCTCCGTTCTGGGCGGGCCGCTGCACGCGCCCGGTCGTGTTCGAGTACCGACTGCCGTGGTGGGCCGTGACCGCGTACCCAGCGTTCGGGACTCAAGGCATGGGCGCGAGGATCGGGGGCGGTCGGCTCAGGTGATGATCTGTCCGTCGTGGACGCCGCCCCGGCACCGGGCCGTGAAGGCGCCCGTCCCCTCCCCGTCCGCCGAGATGATGATCAGCCCGCCGCCCCGCAGGCACTCGTCGGCCGTCACGTCGCCCGGAGCGTACGGGGCACGGGGCGCGGCGGCCTGCGCCGGAACGGCGCACAGGAGCGACACGGCCAGGGCCGCGCTCACGGCCCATGAGGACTTGCGCATGGCGGAGACTCCTTCTCACCGGTGCCGTACCAGCGTCACCGCCCCGGACGGGGCGCGCCACCGGAGGCGCGCGCACGGGGGAGGGCCCCGGCCGGGAGCTCCCGTCGAGGGCTCTGGCCGGGGCCCCGAAGTACCCCTGGTGTGCTGATGCGCCGTCCGGCCCGGGGCCGTCCCGGCCAGCCGGGCCCAGCCCTGGCCTAACCCGCCGTGTGCGTGACCCGTACCGGATCGAACGAGACCCGGGTGCGGGCGCCGTCGGTCGCCCAGACCACCTCCACGTCGTTCTCGCCGGGCACCACCTCCGCGACGGCGTCTGCCGCCGGGACGCTCCCCGGCCCACCGGTCAGCGCGGCCAGGCCCACGTGCACGGAGGTGCCGCCCGCCGCACCGGACAGCCGGGGCAGCTCCGCCCACGGCACGAACGCGGTGCCCTGCGGGGCGCGTACGGTCTCCGCCCCGGGAGCCCAGCCGTGCAGGCCGTGCAGCGCGGAGACCAGGGGCTCCCCCGGTCCCGTGGCCCACCCGGTGTGCGTGACACGCGCCCCGGCCGGCGCCCCGACCACCCGGTGCACCCGCAGTTCGTAGGGCCCCCGGGCCACGGTCACGCTCTCCACCCGCAGCCCCGGCACCATCGGCGGCCCGCCGTCGAACACCGGCCGGTGCCAGGACGCCGCCCAGCCCCAGCCGTCGCCCTGCCCCGCCCCCAGCGGACGGACGCGGCGTCGCACACTGGACCGGCCGTTCACCACGACCGACAGGTGGTTGTCCGCCACGTTCTCCCGCGCCGTGGGCCCCGTCCGGGTCGAGTAGGCCTGCCGGCCGTAGTACGGGTCGTCCTCGGCCGCCGACTCGCCCTCGTGCGGCCGGACATGGTCGCTGCCGTGGTTGTGCAGCCGTACGATCCCGTCGCCGCGGGTCGCCTGCACCAGCAGCCCGGGTCCGGGCAGCGCCAGGACACGGTCCGCCTCCTCCACCGGCGCCGGCTCCTCCACGGCGGTCCACAGCGGGTGGTCCGCCGGGGCGAGGAGCGACACGAACGCCTTCGACGCCCAGTAGGGGGAGGCCGGGCCCGAGTAGGGCTGCAGGGTCGCCTCGTGCGGGCCGTACCAGCCCAGGCTGAGCAGCCCCTCGTCGGTCAGCGCACCGCGGTCCAGGAAGTACCGCAGGCTGCCGCTCGCCAGCCGCCGCGAGGCACCCGGCGTGAGCGGGGTGTGCCCGGTCAGCGCGCCCAGGCCCACGGCCGCCGACGCGGCGAAGCGGTAGGTGAGCGAGCGGCCGAAGTGCAGCGGCGCGCCATCGGAGCCGAACATCAGCCCGAAGCCGTCCAGGTGGGCGCGCAGCCGGTCCCCGTACCGGGCCAGGGCGTCGGTGTCGCCGCCGAGGTGGGCGTCGAGCACCGGGTAGAGGTGCAGCGCCCAGCCGTTGTAGTGGTCGAAGGCGCGTCCGTCGCCGTCGGCGTACCAGCCCTCGCCCCGGTACCAGCCCTCCATCAGCTCCAGCGCCCGCTTCCGGGCCTTGGCCGTCTCCGCGTCGCCGCGGCCGACCGACTCCAGGAACCCGGCGACCGTGTACGGGAACAGGTACCAGTTGTTGGGCGCCGGCACGTGCCGCAGCGCCCCGCGCAGCCACTCCTCCACCCGGTCCTGGACCCCGGCGCCGAGGTTCCTCCACAGCCACGGCGCGCTCACCCGCAGCCCGAGCGCGACCGACGCCGACTCGACCATCGGCTGGCCCCGCACGTCGTGGTCGAGAATCAGCGGCCAGGACTCGGTGTCGTCGCGGCCGGGGGAAAAGGTGCCAGAGGCGAGGCCGCGCGCGTAGCGGTCCAGCCAGCCGTGCGGGTCCTCGCCCTTCGCGCCCGCGACGCGGAAGGCGGCCGCGAGGAACGTCCGCGCGAAGCCCTCGAGACCGTCGGAACGCGTCCCCGAGCGCGAGGGCCGTCCCGGCAGGTCGAGCAGGGCGCACCCGGGGGTGCTCCAGCGCCAGGCGGCCGTCAGCAGCCCGTCCGCGACGGCCTCCCAGTGGGCCCGGGTGCAACCGGTGTACGGGCTCGACACACGGTCCTCGGTGGGCAGTTCGAACGGGATGCTCATGCCAGGAACGCCAGCCTTTCGCGTCGTACGGGGTGGAGGAAGCCGGCACCGGTCGCCCAGCGGGTCGTCTCGGCGAGCGCGAGGTCGGCCAGGCGGCGCCACTCGTTGCCCTCGGAGCCGGCGAGGTGCGGGGTGATCAGAGCGTGCTCGCAGTCCCACAGCGGGTGGTCCGCCGGGAGCACCTCGGGGTCGGTGACGTCCAGCACGGCCCGGATCCGGCCCGCCACCACGGCGTCGGTGAGCGCCTCCTGGTCGACTACCGCCCCGCGGGAGGTGTTGATCAGCACCGCGCCGGCCGGCATCGCGTCGATCAGCGAACGGCCGACCAGCCGACGGGTCGTGGGCAGCAGCGGGGTGTGCACGCTGACCGTGTCGCAGCGCGCGAACAGCTCCGGCAGCCCCACCTTCTCGACACCCAGCTCGGCGGCCTCCGCCTCGCTCACGAACGGGTCGTGCAGGAGGACCTCGACGTCGTGCGGCCGCAGCAGTTCGACGACCCGGCGGCCGATCAGCGAGGCCGACAGGATGCCGACCGTGCGCCGGTAGTTGCCGACGCCGCGCGAGGTGCGCAGCCAGTCGCCGCGGGTGCGGGACAGCCGGAAGTCGCGGGCCCGCTCCAGTACCCGTTTGCCGGTGAGCAGGATCATGCCGAGGGTGTACTCGGCCACCGGCACCGCGTTGGCGGCGGCGGCCGAGGACACCTCGATCCCCCGCTCCCAGCACGCGTCCGTGACATGCCCGCGGACACTGCCCGCCGTGTGCACCACCGCCCGCAGCCGGGGCGCCGCCCGCAGCACCCCGGCGTCCAGGGGCGGACAGCCCCAGCCGGTGATCAGCAGCTCCACGTCCGCCAGTACGGATCTCGCCCGCGGCGTGGACAGGGCGTCGAGCACGGGGAACGGCGCGAGGTCGCAGACCCGGCGGAACGCGGCGAGCGACTGGGGGTCGAGGACGGCCGAGGCGGCGTCCGGGGACATGGCCACGGCGGCACGGGGCAGCCGGGGCCCGTCGGGGGCGTGCGGGGTCACTTGACGGCTCCGGCGGTCAGGCCGCTGCGCCAGAAACGCTGGAGCAGCACGAAGGCGAGGATGAGCGGCAGTACGGCGAGCAGTGAGCCCATGATCACCACGGGGTAGTACTCGGGCGACACGGACGCCGAACTGTTCCACTGGTACAGGCCGAGACTGACGGGATACAGGTCCTGGTCGGACAGCATCACCATGGGCAGGAAGAAGTTGTTCCAGATCGCGGTCAGCTGGAAGAGGAAGACGGTGATCAGACCGGGCCCGAGCATCCTGAGCGCCACCCGGGCGTACGTGGTCAGTTCACCCGCCCCGTCCACGCGCGCCGCCTCCAGCACCTCGTCGGGCACGTAGCCCCGCGCGAAGACGCGGCCGAGGTAGACGCCGAACGGGTTGAACAGCACCGGGATGAACACCGCCCAGAAGGTGTTGACCAGGCCGGCCTCCGAGGCCATCAGGTACAGCGGCAGCGCGAGCACCGTCTGCGGCACCATCACAGCGGCCAGCACCAGGCCGAACAGCTTCTCCTTGTGCCGGAAGCGGTACTTGTCGAAGGCGTAGCCGCAGGCCACGCTCACCAGCGCGCCGACGGCGGCGCCGATCACCGCGTACAGCAGGCTGTTGACGTACCAGCGGCCGTACAGCCCGCCGTCCATGGCGAACAGGTCCCTGAGGTTCTGCAGGAACGAGAAGTCGCTCAGCGACAGCAGGTCGCTGCCGAACAGGGCGTCGCGGTTCTTCGAGGAGGCCAGCACCAGCCACAGCACCGGCAGCAGCGTGTAGAGGACGGAGACGGCGACGACCAGGTTGACGGTGGCGCGGCCCAGCAGCCGCGGGCGGAACGGGGAGCTGTCGGTGGCGCTCATCGGGCCTCCTCGGCGGCGTCGGCGCGGCTGGTGAAGCGGGTGACGCCGTAGGACAGGGCGATGGTGCACACCAGCAGGACGACCGAGGCGGCCGCCGCGAGACTGTAGTTGTTGCGGGTGAAGGCCGCGTCGTAGACGTACATGCTGGGCGAGAAGCGTGAGTTGATCATGGGGGAGGACTGGCTGAGCAGCATCGGCTCGGTGAAGAGCTGCAGCGCCCAGATCAGGGTGAAGATGGCGACCATGACGATCGAGGCGCGCACCAGCGGCGTCTTGACCTGCAGCGCGGTGCGCACCGGCCCCGCGCCGTCGACGACGGAGGCCTCGATCACCTCGCGGGGCACGGCCTGGAGGGCGGCGTAGAAGACGACCATGTTGTAGCCGAGGTTGCTCCACAGGGCGATGTTCACGATGGACGGGATCACCGTGTGGATGCCGAGGAAGTCGATCGTGATGTCGCCCTTCGCGAACAGCTCGATGACCGGGCTGATGCCGGGCGTGTACAGGTACAGCCAGATCAGGGCCGCGATGATGCCGGGCACCGCGTGCGGCAGGAAGAGGCCGAGCTGGGCGAGGGCGCGCAGCCGGACCGCGCCGGAGTCCAGCAGCAGGGCGAGGGCGAGCGCGCCGACGACCATCAGGGGGATGTAGATCAGGCAGTACAGGGCGACCGTGCCCAGCCCGCCGAGGAAGGTGGGGTCGGTCAGCACGGCCGTGTAGGAGCGCGGTCCGACGAAGACCGTGCGCTCGGGGCCGAAACCGAGGCCGGGCTGGTCCTCACTGAAGAAGCTGAGGTAGACGGCGGTGCCGACGGGGATCAGGAAGACGGTGACCAGCAGGGCGAAGAACGGCGTCATGAGGACGCCGGCGGCGGTCAGTTGACGGCGCTTGGCCGCTCGGCGGGCGCGCAGGCCCGAGGCGGAGGGTGCCGGGGAGGCGGCGAGGGCCGCACCGGTCGGCACCCGGGAGCGGGTGGTCGTGGTCATGGGGTGTCACCTGCCTTTCGTCGGCTCAGGTGCTGTGCTGGGTGGTGGACAGGCCCAGGGCCCTGAGGTCGGGCATGGTGCCCTCCTGCGCGTTCCGCAGTGACTCGACGAGACTGCCCTGACCACCGCTGACGCGGGCGAAGGAGTCCTGCATGACCTTCTGGGTCGCGCTCATCCGCGGGCCCCACAGCCACTGCTCGCCGATCTTGTGGGCCTCCTGCTCGAACAGGGTGTAGATGTCCTGTCCGCCGTAGTACGACCGGTCGAAGGCGTCGCGGCCCACGGAGACCAGGCCGGGTGCGGCCGGGTACTGGCTGCTGGCGCCGCTGGAGAGACGGGCGCGCAGGGCGTCGGGGTGGGAGACCTGCCACTCGATGAACTCCATGGCGGCCTCCGGGTGCTCGCTGTCCTCGGTGACCGCGAAGGTCGAGCCGCCGTGTGTGCCGGCCGAGGGGCTGGAGGTGTCCCACTGCGGCAGCGGCGCGATGCGCCACCGGCCCTTCTGTCCGGGCCGCGCGTTCATCTGGGCGCCCGCGTCCCAGGCGCCGCTGTGCCGGGTGAGGACCAGCCCGTCGCCGATCTGCGCGTCGGACTGCCTGCTCTCCACGGCGTTCATGAAGACGTCGTCCCGGTCGATCAGCCCCTGCCAGTACTCCGCGACCCGCCGGGAGGGCGCGTCGGCCAGGGAGACGTTCCAGGCGCCCCTGGAGGTGTCGAACCACTGGGCGCCCGCCTGCCAGGCGTAGCAGGCGAACTGTGTCATCCCGTCGGTGGGGAACAGCACCAGGCGGCGGTCGGGTGCCTCGCGGCGCACGGTCGCGGCCTGCTCCGCGAACTCGTCCCAGGTGCGCGCGGGTTCGAGCCCGTAGCGGTCGAAGAGGTCGGCGCGGTAGTGCATCACCATGGGCTCGACGTCCAGCGGGACGGCGAACACCCGGCGTTCGAAGGTGGTCAGGCCGAGCGCCTGCGGCAGCAGCTTGCGGCGCAGACCGTCGCTGACCAGGTCCGTGACGTCGCGGGCGACGCCGTCGATGGCGAACCCGGGCACCTGCGGGTACTCCAGGGTGGCGACATCGGGCGCGTTGCCGGCCCGGGCGGCGTTGCTGAGCTTGGCGTAGCCGCCCTGCCCGCCGGAGGGGATCTGCTGGAACTCCACCTGGATGGTCCGGTGCGTGCGGTTGAACGCGTCGACCACTTCCTGGCTGCCGCGCAGGGCGGACCAGAAGGTGATGCGCGTGGTGGTGCCCGCGCGGGCCGACGATGCGTCGTTCCCCCCGCTGCAGGCGCTCACGGCTCCTGTCAGGGGTAGGGCGGCCATCGCGGCCAGCACGGAGCGACGGCTGTGTCGTCCGGGCATGGCGCCTCCCGCGGATCCTGCGGGCCCGCGAGGGTGCGGACCCGGCTGTTCGGGACACGGGAATACTGATCGCCCTGAGTCAAACGGTCAATAGATCGATCAGAAGAAAATAAAACGCTCAAACGCTCAAACGCTCATTCGGTCGAGCGATCCGTCGAGCCCCGCACCATCAGCCGCGGCAGCAGTTCGACACGCCGGCCCGGCCGGCTGCCGGGCGCCTCGGCCAGCCGCTGGAGCAGCAGCTCCGCCGCCGTGCGCCCGACCTCCGCCTTCGGCGGCGACACGGCGGTCAGCGGCGGCGACGCCAGTCCGGCCACCACATCGTCGTACGCCACGACCGAGCAGTCCCGCGGCACCTGCGTCCCGTCCTCCGCGAGCCGCTGGACGACCATGAGCGCGTCCACGTCGCCGTGCAGCACCACCGCCGTCGCGCCGACCCCGCGCATCAGCGCCGGCAGCTCGGCCGTCTCGTCCGCCGAGTACGGCCCGTCGGCGCCCGCCTCGGGCGCGACGAGCGTCCACGCCCACCGCTCCACCAGCGGATGCGCCCCCGCGATCTCGGTGAAGGCGGTACGCAGTGAGCGGGCGGTCGGGCTGTCGTGACGGGTGGCGAACACCATGCGCCGGTGACCGAGCCCCACCAGGTGCTCCACCGCCAGATGCGCGCCGTACCAGTGGTCCGAGCACACCGAGTCCAGGGCGTGCAGCGCGCTGCCGCGCCACGGGCGGCGCTCCATCAGCACCGTCGGCACCCCGGTCCCGGCCAGCCACTCGTGGTCGGCCTCCTCGTCGGCCCGGCCGCGCCAGCGCGGGGCGATCAGCAGGCCGTCCGCGCCGTCCGCCAGCGCCCGCTCCACCAGCGGGCGTTCGGCGCCGGACGCCTGGGGTGCGAGGTGCAGGGCCATGCGCACCCCGGCCTGCTCCAGAACGGTGCGGGCCCCGTGCAGGGTCTCGGTCAGATACGAGTGCCGTACGGGGACCACCACGGCCACCCGGTCCCCGGCCACCGGGGCCGTGTCGGCTGCCGTCTCCCGGGCCGGCACCGTCGACCGGACCACACCGTGCCCGCGCCGCAGCCTGCCCTCCCGCGTCAGCTCCTCGACGTCCCGGCGCACCGTCACGACGGAGACCTGCAACTCGTCGGCGAGGTCACGCACCCGCGCGGTACCGCGCGCCTGGACCGCCGCCAGTATCCGCTGGCGCCTGAGATCGACCGGCTCCCGCATCAGGCCTCCCCACCCATGGATGTTCGTTTGAGCGATTCAGCGTCATCATAACGATCGCCCACACCGGGTGTCCGGGTCCGCCCCCACGCGTGGGGCCCCTACGGCTCCGGGTCCGCGAGGAGCGGGTCCAGCGGACCCAGGTCGAGGTTCGGGCCGGCGCGGCTCAGGCCGTGCTGCGCGCACAGGTCGTGCTGCGCGCACAGGTCGTCCATGCGTTCGTCGAGCAGCATGAGCGCCGTGCCGAGGCGGTCCTCCTGCCGGGCGCTCAGCGTGCCCGCGTCGAAGCGGCGCACGGCCTGGCGCTCCATGAGCCGGCGCGGCGGCTCCACCACGGTGGGGACCGGGGCGGCCAGATCGTTCGTGACCCGCTCGGGTGGTTCAGAGCGGCCAGCCGCGCCTGTACGGCGCGCGGGTCGTGGGCCTGGCGCCGGGCCTCGTGGAGCAGGTGGTCGGCGATCCACGCCGTGCCGCGCACCGGTGCGAGGGGCAGCAGGAGGAGACCGCTCACGATGCCCACGCGGTCACCGGCCGGCCGGGGTCTGTGGCGAGGGTCGACGAAGCTGTAGCACGGCAGGGGCCCGGTCACGCTGAGGGCCAGCCGGCCCCCGCAGTCCCGGGCCCGCGCCGCCACCGCCTCCCTGAACCGTGTTTCGTCGGCGGCGCGCAGCAGGACCGACGCGCTGAGCACCTGCTCGTCGTCGGTCGCACCCTGGTCCGTACGCACGGCGAGCGGGGCCAGCCGGTCGACGACGTCCCGGGCCGCGCGCCGGGCCTCGCTGCGCACACCGAGGGCGATCGCCTCACGCCAGCCGGACGTCGGCCTCGTAGTCAGGCCGCCGTCGGGTACGCGGGGCCAGGGTCCGCGGCTTGCCGTCCCGGCGCACCAGATCGGCGAAGTGGCCGGGGACCACCGTTCCCTCGGGGCGTCGGCGGGGTGCCGGGCGGCGTCACGGGCGCCCCGCACGGCACGCTCGCGCGTGGCAGTGGAAGTCGTGCGACGCCGTCGCTCGCCAGGGTCTGTCATGCTGCCCACTCCGACCGCGGGACCCGGTCCCGGCGTGCGCAGTTGCCCCGTCCGGAGCTGCCCCGGCCCTGCCTCCGGTCCGCGCCGCCCGAGGGCGAGGCGGGTCAGGCGTCCGGCACGGACCGGCGCCGGCAGTGCAGGAAGAGGTGCGGCTCCGGCCGGGCGTCAGGGTGGCGGGGGGTGAACAGCGACGCCTCCTGCTCCAGCACCTCAAGGCCGGACTCCTCGGCCAGGGCGACGAGTTCCTGTGCGGGGAAGCTGCTCACGCGTACCGGCCGGCCCATGAACGTGGCGTCGAGGCCTTCCACGTCCAGCGGCACGGTGGCCAGGACCAGGTGGCCGTCCGGCTTCAGCGACCGCACCAGAAGCCGTACGAGCTCCTTCTGCTCCCGCCGGTCCAGCTGGAGCAGTGAGAAGTACACGCAGACGGCGTCGAACGAGCCGTCCGCGAGCGGTACGTCACGGATGTCGGCGCACCGGAAGGAGGCGGCCGGAACCTGCCGTGCGGCCAGTTCCACCATGACCGGGGAGATGTCGACGCCCAGCACCTCGTGCCCGGCGTCCGCGAGGGTCTCGGCGGTGGGCCGGCCCGTGCCGCTGCCCACGTCCAGGACCCGGCTGCCCGGCGCGAGCCGGGCGAGCAGCCACTCCAGTGAGCGGCGGTGCGTCCTGGAACCGGCGAACGCCTTCTCGTACTCGGCGCCCAGCGCGTCGAACGCGGCGGCGGCCTGCGGGCGCTGCTGGTCGTCGGTCACGGCGGTCCCTTCGGTGCGGTGAGCCGGTGGCGTGGGCATCGTTCCACCGGGAGCGAGCCGCCGACAAGGGGCCCTTCGGGCGACATGCCCGCGCCGGACGTGCTGGCGGACGCCGTCCGGTGCCGTCCCCGGCTCGGCCGTCCGACGGTGCACGGCGGCCTTGACGCGGTCCGGCAGTACCTTGTCCGCCACCCCTGGGCCTGGTCTTCGCCGAGCCGGTGACCAGTTTCCCGCGGCCCTTCATGACGGCGTCGAACGCCTGCCGGGCGACCTGTGCCGGGTCGTCCTTCGCCATGGTGCCGACCTTGGTGATCTCCATCCCGGCCCGGCGGAAGCAGTCGGTCTCCGGCGGGCCCGGCATGAAGGAGGGGACCGCGACACCCGTGGCCTCGACCTCCTCCTGCAGCGCCTGGGCGAAGGACTGGACGAACGGCTTCGACGCGTCGCAGGCCGACTGGAAGGAGCCGGGGGACCTCTCCGGCTCCGTCAGCGGGGTGCTGCCGCTTGCGCGGGCCGCCGAGGCGGTCGCCCGGCTGGAGAAGGAAGAGGGCGGTCCCATCCGGCTGGTGCTGCGCCCGCAGGTGAGGGAAAGCCGAGAATTCCGGAGGCGTTTGAACGCTCCGTCCCCCGGTTCCGTATGGAGCCGGGGGCATTTCAGGTCCGAGTCCGTCACGACACAGGAGCACGCCTTGGGACACAACAGGCGCAGACGCCCGACCGGGGCGCGGCGCGCGACCTTCGGAGCGGTCGCGCTGATACTGGGGGGCAGCGGCCTGGTGGCCGTGAACGTCTTCGCCTCGGCGACCGAGTCCGGCAACACCGCCGTCCCCCTGGGCGGTTCCGGCGTCGCGGCCACCGTCGACTGCCCCGACCTGACCGAGCGGCTCACGGCCGTTCCGGAGCAGGCGAGGCCGGAGGTGGACACCGAACTCGCCCACCTCGACGAGCAGATCGCCGCGGCCTACCGCCAACTCCAGGAAGTGGCCCGCACCGCGGACGACGACACCCTCGACGAGGGCGCCGTCCTCGACCCGCTGAAGAAGGAACGGGCGGCGACGATCGAACGCATCGCCGCCGCCGTCGACAAGGCGGGCGACCGCCCCGAGGGCCTGGACACCCTGGCGCGGTGCACGCTGCGCCGCACCGAGATCGCGTCGGCGGACGCGGAGAGCGGCAGCCCCGGCCGGCAGCGGCAGGACGGCGAGGGCGAGCGGTCCGGCGACGGGGGCGGCGGAGGCGAAGGCGCCGGGAACGAGGGACAGAACGGCGACGAGGAGAACGGCGACGGACAGAACGATGGCGGGCAACAGCCCGGCAACGGTGGACAGGCGGGCAACGGCCCCGCGGCGGCGGACTACGCCGACATCGAGTCCGTCCAGCCGGGCGTCGTGCAGGCGGCCCGGAAAAAGGGAGCCTCGACCGGCTCCTTCGCCACCAGCTGCGGCGTCAACGCCGAGGGCCGGTTCAACTCGGACAACCTGATCGCCGCCCCCGGCGTCGGCAACGGCGCCCATCACTTCCACGACTACGTCGGCAACCTGGACAACGACGCCTTCTCCAGTGACGACGACCTGGCCGCCGCCGACACCAGCTGCGCCGACAAGGGCGACAAGTCCTCGTACTACTGGCCCGTGCTCCGGCTCCAGAACGGCACCGCCGAGCAGGACGACCGGTCGCCCGGCGGCGGCATCGAGGGCAACGCCGGTGAGATCGTCACGCCGGCCGAGGTCACGCTCACCTTCGTGGGCAACGAGCGGGACAAGGTCGTGGAGATGCCGCGGCTGCTGCGCATCATCACCGGCGACGCGAAGGCGTTCGTCAACGGCAACACCAACGCGAACGCCTCCTGGAGCTGCACCGGCTTCGAGGACCGGCAGCTGAAGGACAAGTACCCGTTGTGCCCCACGGGCAGCGACGTGGTGCGCACCTTCACCTTCCAGAGCTGCTGGGACGGACGCAACATCGACAGCGCCAACCACCGTACCCACATGGCCTTCGCCGCCGCCGACGGCGCCTGCCCCGAGGGCTTCCGGCCCGTTCCGCGGCTCGTGCAGCGTGTCGTCTACGACGTGGACACGCCCAGTCTCGAGGACGGGGGCAGGACCGTTCCGCTGTTCGCCGTGGACTCGTTCCCCGAGCAGCTGCACAAGCCGGTCACGGACCACAGCGACTTCATCAACGTCTTCGACGAGGACCTGATGCGGGACATGGCCGAGTGCATCAACTCCGGTCGCGAGTGCGGTCCGGACACGCCCCCGGGGTCCGAGCCCGGACAGGGCGGGGAACCGCAGGAGCAGCCGGCCGAGGACCCCGGCGCGTCCGAGGCGCCGGACGACGCGAAGGGCGAGGAGCAGCCGGGCGGCAACGGCGGCGGGCAGACCGCCCGACCCCCGGCCGAGCGGACCGCCACGGCCGCGGCACCCGCGGACACCGGCCAGGACGGGCAGACCGGCGGGGACACGTCCGCGCCCCCGGCCGAGGGCCAGGACGCCGGAGCGCCGGCGAGCGCCCGGCCCAGGGCCGCTACGACGCCCGCCGACGCCCCGGACGACGTGAGCAGTGCGGTGGCCGCACCCGCGACGACCGGGAAGACCGGCGACGGGGGCAGCGGCGGCGCCGCAGGTCCGGCTCCCGGGCCGCAGGCACAGGGCGGGCTCGCGGAGACGGGTTCCGGCCTCGGTATGTGGCCCGCGGCGGTCGGCGGCGTGCTCTTCGCCGGTGGTTGTGTGCTGCTGATCCGTTCCAGGCGGCGTGCGCTGTGACACCGGCATGACGACGGGCGAAGGGCGGCCGGGGACTACCCCGCCCGCCCTTCGCGTCGGACGCGCCGAAGGCACGATCGCGGCACGGGAACTGGCTCATTCGGAGTGTTGCCAATCCCTTCACCCGGGCGCAGCCTGTTTCCGAAGAGTCCTTGGGAGCGCTCCCATGGTGCTCCCCTCGCGCTCCCAACTCTCTGCTTCCCGCTGTCCCCCCACGTGAGAGAAGGAAGTCATGACCCATACTTGTCATGATCGCATCACATCGAAGGTCACCGGCAGGGCTCGCCGGGCGACGACCCTCGCCCTCGGCACCCTGACCGCGGCCCTGCTCACCCTGATCCCCTGGAGTGGCACCGCCGTCGCCCACGGCTCGGTCGTCGACCCCGCCTCCCGCAACTACGGCTGCTGGGAGCGCTGGGGCGACGACTTCCAGAACCCGGCCATGGCCGACGAGGACCCCATGTGCTGGCAGGCGTGGCAGGACAACCCCAACGCGATGTGGAACTGGAACGGCCTGTACCGCAACGGCTCCGCGGGCGATTTCCGGGCCGTCGTCCCGGACGGCCAACTCTGCAGCGGCGGCCGGACCGAGGGCGGACGCTACAACTCCCTCGACACCGTGGGCGCGTGGCAGACCACGGACATCACCGCCGACTTCACCCTCAAGCTGCACGACCAGGCGAGCCATGGCGCCGACTACTTCCTGGTCTACGTCACCCGGCAGGGCTTCGACCCCGCCACGCAGGCCCTGACCTGGGGTGACCTCCAGCAGGTCGCGCGCACCGGCAGGTACGCGTCCAGCCAGGACTACGAGATCCCGGTGAGCACCTCGGGGCTGAGCGGCCGGCACGTCGTCTACACGATCTGGCAGGCGTCGCACATGGACCAGACGTACTTCCTCTGCAGCGACGTCGACTTCGGCTGACCCACGCCACCCCCGCCCCCCACCCACGCCACCCCCGTCCTCCCACCCACGCCACCCCCGTCCTCCCACCCACGCCACCCCGTCCCCCCACCCCCGCCGGGCGCGGCGCGCCCGGCGGGGACACCGGCCGGTGCGGCCGGCCGCCGAAGTGCTCAGCGGCCGTGCCCGTCTGCGGTATACGTCCCTTCATGGACTACTACGACCTGGGCAGCCACGGCCGCCCGGTGACGACCGCGTCGCCCGAGGCCCAGCGGTGGTTCGACCGTGGGCTGGTGTGGACGTACGCCTTCCACCATGAAGAGGCCGTCGCGTGTTTCGAGGCCGCCGTCGTGGCGGACCAGGACTGCGCCATGGCCCACTGGGGCATCGCCCACGCACTCGGGCCCAACTACAACAAGCCGTGGGAGGCCTTCGACGCCCAGGAGCTGGCCCGGACCGTCGACCGCACCCACGCCGCCGTCGAGCGCGCTCACGACCTGGCCGCCCGGGCCACTCCGGTCGAGCGCGCCCTGATCGGCGCCCTGCGCGCCCGCTACCCGCAGGCGAGCGCCGTCGAGAACTGCTCGGTGTGGAACGCGCCGTACGCCGACGGCATGCGCGCCGTGTACGAACTGGCCCCCGACGACCTGGACGTGGCCGCCCTCTACGCCGACGCCCTGATGAACCTGACGCCCTGGCAGCTGTGGGACCTGCGCACGGGACTGCCCGCCGAGGGCGCGCGCACCCTGGCGGCGAAGGAGGTACTGGACCGGGCCCTGGCCGCCGACGGCGGCCGCGAACACCCCGGCGTCCTGCACCTCTACGTCCACCTGATGGAGATGTCCCCCACTCCCGAGGCGGCCCTCACCGTGGCCGACCGGCTGCGCGGCCTGGTCCCCGACGCCGGGCATCTCCTGCACATGCCGTCACACCTCGAAGTGCTGTGCGGCGACTACCGCCGCGTGGTGTCGGACAACGACGCCGCCATCGCCGCCGACGAGAAGTACCGCGCGCGGTCGGGGGTCATGAACTTCTACACCCTCTACCGCTCGCACAACCACCACTTCCGGATCTACGGCGCGATGTTCCTGGGCCAGTGCGAGGTGGCCCTCGAGGCCGCGGCCCGGCTGGAGGAGTCCGTTCCCGAGGAACTGCTGCGGGTGGAGAGCCCGCCGATGGCCGACTGGCTCGAAGGCTTCCCGGCCATGCGGGTGCACGTCCTGATCCGGTTCGGCCGCTGGGAGGACATCCTCGCCCTGCCGCTGCCGGCCGACCCGCGCCTGTACTGCGTGACGACCGCGATGCTGCACTACGCCCGCGGCGTCGCCCTCTCGGCCACCGGCCGGGTCACGGAGGCGCAGGCCGAACGCCACCTGTTCCGCGAGGCGGTCGCCCGGGTTCCGGAGTCCCGCACGCTGTTCAACAACACCTGCGCCGACATCCTCGCCATCGCATCGGCCATGCTCGACGGTGAGCTGGAGTACCGCAGGGGCGACCACGACGCCGCCTTCGCCGCCCTGGAACGCTCGATCGAGCTGGACGACAACCTCCCCTACGACGAGCCCTGGGGCTGGATGCAGCCCACCCGGCACGCCTACGGTGCCCTGCTCCTGGAACAGGGCCGGATCGCCGAGGCCGAGGCGGTCTACCGGGCCGACCTGGGCCTGGACGACACCCTGCCCCGCCCGCTCCAGCACCCTGTCAACGTCTGGGCCCTGCACGGACTCCACGAGTGCCTGGTGCGGCTGGGCAGGGCGGGGGAGGCGCGGATCGTGGCGCAGCAGTTGAGGCTTGCCGCCGCCCTGGCGGACGTACCGGTCGAGGCGTCCTGCTTCTGCCGCCTCGGCAGCGCCCCCGCCACCGGTCGCGGGGGCGGCTGCTGTGCCACGGACCACTGACCCCGGCGGGTCCGTCGCCGGGGTCAGGCCCCGGCGACGGAGACGGCGGAGGGTCAGACGTTGACGCCGAAGTCCGCGGCGATGCCCGCGAGGCCCGAGGCGTATCCCTGCCCGACCGCGCGGAACTTCCACTCGGCGCCGTGCCGGTACAGCTCGCCGAAGACCATCGCGGTCTCGGTCGAGGCGTCCTCGGACAGGTCGTAGCGGGCCAGTTCCTGGTTGCCCGCCTGGTTGACGACCCGGATGAAGGCGTTGCGGACCTGGCCGAAGCTCTGCCCCCGGTTCTCCGCGTCGTGGATGGAGACCGGGAAGACGATCCGGTCCACCTCGGCCGGGACCGCGGCGAGGTTCACCTTGACCGCCTCGTCGTCGCCCTCGCCCTCGCCGGTGAGGTTGTCACCGGTGTGCTCGACCGAGCCGTCCGGGCTGGTGAGGTTGTTGTAGAAGACGAAGTGCCCGTCCGAGAGCACCTTGCCCGACGCGTCGAGGAGCAGCGCGGAGGCGTCGAGGTCGTAGTCGGTGCCGGTCGTGGTGCGCACGTCCCAGCCCAGACCGACCAGTACGGCGGTCAGACCGGGCGCCTCCTTGCTGAGCGAGACGTTGCCGCCCTTGGCCAGGGAAACTCCCACTGCGTTCTCCTTCGTCACGTCTGCTGATCACGGTCGTGTGCCTGCCCGCTAATCTACAACACTGTAGAAAAAGGGCTTCTGTACGATGTCGCCCCCGAAGACGATGGGCGGCGGAAGGAGGCGGGCCGTGACCGATGACCGGCGTCCGCGGCGGCGGGGACAGGGCGAACTGGAGGCGCTGGTGCTCTCCGCACTGCGCGCGGCGGACGGCCCCGCGACCGCCGGCTGGGTGCAGGAGCACCTCGGCGGTGACCTGGCCTACACCACGGTGATCACGATCCTGACCCGGCTGCGGGAGAAGGGCGCCGTCAGCCGGGAGCGCGCGGGCCGGTCCTTCGCCTGGACGCCCGCCTCGGACCGGGCGGGACTGGCGGCACGGAAGATGCGCAAGGTGCTGGACGCCGAGAGCGACCGGGAAGCGGTGCTGGCCAGCTTCGTCACCGGCCTCGAACCGGATGACGAGCGGCTGCTGCGCGAACTGCTGGGGCACGCCCGTGCCGCGGAGGGCGGCTGACACCGCATGGGGGTCTTCGTCTTCCTGCCACTGGTCCTGCCGTTGACGGCGTGGCCGATCGCCAGGCTGGCCGAGCAGCACCTGCACCCGCGGACCGCGACCGGGCTGCTCACCGTCGTCGCGGCCGTGATGGCCCTGTGCAGCGCGGTCTGCCTGGCCCTGGTGATGGTGGTCGGCACCGCGCAACTGCCGGGCAACCCCCTGCCCGACGGCTGGTCGGACCCCGAGGTGCGGGCGGCGGTGCCCTACGACGAGGTCGTCGGCAAGGCGGCCATTCCCGCGCTGGGAGCGGTGGTCGCGGCCTCGGCACGTGCCCTGTGGCGGCACGGCCGGGTGCGTCGCCGCGCCCATCGGGCCCTGGCCGGACTGCCGGGCACCGGGGTGGCCGTACTGCCGGACGAGGTGCCCTACGCGTACGCGCTGCCCGGTGGACGCCGGGGCCGCGTGGTGGTGAGCACGGCGCTGCTCGACTGCCTCGGACCGGGCGAGCGACGCGCGCTCTTCGCCCACGAGCGTGCCCACCTCGCCGCCCGGCACCACCGTTACCTGCTCGCCGTCCGGCTGGCCGCGCTGGCCAACCCGTTCCTGCGCCCCCTGCGGACCGCCGTGTCCTACACGGCGGAGCGGTGGGCGGACGAGGCGGCCGCACGGGCGGTCGGCGACCGGCGCGCGGTGGCGACCGCGATCGGCAAGGCGGCCCTCGTCTCCCGTGGCACCCCCGTCGCCACCCTCGCCGGCCTCGCGGCGCCCGGCCCGGTGCCGCGCCGGGTGGCGGCCCTGCTCGGCCCGGCCCCCGCGGTCCGCACCTGGCCCCCGGTGTTCACGTCGGTGGGCCTCGCGGCCTGGGGCGCGGCCGCCGGGACCGCCGTCTCGGCGATGTCGTCGGCGAACGCCGCCGTCACGATGTTCCTCATCCTCCGGGCCGCGACACCCATCTGAGCGCGCTTCTCCCCGTGGACGCCGGGACCACGCCGACCGCGCACCGCTGCCCCCTTGTCGTGCGGACGCGCAGAGTCCCGACCGCAGACCCGGCCGCGAAGGTTCACCGCGTGGACGCCGAGATCACCGCTACCGGGCGGGCCGCCCGCCCCCGCGTCCGTATCCCCGGCACGCCGGCCGGGCAGCCCCGGGAGGGGGCGGTGCCGCGCCCGGCCCGGCGGGGCCTCAGCCGGCCATGAGCCCGGCGGCGAGCGTGGCCCCCAGTTCCCAGCAGGCCTCCAGATCGGCCTTGCCGGGCTCACCGACCACGCTCACCGCCGACGCCGCCCGCTGCCAGCCGAGGCCCGTCGTGACCGACTCGATGCCGCGCACCGCGCCGGTGGTGTCGCTGCCGCCGTGCACGTAGCAGCCGAAGGGCCGGCCGCGTGTCTCGTCCAGGCAGGGGTAGTAGACCTGGTCGAAGAAGTGCTTCAGGGCCCCGGACATGTACCCCAGGTTGGCCGGTGTGCCCAGCAGGTACCCGTCGGCCTCCAGCACGTCGAGCGCGGTGGCCGCGAGCGCCGCCCGCCGCACCACCCGCACTCCCTCGATCTCCGCCGCGGTCGCCCCGGACACGACGGCTTCCAGCAGCGCCTGACAGTTCGGCGACGGCGTGTGATGCACGATCAGCAAAGTAGCCACGCCCGAACCCTGCCGCCCAGCCCCCGCCGGCCGCAAGAAACGCGCCCGGGTGCGACCGCTTCCTCGCGAACCGCTCACCGGCCGCTCCCGTCACCGCCGGCCACCGGCCCCTCCTCGCCGCCGAGCCGGATCTCGCGCCCGGCCCGGCGTCCGCGCAGCCACCGGTCGCGGCCGGTGACGACGGCGGCGCCGGAGACGTCGTCCCCACCCGCCATGTCCGGGGCTCCTCGTCACGCGATCAACGTCTCACCCAGCCCGGCAGCCGGGCCCGGGAGGACACCGGTAAAGTCGGCTCGCCGCTCAGCCCGTGCCGGACCGGGCACCGCGGCCCGACGTTTCCTCGTAGTGTTCCGGCCAGGGAATGCCATGACCAGTACGCAGGAGCCGCCCGAGCTGACCCCGTCGGCCCCGAAGGCTCCGGACGCGTCCTCCGCCCCGGCCGGTGACCGGGTCGCCCGCATACGCCGGCGGCTGGAGCGGCTGATCGGCATCGCGGCCACCGAGGGCAACGCGCTCACCGTCCTGCGCAACGGCGACGAGATCTTCGCCGCCATGCTGGCCGGTATAGCCCGTGCCGAGCACACGGTCGACATGATGACCTTCGTGTACTGGAAGGGCGACATCGCCCGCCGGTTCGCCGACGCCCTCGCGGAACGGGCCCGTGCCGGAGTCCGGGTGCGGCTGCTGCTGGACGGCTTCGGCAGCCGGCTCATCGAGGCCGACCAACTGCGGACGATGGAGCGGGCCGGCGTGCAGGTGGCGTGGTTCCGCAAGCCGCTGTACCTCTCCCCGCTCAAGCAGAACCACCGCTGTCACCGCAAGGTCCTCCTCGTCGACGAGGAGACCGCCTTCACCGGCGGCGTGGGGATCGCCGAGGAGTGGTGCGGCGACGCGCGCAACGAGAACGAGTGGCGTGACACCCACGTCGAACTGCGCGGACCCGCGGTGGACGGTATCGCCGCCGCGTTCGCGCAGAACTGGGCCGAGTGCCACGACGAGCTCTTCGACGACCGGGACCGCTTCATCGGGCACAGCCCGCAGGGCGGCGCCGTCGTACAGGTGGTCCGCGGTTCGGCCAGCTTCGGCTGGCAGGACCTGCAGACCCTGATCCGCGTGATGCTGGATTCGGCCGAGGAGCGCTTCCGCCTGGCCACCGCCTACTTCGCGCCGGACGCGTTCTTCGTCGAACTCCTCTGCGCCACCGCCCGGCGCGGCGTCGAGGTGGAGATCGTGCTGCCCGGCCCGCACACCGACAAGCGGGTGTGCCGGCTGGCGGGCCAGCACTACTACGAGGACCTCATGGCCTGCGGGGTGAAGATCTACGAGTACCGTCCGACGATGATGCACGCCAAGGTCATCACCGTCGACGGGATCGCCGCGCTGATCGGCTCGACCAACTTCAACCGCCGTTCGCTCGATCACGACGAGGAGGTCATGCTCGCCGTCCTCGACCCGGAGTTCACCGCGACGCTGGACGGGCACTTCGACGCGGACCGGGCGGTCAGCGATCCGATCGCGGCGAGCGGCTGGAAGAAGCGCTCCGCGGCCCAGCGGGCTCGTGAGCTGGCGGTCCGGCCCCTGCGCCGCTTCCTCTGAACGGCTTCGGCTTCCGCTTCACCCGGCCCTTCGCCCGCGGCACCGGGCTCACCATCGACGTCCCGGACGAGGCCCTGGCGGCCCTCACCCTCGACGCCGCCCGCCCGCTGCCCGCGGGCACCGTCCGGTACACGGCACCGTTCGGCAGCTGATCCACGGCCTGACCGGGAGCCGATCCCCGGCCGGCCCGGCCACCCCGTGGGCCGACGGGAACGCGGTCCCGCCGACCCACGGCGTCTTTCTCGGCCCAAACCCTTGACCCGACCCGAGCGGTCCTTCACATTACTCGTTAATGCGCATTAGGTAATGCGCATTAACGAGCGAGGGGAGCAGCGGTGGCGAAGGAAGCGGCGGGGCGCGCGAGACCGGGGCGGATCCCCGCGCCGGCGGGCCGGCGGGCCCGGCCGAGGCAGGCGGAGGTGGCCGGGCTCGCGGGTGTCTCGCAGGCGACGGTGTCCCTGGTCCTCTCCGGACGCGACATCGCGACGGGGCGGCCGATCTCGGCGGAGACCCGGGCGAAGGTCCTGGACGCCGCCCACCGTCTCGGCTACGTCCCGGACCCGGCCGCCAGCCGGCTCGCCGCCGCCCGCAACAACCTGCTCGGCGTCTTCAGCTTCACCGCGACCTTCCCGACCGACGTCCGTCACTCGTACTACCCGTTCCTCGTCGGCGTCGAGCAGGAAGCCGCCTCGCAGGGCTACGACCTGGTGCTGTTCACCGGGTCGAGCACCGGGGGAGCGGGCGCGACCGGGGCCGGGGCGCTCAACCGCGTACGGCTGGCGGACGGCTGCCTCTTCCTGGGCCGTCACGCGCCCGCGGACGAACTGCGCCGCCTGGTGGCCGACGGCTTCCCGGTCGTGCACGTCGGCCGGCGCGACGAGCCGGAGGGCCTCGCCTGGGTCGGTGCCGACTACGTCAGCGCCAGCCGCGAGGTCGTCACCGAGCTCGCCGGGCTGGGCCACCGCCGCGTCGTCCTCGTCCGCGAGGACGACGACGCACCCGCCTCCACCGACCGTGAACGCGGCTTCCTCGCCGGGCTCGCGGAAAGCGGCCTGCCCGCCGGCCACGACGCGGTGTTCCGCTCCGGCGACCCGCGCCGCCACCTCACCGCCGACCGGATCCGGGCCTGGCTCGCCGACGGCGTCACCGCCTTCGTCGCCGAGGAGACCGACACCGGCGCCGTCTGGCGGGCCCTGCGCGCCGCCGTCGACGAGGCGGGCCTGGACTGCCCCGGCCAGGTGTCGCTGGCACTGCTCGGCAGCCCGCCCGCCGACCTCGCGGACGCACCGGCGCCGATGGGCTTCGACATCCCGCGCCCCGCGCTGGGCGCCGAGGCCGTACGGCTGCTCGCCGCCCGCGTCGCGGGCGAGCCCGCCCGGGGCACGCTCGTCGCCTGCGCCTTCAGGCCGGGCGCGACCGCCGGCCCACCGGCCACCCCCTGACCGCGTCACCCGACCCGGAACCCACCACACCCCCCGAGGAGCAGCAGCGTGATACCGGAACCCGACATCCTCGTCGTCGGCGGCGGCCTCGGCGGCGTCGCCGCGGCCCTCGCCGCCTGCCGGGCCGGCCGCAGCGTCGTCCTGACCGAGGAGACGGACTGGATCGGCGGCCAGCTCACCAGCCAGGCCGTGCCACCCGACGAACACCCGTGGGTCGAACAGTTCGGCACCACCGCCACCTACCGGCAACTGCGGGAGGGCATCCGCGACTACTACCGCCAGTGGTATCCGCTGCGCGCCGAGGCTCGGGCACTCACCGACCTCAACCCGGGCGCCGGCCGGGTCAGCAAGCTCTGCCACGAGCCGCGCGTCGCCCTCGCCGTCCTGGAGGGCATGCTCGCCCCGCACCGGGCGGCCGGACGCCTCACCGTCCTCACCGAGCACCGTCCGGTGGCCGCCGAGGCCGACAACGATGTCGTACGGGCCGTCACCCTTGAGAACCTCCGCGACGGCACCCGTCGCACCGTCCCCGCCCGCTACGTCCTGGACGCCACCGAGACCGGCGAGCTGCTGCACCTCGCCGGTGTCGAGCACGTCGACGGGGCCGAGTCCCGGGCCGAGTTCGACGAACCGCACGCTCCCGACGAGGCCCAGCCGGGCAACCAGCAGGGCATCACCGTCTGCTTCGCCCTCTCCCACCACGAGGGCGAGGACCACACCGTCGACCGCCCCGCCGACTACGACTTCTGGCGCGACTACAAGCCCGGCTTCTGGCCCGGCCCGCTGCTCGGCTTCGAGGCCCCCGACCCGCGCACCCTCGAACCGGTGGCGCGCACCTTCGAACCCAACCCCGACCTCGACCCGCTCGCCGTCAGCGCCGACCAGAGCGCCGACGCGGGCGACAAGGAGCTGTGGGGCTTCCGCCGCATCCTCGCCCGCAAGCTGCACACCGACGGAGCCTTCGACTCGGACATCACGCTCGTCAACTGGCCGCTCAACGACTACTGGCTCAAGCCCTACGTCGGCCAGGAGGCCGAGGCCCTGCGCGAGGCACGCCAGCTGTCCCTGTCGGTGCTGTACTGGCTGCAGACCGAGGCGCCCCGCACGGACGGCGGCACCGGTTTCCCGGGCCTGCGTCCGCGCCCCGACGTGACCGGCACCGCCGACGGCCTCGCCAAGGCGGCCTACGTCCGCGAGTCCCGTCGTATCAAGGCCGTCACCACCGTCACCGAGCACGACGTCGCCATCGACCTGATCGGGCCCTACGGCCGCACCCGTCACCGCGACTCCGTGGGCGTCGGCAACTACCGCATCGACCTGCACCCCTCCACCGGCGGGGACGGCTACGTGGACATCGGCTCAGTCCCCTTCGAGATCCCGCTCGGCGCCCTCGTGCCGCGCCGGGTGCGCAACCTGCTGCCGGCCGGCAAGAACCTCGGCACCACCCACATCACCAACGGCTGCTACCGCCTGCACCCGGTCGAGTGGAACGTCGGCGAGGTCGCAGGCGCCCTCGCCGCGCACTGCCTCGCCGAGGACGTCGAGCCGCACGAGGTGCAGGCCGAGGACAAGAGGTTCGAGGAGTTCGCCAAGGTGCTCGACCGCGACGGCGTACAGCGTCACTGGCCCGACATCAGGGGCTACTGAACGAGCCCGCGCACGGCGGATGTCGGGCGGGACAGCACCACCTGCCCCGCCCGGTGACCGCCCGCGCGTGGACCGACCCAGCACAAGGAGGTGCCCGGACATGACCACCCACCGCATCCGCGTCGGCATCGACGTGGGCGGAACCTTCACCGACGCCGTGGCGGTCGACGCCACGACGCTCAGGCTCGTGGGCCAGGTGAAGGTCCCCACGAGCCATCATCACGAGGACGGCGTCGCACACGGCATCGTCGAGGCACTCGACCGGCTGCTGAAGCAGACCGAACACGCACCCGCCGACGTGGCCTTCCTGGCGCACGGCACGACCCAGGCTACCAACGCCCTGCTGGAGGGCGACGTCGCCACCGTCGGCCTGCTCGGCATCGGCACGGGCGGCGGGACGTACTTCACCCGCAGGCTGGCCTCGCTCGCCAAGCTCGAACTCACCCCCGGCAAACGGCTGCCGCTGCACTACGCGCACGTGCCCGACCCCGAGGACGCCCCCGCACTGCGGGCCGCCGTCGAACAGCTCACGGCCGCCGGTGCCCAGGCCCTGGTGGCCAGCGAACCCTTCGGCGTCGACCGGCCCGAGGGCGAGGACGCGGTCGCCGGGGCGGCCCGCGCCACCGGCCTGCCGACCACCGCCGCACACGAGATCACCTCCCTGTACGGGCTGCGCAAACGCACCCGCACCGCCGTCGTCAACGCGGCGATCCTGCCGCGCATGCTGGCCACCGCCGACCTCGTCGACACCTCCATCACCAAGGCGGGTGTCACCTCGCCGCTGATGGTGATGCGCTGCGACGGGGGAGTGATGTCCCTGGACGAGATGCGCCGCAGGCCCCTGCTGACCGTGCTGTCCGGCCCGGCCGCCGGTGTCGCCGGGGCGCTCATGCGGGAACGCGTCAGCGAGGGCGTGTTCCTGGAGACGGGCGGCACCTCGACCGACATCAGCGTCGTCAAGCGCGGCAGGGTCGCGGTACGGCATGCCGTCCTGCTCGGCCGGAGCTCCTACCTCAACGCCCTCGACGTCCGCACCGTCGGCGTCGGCGGCGGCTCCATGGTGCGCGTCGCGGGCGGCCGGGTCACCGGCACCGGGCCCCGCAGCGCGCACATCGCCGGGCTGCCGTACGCCTGTTACGCGGACCCGGCCGACCTGCGGGACGCGAAGCTGACCACCGTCAGCCCGCTGCCCGGCGACCCCGCCGACTACGCCGTGCTCGACGCGGCCGGCGGCCGGTTCGCGCTCACCATGACCTGCGCCGCCAACGCGCTCGGCCGGGTCCCCGAGGGCGACTTCGCCCACGCCCATCCCGACACCGCCCGCGCCGCGCTGGCCCCGCTCGCCGCCGCCCTCGGCACCGACCTGCCCACCGCCGCCACCCGCCTCCTGGACGCCGGAACCGACCAGGTGCGGTCCGTCGTGGACGACCTGGTGCGCGAGTACCGTCTCGACACGGACACCGCCGTCCTGGTCGGCGGAGGGGGCGGTGCCGCCTCCGTCACCCCGCACCTGGCCACCCGCACCGGCATGACCGGCCGCATCGCCCGCGACAACGAGGTCATCAGCCCCATCGGTGTCGCCCTCGCACTGGTCCGCGAACAGGTCGAGCGGATCGTGCCGGGCGCGACCCAGGAGCAGATCCTCGCCGTGCGCGCCGAGGCCGAGCGTGCCGTGGTGGAGCAGGGTGCCGCAGCCGACGGCGTCGAGGTCGAGGTCACCGTCGATCCGCAGACCAACGTCGTACGCGCCATCGCCACCGGCGCGACCGAACTGCGCACCCAGGACCGGGCCCACCGGGCCGACGACGCCGAGCGTCTGCGCCTGGCCGCCACCAGCCTCAAGACCGACCCGTCGAAGGTGCACGTGCTCGCGGGCACCTCCGCGCACACCGTCTACGGCGCCGAGGTCCACCGCCGATTCCGGCCGGTCCGCCACCCGGTCCGGGTCGTGGACGCCGACGGTGTCGTACGCCACCACGCGTCCGACGCCCGGGTCGAGGCGACCACCGTCGCGGCCGCACCCGAGGTCCTGGCCAAGCTGGTGGCCGAGAACACCTCCTACGGCGACGGCGGCGTCCGTGCCCCCGCCGTGCGGCTGCTGCTCGGTTCCCGCATCGCCGACCTGTCCGGCGTACTGGACCCGCAGCCGCTGCTCGCCCTCGCCCGCAGCGAGCTGCGCGCCCGCGCCGCCGACGAACCGGTCGTGGCCGTCCTGGAGGTGCGCGCATGACCGTCCAGGACGCCCCCGCACCGGCGGACCTCGCCGCCACCGACGACATCGGATGGGCCGTACGCCTGCTGGCCGCCACCCCGACCCACGAGCACCGCGATCCGGAGCTGCTGCGCCGGTGGGCGCGTGCGGCCGACGCGTACGGCGCCGCACTCGCGCCCGTCGAGTGCACCGCGCGGATCGTGGAGAGCGACGGAGGGCTCGCGCTGGGGCTGCTGGCCCGGTACACGTCCAGACCGCCCACGGTCGAGCTGTTCACCGACACGATCGGACTCGCCGAACGGGTCGTCGACGCCCGCGGCTGGCGGGCCTGGTACCCGCCCGGCTCGATACGGGCCGCCGCACTCGCCCACGAGGCGGTGCACGTCCATCTCCACCACGGCCCCGGCAGGACCGCGCTGAAGCGAGCCCTCGGCCACAGCGCCCTGCGGCTGGGCCGGCTGCGCGTGCCCGGCCATGTCGCCGGCGCCGAGGAGGTGGCGGCGCACGCCCACGCCCGTACCGTCTGCGGACTCGGCCGGAGCCCGCTGCTGCTGACCGCCGCCCTGGCCGCCGAGACCGAGACCGCCCCGCCACCCGCGCCCGACGCAAGAAGAGAGAACTGACCCATGGGTGTCGTCATCCTTTTCGTCATGGCGGCCGGCGTCGCCGCGATGCTCACCCGCAAGCTCCCCACCGCCTTCGCGCTTGTCCTGCTGGCCGTGGCCATCGCCTTCCTCTCCGGCGCGCCCCTGACCGGTGAGAACAGCGTCCTGGACACGGTGCTCCAGGAGGGCGCCCCGGCGCTCGCGGCGACGATGGTCGCCATCATCCTCGGCTCCTGGCTCGGCAAGCTCCTCGACGAGACCGGCATCGCCGGCACCCTCGTCCGCAAGATCGTGGAGTTCGGCGGCGACCGGCCCACCGTCGTCGCCCTCGGTGTCCTCGCCGTCTCCGCGCTCGTCGGCACCGTCACCGGCTCGGCGCCCGCCGCGATGCTGGCCGGCATCATCGGCATCCCCGCCATGGTCGCCGTCGGCGTGCCCAAGGTGACGGCCGCGGGCACCGTGCTGATGGGCATCGCGGTCGGTGTCCCCTTCGAACTGCCCGTCTGGCAGTTCTTCTCCACCGCCCTCGACCTGCCCGTCGACACCGTCCGCGGCTTCATGGTGAAGCTGTTCCCCTTCGCGCTCGCCGCCGCCGTCGCCTACGTGGTCATCGAGAACCGGCGGCGCGGCACCGAGCACGCCTGGTCGCTCAAGTCGGTGTCCGCACGCCCGGCGCCGCGCCGCGAACGCCTCGGCGACGCCCCCTGGTACGCGCTGCTCGCTCCCGTCGTCCCGCTGGTCCTGGCCCTCGGCCTGGACGTGGCCATCATCCCCTCCATGCTGGCCGGCGTGCTCTACGCGCTGGTCACCACCACCCGTCCCGGCGAGATGAACAAGCGGCTGCTGCGCACCCTGTACGGCGGCTTCGAGGTGGCCGCGCCACCGCTCGCCCTGTTCGTGGCGATCGGCATCCTGCTCGCGGCCGTCAGACTCCCCGGCGCGGTGGACGCGCTGGAGCCGCTGGTGAAGGCGGTCAGCCCGCACAACCCGGTGCTGTTCGTCATCGTCTTCACCCTGCTGGTGCCGCTGTGCCTGTACCGCGGTCCCCTCAACGTGTTCGGGCTGGGCGCGGGCATCGCGGGCGTCCTCATCGCCACCGGCATCTACCCGGCCGTCGCCGTCCTCGGTATGGCCACCTCGTACAACCAGGTCTTCGGCGTCGCCGACCCGACCAGCACGCAGACCGTGTGGGCCGCCCAGTACGCGGGCGTCGGCCCGCAGCAGGTCATGGCCCGCACCCTGCCCTACGTGTGGCCGGTCGCCCTGGGCGGCATGTGCGTCACCGCCGCCCTGTACCTCTGACACCACCTCTCCCAGGAGTCGACATGCACGAGCCGCACCTCGACCGCCGTCTGTTCCTGAAGGGCACGGCCGTCACGGGCGCCGCCCTCGCCCTGGGCGCCACCACCGCGCCCACCGTGTCCGCCGCGCCGGGCGGCTTCCCCGACTACACGTACGTCCGCACCCTGCTGACCCCGTCCCGGCTCGCCTACAACCCCACCGGCGAGATCATCTTCCCGACCGTCCGCGGCGTCTACGACCGGCTGCCCGCGAGCGGCCGGCTCGGCCGCTACTACCTGTACTACGCCCCGCACGACGCCCCCGGCGGCATCTGCCTGGCCTACGGCGACTCGCTGGAGGGCCCGTTCACGGAGCACCCCGACAACCCGATCGTCTCCCACGACTGGTCGCCGCACTACTCCGTCAGCCACGTCTCCTCGCCGCACGTGATGTGGCACGCCGGGAGGAAGGAGATGTGGCTGTACTTCCACGGTGAGAACACCACGACCAGGCTCGCCCGTTCCGCCGACGGCGTCCACTTCGCGTACGACAAGGTCGTGCTGAACACATCGATGCTGCCGTCCGGCACCACCGAGACCTCGTACGCGCGGGTCTTCCCGCACGAACTGCCCTCCCGCGGCGCCCACTACGTCATGGTGTTCATGATCAACAACACGGCCAACCACCGTGACATCGGCTGGGGCTGGTCCGCGGACGGCCGCGGCTGGACGTTCTCCCAGGAGTCCCTGGTGCGCCACGGCGACGTCGGCGCGGTCAACGTGGGCGGCCCGCACCTGCTGCACCGCGACGACAGCACCTACGTCGTCTACAACAAGGACAAGGAGAGCGGCGGCGACCTGATGATCACCGAGGTCGGCAACGACTTCTCGCTCCGCCGGCACCTCGGGGTCTTCTACGACTCGCGCGGCTCCGCGCCGGAGAACGGCCGCGCCGCCTCCCCGTCCTTCGGCACCGACCACGGCGTCCCCTACATGATCTACGAGGCGGGGGAGCGCCTCGCGGGTTCGATAGCGATGGCCCGCGGCTGACCCCCGGCCCGGCCCCCGCCCCCCCCCCCCGGGCCCCCCCCCCGGCCCCCCCCGGGGGCCCCCCCGGCGGGGCCCGGGGGGGGGGGGGCGCCCGG
>NZ_JBICYB010000006.1:37468-292890 GCF_043200575.1 Streptomyces sp. NPDC048392
GTTTCGCGGGGCCCCGCGGCTGCCCCCCGCCCCCCCCCCGCACCGCCCCGGGGGGCCGCCGGCCCGGTGGCGGCGGGGCGGCCCCGCTGTCGTGTCCGGGGGCGGAGGGATGACCGGTCCGGGGGTCCGGGCCCCGGCGAACACCGCCGCGACCAGCGGCGGTACGCCGCCGCCCGTGAGGGCACCGGTCTGCCAGGACGCCCGGTCGAACCCGTTGCCGGCCGGCGACACCCGGATGAGCGGCGCGCAGACACCGGCGACGATCAGGAAGGCGCCCAGCCGGTCGGTGCGCACCTGGCGCTTCACGGCGGGCAGGCGCGTGGGGCCGCCGGGCCGACGCCGCGGCCATGCCGCTGGTGTCGGCCACTCAGGAGGAGACCGGCCCCCGCGCCGGACGTCACGCTGTCGTGGATCCACGGCACCACCGCCCTGGACCCTTGCCGCCCGGGACGTACAACGCCCGCGTGTGGCACCGAAGTCGGGGTATACGTGCACCGGCACGGTCGACATCGGGGTCGGCGCCGGTGACGGCCGTGCTGCCCCGCCGCGCAACCCCGCCGGCGCCCCACGGCACCCGGCGTCGGCCGCGGCCCCAGGGCCGGCGCGGAAGCCGGAGTGACCCGAACGGCCCTCTCGGATACCCGCCCGGCCAGGGCAGGGTTGGGATGTGCATGGGCACCCCCGTGCCCGCTCGCCCCGATCGGCCGTCCCGACACGGAAGGACCAGCGATGTCCGTCGACACGCAGCAGGCGCCCCCCGGGCTCACCGACGACGAGCTCGTCGGCCTGGACGCACACTGGCGCGCCGCGAACTACCTCTCCGTCGGCCAGATCTATCTCATGGCCAACCCCCTGCTGGCCGAACCCCTGCGCCCCGAGCACGTCAAGCCGCGCCTGCTCGGTCACTGGGGCACCTCACCCGGCCTCAACCTGGTCCACACCCACCTCAACCGGGTGATCAAGGCGCGCGACCTCGACGCCCTGTGCGTATGGGGCCCCGGGCACGGCGGGCCCGCCGTACTGGCCAACGCGTGGCTGGAGGGCTCGTACACCGAGACCTATCCGGACATCACCCGGGACGCGGCCGGTATGGCCCGGCTGTTCAAACAGTTCTCGTTCCCCGGCGGCGTACCGAGCCACGTCGCGCCCGAGACACCGGGCTCGATCCACGAGGGCGGCGAGCTGGGCTACGCGCTCTCGCACGCCTACGGTGCCGCCTTCGACCACCCCGGCCTGGTGGTCGCCTGCGTGATCGGCGACGGCGAGGCGGAGACGGGCCCGCTGGCGACGTCCTGGCACTCCAACAAGTTCCTCGACCCGGTGCACGACGGCGCAGTCCTGCCGATCCTGCACCTCAACGGATACAAGATCGCCAACCCGACGGTGCTCGCCCGCCTCCCCGAGTCCGAACTCGACGAACTCCTGCGCGGCTACGGCCACGACCCGCTCCACGTCACCGGCGACGAACCGGCCGCCGTCCACCGCGCCATGGCCCACGCCATGGACGCCGCCCTGGACCGCATCGCCGCGATCCGGCGGGCCGCCCGCGAGGAGGGTGCCACCGGCCGCCCCCGCTGGCCGGTGATCGTCCTGCGCACCCCGAAGGGCTGGACCGGCCCCGCCGAGGTGGACGGACTGCCCGTCGAGAACACCTGGCGCGCCCACCAGGTCCCCCTGCCCGCCGTACGGACCAATCCGGAACACCTCGCGCAACTGGAGCAGTGGCTGCGCTCCTATCGGCCCGAGGAACTGTTCGACGACGCCGGAGCACCACGCCCCGCCGTCCTCGCCGCCGTCCCAGGCGGCGCGCGCCGCCTGGGCGCCACCCCCTTCGCCAACGGCGGTCTGCTCCTGCGCGAGCTGCCCATGCCCCCGCTGGAGAAGTACGCCGTGCCCGTCGACCGTCCCGGCGGGAGCACGCACGAGCCCACCCGGGTCCTCGGCGAGCTGCTCCGGGACGTCATGGAGGCCACCTCCGACCGGCGCGACTTCCGGCTCGTCGGCCCCGACGAGACCGCCTCCAACCGCCTCCAGGCCGTCTACGCCGCAAGCGGCAAGGCCTGGCAGGAACGGACGCTGCCCGTCGACGAGGACCTGGACCGGCACGGCCGCGTGATGGAGATCCTGTCCGAACACACCTGCCAGGGCTGGCTGGAGGGCTACCTCCTCACCGGCCGGCACGGACTGTTCTCCTGCTACGAGGCCTTCGTCCACATCGTCGACTCGATGGTCAACCAGCACGTCAAATGGCTGCGCGTCACCCGCCGCCTGCCCTGGCGCGCCCCCATCGCCTCCCTCAACTACCTGCTCACCTCCCATGTGTGGCGCCAGGACCACAACGGCTTCTCCCACCAGGATCCCGGCTTCGTCGACCACATCATCAACAAGAGCCCCGAGGCCGTCCGCGTCTACCTGCCACCGGACGCCAACACCCTGCTCTCGGTGGCCGACCACGCCCTGCGCAGCCGCGACTACGTCAACGTGATCGTCGCCGGCAAGCAGCCCTGCTTCGACTGGCTGTCCATGGACCAGGCCCGGGCGCACTGCGCGCGCGGCGCCGGCGTCTGGGACTGGGCCGGCACCGAGGACGGCAGCCGCGAACCCGACGTGGTGCTCGCCTGCGCGGGCGACGTCCCGACCCAGGAGGTGCTGGCCGCCGCCCAGCTCGTGCGCCGCCATCTGCCCGGCCTCGCCGTGCGCGTGGTGAACGTGGTGGACATCGCCCGCCTGCTGCCCAGCGGCGAACACCCGCACGGCATGAGCGACTTCGAGTACGACGGCCTGTTCACGGCCGACAAGCCGGTGATCTTCGCGTACCACGGATATCCCTGGCTGATCCACCGGCTCGCCTACCGCCGCACCGGCCACGCGCACCTGCACGTACGCGGCTACAAGGAGATCGGGACCACCACCACACCGTTCGACATGGTGGTCGGCAACGACATGGACCGCTACCGCCTCGTCATGGACGTCATCGACCGGGTGCCCGGCCTCGCCGTGCGCGCGGCGGCCGTACGGCAGCGGATGGAGGACGCCCGCCTGCGGCACCACGACTGGATCCGTGAACACGGCGTGGACCTGCCCGAGGTCGTCGACTGGACCTGGGAGGGGCCGCGGTGACCGCGACCCCGTCGACCTGGGACTACGACCACTACGACGCCGCCGGGGAGCGGCTGCGCGAGTCCCTGTGCACCCTCGGCAACGGCTACTTCGCCACCCGCGGCGCACTGCCCGAGTGCGCGGCGGACGGCACGCACTACCCGGGCACCTACGTGGCAGGGTGCTACAACCGCCTCACCTCCACCGTCGCCGGGCGCGAGGTGGAGAACGAGGACATGGTCAACCTCCCCAACTGGCTGCCGCTGCGCTTCAGGCCGGCCGGAGGGGACTGGCTCACGCCGGACACCGCCGAGGTGCTCGACCACCGCCAGACCGTGCACCTGGACTCGGGCGTCCTGGAACGGCTCACCCGCTTCGGGCTCGGCGGGCAACGCGTGCTGTCCGTGCGCCAGCTGCGCCTGGTGCACATGGCCGATTCCCACCTCGCGGCCCTGCGCACGGAGTTCACCGTCGAGGGCGGCCCGGTCGACCTGGAGGTGGAGGCCGCACTCGACGGGGGCGTCACCAACTCCGGGGTGCCGCGCTACCGGGACCTCGACGGCCACCACCTCACGCACGTGCACACCGGAAGCTCCGACGACGACACCGTGTGGCTGCGCTGCCGCACCCGCACCTCGGACATCCGGATCGGCATGGCCGCCCGCGCCACCGCCGACGCACCGGTCACCGCGGCGCGCGAGCACCTGTGCGTCACCCAGCGCACCGCCCTGCGCGCCGAGCCGGGCCGCACCGCCCGCGTCGACAAGGTCGTCGCCCTGCACACCTCACGCGACCCGGCGATCAGCGACCCGCTCCGGGCCGCCGTCGACCGGGTGGCCGAAGCCCCCGGATTCGACGGCCTGCTGGTGACCCACCGCACCGCCTGGGGCCAGTTGTGGCGCCGGGCCGAACTGGAGGTCCCCGGCGAGGCCGGCAGCATCCTGCGCCTGCACCTCTTCCACGTGCTCCAGACCCTCTCCCCGCACACCGCCGACCTCGACGTGGGCGTACCCGCGCGCGGACTGCACGGGGAGGCCTACCGCGGCCACGTCTTCTGGGACGAGCTGTTCGTCCTGCCGTACCTGAACCTGCACTTCCCCGAGGTGTCCCGCGCCCTGCTCCACTACCGGCACCGCCGCCTGGAGCGGGCCCGCTCAGCGGCCCGCGCGACCGGCAGGCGCGGGGCGCTCTACCCCTGGCAGAGCGGCAGCGACGGCCGCGAGGAGACCCAGCGGCTGCACCTGAACCCGCGCTCGGGCCGCTGGCTCCCCGACCACTCGCACCTCCAGCACCACGTCGGCTCGGCCATCGCGTACAACGTGTGGCAGTACTGCGAGGCCAGCGGCGACACCGAATTCCTGCACAGCAA
This sequence comes from Streptomyces sp. NPDC048392, assembly GCF_043200575.1. Lineage (NCBI taxonomy): Bacteria > Bacillati > Actinomycetota > Actinomycetes > Kitasatosporales > Streptomycetaceae > Streptomyces > Streptomyces sp. NPDC048392. The sequence continues at coordinate 41,937 of NZ_JBICYB010000006.1, forward strand.
GGGCGCCGAGATGCTGCTGCAGATCGCGCGCTTCTGGGCCGACTCCGCCGCCTGGGACGAGCAGAGGGGCCGGCACCGCGTCCGGGGCGTCGTCGGCCCCGACGAGTACCACGACGCCTACCCCGGCGCCGACCGACCGGGCCTCGACGACAACGCCTACACCAACGTCACCGCCGCATGGGTTCTGTCCCGCACCCTGGACGTCCTCGACGAGCTGCCCGAACCCCGTCGCCGCGAACTCGTCGAACGCACCGCGCTGGACGACGCGGAACTGGAACAGTGGGACAGTGTCTCCCGCACCCTCCACGTCCCCTTCCACGAGGGTGTCGTCAGCCAGTTCGAGGGGTACGGCGAACTCGCCGAACTCGACTGGGCGGGCTATCGCGAGCGGTACGGCGACATCCGGCGCCTCGACCGTGTCCTGGAGGCCGAGGACGACAGCGTCAACAACTACCGGGCGTCCAAACAGGCCGACGTCCTCATGCTGGGCTACCTGTTCTCCCCGGCCGAACTCCGCTCCCTCTTCGGACGCTTGGGGTACCGCCTCGACGAGCGGACCTGGCAGCGCACCGTCGACCACTACCTGGCCCGCACCAGCCACGGGTCCACCCTCAGCGGACTCGTCCACGGCTGGATCCTGGCCCGCGCCCGCCGGGCCGAGGCCTGGACGTACGTCCAGGAGGCGCTCAAGGGCGACGTCGCCGACCTCCAGGGCGGCACCACCGGCGAGGGCATCCACCTCGGCGCCATGGCGGGCACCCTCGACCTCGTCCAGCGCGGTCTGACCGGCCTGGAGACCCGAGCGGGCGCCCTGTGGCTGGACCCGGTGCCGCTGCCGGAACTGTCGTCGTACGGGTTCTCCGTCCGCTACCGGGGCCACTGGGGCGTGCGGTGCCGGCTGGAGCACGGCCGGCTGGAGATCGCCGTGCCCGCGACCGGCCCGCTGCCGATCGATGTCCGGCTGCCCGGCCGCGAGGTGCGTCTGCGGCCGGGCGACACCTGCCGGCTGGCGCTCCCGGGCTGACGGCCGGGCCCGTCAGCCCGCCAGGGGATACGTCACCGTACGGGGAGACCCGTCCGGCCTCCCGTCGGTGTAGGTGAGGGTTACCCGGGTGTAGTGCACCTCGCCCGGGTTCTGCTCCCCGGCCCGCGGCCGGTCGAGCCGGACGGTCACGGGATACGAGTGGAAGGCACCCGCGGCGCAGTACGGGTCGCAGTCGTTGACGGCGTTGGTGCCCCGGCCCACCGCGGCGTTCGCGTCCCAGCGGTACCAGTGCAGCGACACGAGGCGGCTGTTGCCGTCCCCGCAGGCGAGCACGTACGCCCCGGGCCGCACCTGTGGCTGCCCCGAGCAGTCGACCAGTACCGGGTCCTGCGTCTGCCGGGCCTGCGCCGCGGGCTGCGCCGGCGGTGCGGCGAAGGCCGTACTTAGGGGTAGTGCCAGCGCGGCGGCGGCACAGAGCGTGACCGCTGCCCTCATCGGGTTCCTGCCCATGTCTGCTCCCGGCCGTCTCGGGGTCGCTCGGCTCCGCTTCCCGTTTCCCCGTACCGACCGTACGACCGCGTCCGCGAACGCACCACTCGTACGGAGCAGTGGCCGGGCACCGGGGGCCCGGCCCGCGCGGCACCGCGTCCACCCGGTTCGTCCGGCAGGACGCCGGCTGCCCCCGCGGTGTGGTCCGCGTGGCGGCCCGCAAGCGCCGTCGCCGCCCCGGAGCCTCGTCCCGTCGGGCAGGGCGACCCCTCCAGTGGAGGATCCCGGTACGCGCACGACAACCGCCCCGGCGCACCGGACGCTCACTGCCCGGTGCGCAGGTCCACGCCGCGCCGGGCCAGGTTGAGGACCCCCACGACGATCAGCGCCACCCCGAGCAACTGCGGCACCACCCACCAGTCGCCGCGTACGTCCTCGCGGTACAGGACCACGCCGAGCAGGAGGCTCACCGCCGCGTCGCCGAGCGTGAGGGCGGGCTGGGAGGCGACGAGCGGACCGCCCTGCATGGCGTGCTCCAGCAGCAGCACGGCACACACACCCGCCACGGCGAAGCCGTAGGTCTGCCAGGCGGTCAGGAAACCGACCACGCCGTCGGCCCCCAGGACACGCATGGAGTCCTTCATCAGCCCGGCCGTCAGCGCGTAGCACACCGCCGTGGCCGCGCCGAGGCAACCGGCGCGGGCCTTGCCGACGGGGCGCCTCAGTCCCGCCGCGGCCAGCAGCACGGCCGCCCCGGCACAGGCCGCCAGCGCCGGCACCCAGCGGTCCAGGGGCACGTCGGCCTCGCCTCCGTCCGGAGCGGCCGAGGCCAGTGCGATACCGAGCCCCACGACCACTCCGCCCACGGCGAGCCACATGACCTCCGGCAGCCGGTTACCGGTCAGCAGCGAGGCCAGCAGCAGGGCCAGCGGAAGTTCCAGTACGAACAGGGGCTGTACGAGTGACAGCGGCCCCGTCGCCAGAGCCACGGCCTGCCCCACACCGGCCACCACGACGGCCAGCATGCCGCCGAGCCACACGGGTCGCCGCAACAGGTCGAGGACGAGTCCCGGGCGGAAGCCCTGGGACTGCGGAACGCTCAGCGCGGCACGCCGTTGGAGCACGGTGGCCAGCGCGTTGCTGAACGCGGCGAGGAGCGCGAAGAGCACCGGCAGTACAACGACCATCCCCCGATACTCACCCCGTTTCCCCCCGGCCGCGCGCCGCGTCACGCCCGGAGTGGCGGCGTGCTCAGCCGCCGCTGCGCGCGGACGGAGCCTCGGCCGCGGAGTCCTGCTTCTGCTGGGGCGCGGGGGCGTCGGTGGTGGTGGTGTAGAAGACCGAGGTGCCCTGCTTGGTGCGCTGGGCCTGGTTCTTGGCGACGAGTCCCTCGAGGGTGGTGCGCACGACCGTGGTCTTGACGGAGCGTGCGGAATGGGCCTCGCCCAGCGCCGTCGCGACTTCGGCGGCGGAGCGCGGCTCGCTCTGCGCGGCGAGGTGGTCGCGCACCAGTTCCACCAGGGTGGGCTGGGCGGCGGCGGGCGCCTTCTTCGCCGCGGCCTTGCCGGCGGCGGCCCCGCCGACCGACTTGCCGGCCGTCGGGGCGTCCGCCTTCACCCCGGTCTTCGAGACCTTCTTCGTGCCCGCCCCGGTGGCCGTCGTGGTGGACGACCCGGTGGCCTTCTTGGCCGTCGGCTTCGCGGCCGGCCTGGCCCCCGGCTTCGGGGCGGCGGCGCGCTTGGAGGCGGTGGTGGTCTTCCGGCTCCGCGTCCGCCTGTCCGTGGCCTCCTGCGGGGCGGCACTGTCACGCGGCGCGGGCACGGTGGCCGACTCGGCCGCCGGGGCGCCCGTCGGCGCGGTGGCGGGGTGGGACGGCGGCGAGGTGATGCCGAGTGCCTGCTGCATGTTCACCAGCAGGGCGTGGTCGTGCTGCAACGCCGCCAGTTGCTGCTGGAGGGCCGTGATCTCCGCGCTGACACGTTCCTGCTCCTTGACGTTGCGCTCCAGGTCGTCGGTCACCTGGACGCTGTACTGCGACGCCAGTTCGGTGGCGGACTGCATCGTGCTCTCGGACATGTGCTGACTCTCCTCGATTCGCGGCCGTGAAGGCTGACGGACAGCCCCAGTTGTTGCCCTGTTCGCTGCCGAGCCGGTATACCACGTATGGCCGCCGCCGTGGTATGTGCCGCCGCAACCCCGTGCGTGTGTTCGGAGAGCGGGGAACAGGATGGTCACCCGCCCTCGGGCACCTCCACGATCCTCCCGTCCTCGTCGACGGTGTGTGTCTGCCAGTAGGTGTCCCACTCGTCACCGACGTGCTCCGGGACCTTGCCCTCGGGGTAGCGGGTGTAACCCCGGGGCGGCTCCTCGCCGTTGGGCACACACGCGCTGCCGGTGCCACCGACCGTCATGACCGGGTACTCGCCACCGCCGCAGCTGGCCTCCTCCACGGAACAGCCGGTGAGGACCGCCGCGGCGGCGACACAGGACAGGACGAGACCGCGGACGGACCGCGCTCGTGCGGTGCGGACGGCACGGACGGCCGACGGTCGGTGAACTGGCTCGGCAGTATGCACGGTTGGCTCCTCGCGGGTGGCTGGTACGGCAAGCGTCCCCCGGCGGGCGAGGCATCTCATGAGTACGGGTACTCAACCGGACGGGCCGTACCGCCTGACACGGGTGGCCAGACGGTCCACCCGACGCGCGCTCGACCGTGCCTCCCGCTCGGCCCCGGCCACCGCGTCCGCGGCCGTACGGCCGCGCTGCTCGGCCTCCCGCCGTCCCCGTTCGGCCCGGTCGAGGTCCTCGCGTGCTTCGCGCAGCCGCTCCTCGGCGGCGGTCACCGTCTCGCGGGCCCGGGCGAGTTCGTCGCCGGTGCGCCGGAGCGACTCCTCCGCGTCCGCCTGGTCCGCGCGTGCGTCCCGCAGCCGGCGCTCGGCATGTCCGGCCTCCCGCTCGGCCCGCGCGAGTTCCTCCTGCCGTGCGCGGCGCCGCTCGGCGAGTTCGTCCTTCGCCCGGCCGCCGGACACGGTGCGGGACGACTTCGGGCGTGCTGCCGGCTCGGCGGGCTCGGGTCCGGCCTCGGCGGGTCCGGCCGGGGCGGTGCCCGAGGGGAAGGCCGACGGCGGGGTGAGGGAGACCTCCAGGCGACCCCCGGCCCACCGGTCGGCGGCGTCCGGGTCCGCGAGGACCGCGCGCAGGGTCGACTCGACCTCCCGCTGGGCCGCCTGGGAGAGCCGGTGCCCGGCCTCGCCCGCGAGCCGCGCGGCCTGCCCGGACAGGGCGGAGACGATGCGCCGGCGCTGCGCCGAGAGCTCCCGCAGCCCGGCCGCGTCCAGGGTGCGGTGCGCCTCGCGCAGTGCCCGCCCGAGCTCCAGGAACCGTTGGGCCTCCTCCGGCCGGCCACGCGTGAGCAGGTTCGCCGCCCAGGCCGCGAGCGTGGGCCGGCGGGCGGCGTGGATACGACGGGCGTCCTCCTTGCGTCCGGCCGTTCTGGCGGCCGCGGCGCGTTCCTCACGGAGGAGCACGAAGCCGGAAGGCGGCGTGGTGTACAGCTCGTCCAGCACCCGCTCGACCGCTCCCGTGTCCTGGCCGTCCGGCTCCCGGCGACGCCCGCCCTCTCGCTGCATGGACCTCCGCCTCCGCCTCTGTCCCGGCCTCGACCGCTACGAACGCCCCGGCGCGGCCGGCTTCGCCGCCGCCTCCTCGTCGTCGTAGACGAGCAGGCCGTCCGTCCGCAGCCGGGCGCCCGGGGTGGGGGAGTGGGCCGTCAGCCGGCCGTCGTGCATGAGGTGGTCCGCGGGGGTGTCTCGGGCCAGCACGGCGAAGTCCGCGATGAGGCGTCGGTGGCACCGCCACCACACCGCCTCGCTGCACATGACCGCGGTCCGCCCGAGTGCCGCCTGTGCCAGCAGCTCGTCCATGGCGGTGACGAACTCCGGCGAGCGGGTGTGTCCGGCGTACGCCCGGAAGGACGCGTTGCGCCAGACGACGTCGGGCGAGTCCGGTACCGGCTTGCGGAACCCGCCCAGCCGCCGCTCCCACCGGTAGGTGAGCCCCTCCTCGGACATCCACCCGGCCAGCCGGTCCCGCAGCAGGACGGGGTCGCGGCGGCTGCCGGGGGCGGTCCTGACGTCGACCACGCGGGTGACACCGGCACCGTGCAGCAGTCCGGCCAGCTCCGCGCGGCCCGCGGTGCCGTGCCCGAACGTGACCAGACGAGGCTGCGACATGTGGTCGGGGTCCCCTCGCTGCCCGCGTTCATGCCTCCTGTCTACGGTCGGGCAGGCGGCCCCGCGACCCGGACGGGGTGCCCGCCCGGGGCACGGTGCCGGGGCGGCGGTCGTCAGCCGAAGGTGCGCCGGTAGGCGTGGGGGCTGACGCCGGTGGTGCGCTTGAAGCGGTCGCGGAAGGCCGTCGGCGAGCCGAAGCCGACCTGGGCGGCGACGCGTTCCACGGAGTGCTGTGTCGTCTCCAGCAGATGCTGCGCCTGCCGGACGCGGGCCCGGTGGAGCCACTGCAACGGGGTGCTGCCGGTCTGCTCGCGGAAGCGGCGGATCAGTGTCCGCGTGCTCATCCCGGCGTGGGCGGCGATGTCGGCGAGGGCGAGGTCGCGGGCCAGGTTCTCCCGAAGCCACACGAGCAGGGGTTCGAGGGCGGACCCGCGGGGCACGGGTGGGTAGTCGTGGACGACGAACTGGGCCTGGCCGCCTTCCCGTTCGAGGGGCATGACCGACAGCCGGGCGGCGTGTGCGGCGACCGCCGAGCCGTAGTCGCGCCGGATCATGTGCAGGCACAGGTCCAGTCCGGCGGCCGCGCCGGCCGAGGTGAGGATCTGCCCGTTGTCGACGTACAGGACGCCCGGGTCGACCTCGATGTCCGGGTGGGCGTCGGCCAGGGCGTCGGCGGCGATCCAATGGGTGGTGGCCCGCAGACCGTCGAGCAGCCCGGTCGCGGCCAGCGGGAAGGTGCCGGAGCAGATGGAGGCGATCCGGGTCCCCCTCCCGGCGGCCGTGCGCAGCGCGTCGCGGACGGCGGGTGAGGGCGGGTCGGTGGCGGTGGCCGTACCCGGCACGATGATCGTGTCCGCGTCCCGCAGCCCGTCCAGTCCCCAGGGCGCGCGCAGCGTGAACGCGCCGGCGTCGATCTCTGGGCGCTCGGCGCACACGCGGATCTGGTAGCCGGGGCGGCCGTCGGGGAGCCGGCTGCGGGTGAAGACCTCGATCGGGGTGGACAGGTCGAAGGGGATCACCCGGTCCAGCGCGAGAACGGCGACGGTGTGCATGGCCGGAAAATACCTCCTCGCGGGACGGCGGCCCTGGCCCGGGCCGCCGGGAGGCCCATTCAAGCGCAGGTCGGACGGTAGTCGGCGATTGTGGCGGTTTTCCGTTGGATGCTGTCACTCCTGCCATGGGAGGTCGCCACGGCGCCGGCTGTCGTGCAAGGGCATTTGCCTAATCGGATTAGGTAAATGCATAATCGCAGCAGGAAGACATGTGCAGCGAGACACACCACCACCGCCGGAGGCGACATGCGCACCACGGACGACTGGATCAACACGCCTCTCACCGGGGACCTTCTGCGGGGCGCCCTCGACGTGGAACGCACCGGGCACGGTCTGCTGCCCCACCGGCTGCCCGCCCGCGCCCGGGCACAGAACAGCGGCGGACAGCTCGCCATGGCCGAGTCCCAGCCCTCCGGCGTACGCCTGGCCCTGCGCACCCGGGCCACCGCCCTGGAACTGGACACCCTGCCCACCAAACGCCTCTACGTCGGTGCCCCGCCGCGCCCGGACGGCGTGTACGACCTGCTCGTCGACGGCCGTCCGGCGGGCCAAGGCAGTGTCGCGGGCGGCAACACCCTGACCATCGACATGACCACCGGCACGACGGGCGTCGAGCCCGGACCGGTCGGCACCCTCCGGTTCACGGACCTGCCCGAGGGCAGCAAGGACATCGAGATCTGGCTGCCGCACAACGAGACCACCGAACTCGTCGCCCTGCGCACCAACGCCCCCGTCGAACCCGCCCCGGACCGGGGCCGCAGGATCTGGCTGCACCACGGCAGCTCCATCAGCCACGGCTCCGACGCCGCGAGCCCCACCACCACCTGGCCCGCGCTCGCCGCCTCGCTCGGCGGCGTCGAACTGATCAACCTGGGGCTGGCCGGCAGCGCCCTGCTCGACCCGTTCACCGCACGGGCCATGCGCGACACCCCCGCCGACCTGATCAGCGTCAAGATCGGCATCAACGTCGTCAACGCCGATGTCATGCGCCTGCGTGCCTTCGGGCCCGCCGTCCACGGATTCCTCGACACCATCCGTGAGGGCCACCCGGCAGTCCCGCTGCTGGTCGTCTCGCCCATCCTGTGCCCCGTGCACGAGGACACCCCCGGGCCCCTCGCCCCCGACTTCACCGGCCTCGCCGAGGGGCAACTGCGGTTCGTCGCCACGGGCGACCCGGCGGAACGCGCGAGCGGGAAGCTGACCCTGAACGTCATCCGGGACGAGCTGTCCCGGATCGTGGCGCAACGGGCCGCCGACGACGAGAACCTGTACTACCTCGACGGCCGCGAACTCTACGGAGCGGCCGACGCCGCCGACCTGCCGCTGCCCGACGACCTCCACCCGGACGCCGCCACCCACCGCCTCATCGGCGAACGCTTCGCCAGGCTGGCCTTCACCGAACGCGGTGCCTTCAAGGGCTGACCCTCACGTCCCGACGACCACGGCGAAGCGCGGGCGACCTCCCGCCAGAACGCCCTCCCGCCTCCCGCGGTCCTCCTCGGCGCCGCCACGGCCTTCCACGCCGCCGGCATCGTGCCGCGCCGCAACCGGTACGACGGGCCGGGCCCCGCGCACGAGACGCATGACGGCCCCCGCGGTACACCGCGGGCGTCAGTCCGGCGGGCGCGCTCGCCCTGGCCGGCGGCGTGACGGTGCCGGCCCTGAGCGTCGGCACCCTCCGCACGGGGCCGATCGCCAGGCCCCGGTCGGCGTCGACCTGTCCCCGCCGACCGGCACGGCCGTGGCCGCGCCGCTCCACGTGGTCCCGGCGCGCCGCGGAAAGTCCCGGGTGGCGACGTCGTCGGGCCGACTCAGCGCCGCGACAGGTACAGGGCCACTGCCTTGTGCAGCGCCTTGTTCAGCGGGTAGTCCCACTCGCCGAGGTACTCGACGGCCTCTCCGCCCGCCCCGACCTTGAACCGGAGCAGCCCCAGCAGGTGGTTGTCCTCGTCCAGGGTGTCGGTGATGCCGCGGAAGTCGTAGACGGCGGCGCCCAGTTCACGGGCGTCGCACATCATCCGCCACTGCAGGGCGTTGTTGGGCTGCACCTCGCGCCGACGGCTGGTGGACGCGCCGTAGGAGTACCAGACGTGTTCGCCGACCGTCAGCATCGTGGCCGCGGCGAGCACCTCCCCGTCGTGATGGGCGAGGTAGAGGCGCATGCGGTCCGGGTCCTCGGCCGTCAACGCGGTCCACATGCGCTGGAAGTAGGCGAGGGGGCGCGGGACGAACCGGTCCCGTTCCGCGGTCTCGACATACAGCTCGTAGAAGGCGGGCAGGTCCTCCTGACCGCCGCGGACGACCTTGACGCCGGCCTTCTCCGCCTTCTTGATGTTCCGTCGCCACTGCTGGTTGAAGCCCCCCTGGAGTTCCTCCGGCGACCGTCCCGCGAGCGGTACCTGGCACACGTGGCGCGGCTGGCCCGCGGCGAAGCCGTCCTCGCCGCCGGGCTCGGCGCGGCGCCAGCCCATCCGGCGCAGCCGCTCGGCGAGGTGCTCGGCCCCCGGCTCGCGCACCGTGGCCTCCACGTCCCCCAGCCGGTGGGCCCCCGGGTCGGCGATCGCCGCCTTGACCGCGTCGGTACTCCAACGCCGTGCCACCACCGGCGGCCCCATCCGCACCGTGAACGCCCCGCGCTCCCTCAGGTGCGCGAGCATCGGCTCCAGCCACCGCTCCAGATCGGCCGCCGTCCAGTCGATGACCGGACCCTCCGGCAGATAGGCCAGACACCGCTTCACCACCGGCAGCGGCCGCAACAGCACCAGCCCGGCCCCCACCAGCTCACCGCCCCCGTCGAACCAGCCCAGGCTCTCGGCCCGCCAGTCCGGCTTCACGTCACCCCAGGAGGGGACCTGCAGGTGGCTCACGGAGGGCCGGGCCGTGACGAAGCGCAGATGCTCCTCGCGGCTGATCGGCTTCAGGTGACAGCTCATGGGACGTCCCTCTGTTCGGCTTCTCGACGGGGGAGAGACGGCCGAGGCGCAGACGCGGTCGCCGTCCCGCACCTCACAGGGAACAACGGCGGCGGCCGATCCGCGCGCTGTCGGCCGCCGCCCACCCGAGTGCCCCGCCTGGCGCGCGCGGCCGCGGGCCGGGTGCCAGCGTGGCAGGACTGGGCGGAGCGGCAGGACTGAGCGTGCGGAAGAACCCGGGAGTGCGGCGGGACAGGGCGGAGCGGCAGGACGGAGGGAGCGGACGGCCATGGCACGGGCGATCTGGACAGGCGTGATCACCTTCGGGCTGGTCTCGGTGCCCGTCGGTCTGTTCACGGCGACCCAGGACCACACGGTCCACTTCCACCAGTTGCAGCGCGGCACGTCGGACCGGATCCGCAACCGGAGGGTCAACGAGCGCACCGGCGAGGAGGTGGACGCCGGCGACATCGTCAAGGGCTACGAAGCGGGCGACGGCGAGTACGTCGTGGTGCAGCCCGGGGAACTGGACGAGATCGCGCCCGGGCGCTCCCGCACCCTCGAGATCACCGACTTCGTGGACCTGGACCGGATCGAGCCCGTCTACTTCGGCCGCACCTACTACCTCGCCCCGCGCGGCAAGGAGTACCTCAGGGTCTACGAGCTGCTGCGCAGCGCCCTCGCCGAGACCGGCAAGGCAGGCGTCGCCACCTTCGTCATGCGCAACCGCCAGTACCTGACCGCACTGCGCGCCGAGGACCGGGTCCTGGTGCTCCAGACACTCCACTGGGCCGACGAGGTCCGCGACCCGGTCGAGGAGCTTCCGGAACTGCCGTCGGACCGGGCGGGCCGCGGCAAGGAGCTGGACATGGCGCTGCGTCTCGTCGACGCCCTCAGCGCCGACTGGGAGCCCGACCGCTATCACGACACGTACCAGGAGAAGGTCCGCGAACTGGTCCGGGCCAAGGCCGGGGGCGAGGAGGTCGCCGTCGCCGACGAGGCACCCCGGGCCACCAACGTCGTCGACCTGATGGAGGTCCTGTGCGGCAGCCTCGAACAGGCGAAGGGCAGGAGCGGCAAGCGGACGCCCCCGGAAACCGGGAGCACCGACGACAAGGAGACGGCGTCCGGGCCGGCGAGTCCCGGGCGCAAGCGGACCGCGTCGGGGCCCGCGAGTCCCGGCCGCGGGCAGCCGACGGCCAAGTCCGCGGGCGCCGACGGCAAACGGTCCTCCGCGGCGGCGCCGCGCAAGAAGGCCAACGCTCCCTCCCGCCGGACACCGCCGACGCGGGAGGAACTGCGGGAGCTGAGCAAGGCCGAGCTCTACCAGCGCGCCACCGAGCAGGACATCGCCGGCCGGTCGAAGATGAGCCGCGAACAGCTCGTCGACGCGCTCAGCGGTGCCCGCGGCCGCCGGAGGAAGACGACCGCGGCCTGAGCCGGACCGCCGCTCAGGTGGTGCTGAGCATGCCCTCCCGCAGGCGGGTCAGCAGGCGCGAGATCAGCCGGGACACATGCATCTGCGAGACACCGAGACGCTCGCCGATGTCCTTCTGGGTGAGTTCCTCGACGAACCGCCAGTGGATGATCTGCCGGTCGCGCTCGTCCAGCTCGGCGATCATCGGAGCCAGGGCGTGGAAGTCGTCCACCAGCGCCAGGGCGGCGTCGTCGGCACCGATGAAGTCCGCGAGGGCCGATTCGCCGTCCTCGCTGCCGCTGATGGCCGCGTCCAGGGAGGCGGAGTTGTAGCCGTTGGCCGCCAGACGTGCCTCGACCACCTCGTCCTCCGGGAGGCTCATCAGCTCCGACAGCTCCTGGGTGGTGGGGTTGCGGCCCAGTCGGCTGCGCAGCTCCTCGGTGGCCCGGGCCAGCTGGACGCGGGCCTCCTGAAGACGCCGGGGCACGTGCACGGCCCACGAGGTGTCCCGGAAGAACCGCTTGATCTCACCGACGATGTACGGCACCGCGAAGGAGGTGAACTCGACCTCGCGGGTCAGTTCGAACCGGTCGATGGCCTTGATCAGTCCGATCATGCCGACCTGGACGATGTCCTCCATCTCCTCCGGCCCGCGGCTGCGGAACCGGCCGGCCGCGAAGCGGACCAGGGACATGTTCATCTCGATCAGCGTGTTGCGCGCGTACTGGTACTCGGGCGTGCCCTCCTCCAGCACCGTCAGCTGCTGGAAGAACAGCTTCGACAACTCCCGCGCGTCCTTGGGCGCCACCTTGGACGGGTCCGCGATCTCCGGCATGGCCGTGGTGGCGTACTCGGTGTCCTGAGCGGTCGTCGTCGTCATGATGTGCCCTCCCGGTGGATCGGTCGTCGTTGTCACCCTGTCGGCCGACGATTCGTCGCCTACCCCGGGTCAGACCTCATACACCTGACGAAGTGACGCAGGTTCGCACGATGCTCCGGGACGGTGCCTCAGATGCTCAGGTAGAAGCGGACGGTGGTGCCCTCGTCCGTCGTGTGCACCCGCACCAGATCGGCGACGTAGTGGACGAGCAGGAGGCCGCGGCCACCGATCTGCCCGCGCTCCGGGGGGCGGCGGCCGGCGAGCGGATCGGTGAGCCGGCCCGTGTCGCGGACCTCGCACACCACCTGTCCCGCCTCGCCCCAGACCGCCAGCGTTCCGTCGCCGCCACCGTGGAGCACGCTGTTGGTGGTCAGCTCGGACACCGCCAGTTCGGCGTCCTGCAGCCGCCGCCCGGCCAGGCCGAGCGAGGCGGCCCGGTCGACCGCGAAGCGGCGCGCCTCGGGCAGCTCCCCGTCCCCGAAGGCGAGGACGTCGGCGTCTGGCGCGGGACCGAGCGGCTCGTTGTACCGGGCGACGACCGCACGCCAGTCGTACGCCTCGCTCACCCGCTCACGCCCTTCGGCGATGACCGTCGGGTGGGTGACCAGGGCGTCGGCCAGGACGTCCGCGTCCAGCCGGGTCTCGTCGTACGGGCACAGGATCGTGGCGGAACGGCCCGCGAACGCCGCGTTGATCAACGCCTCGTGCTGGGCGCACGCCGGGTACTCCGCGGCGCTGCGCCCGGCCCAGACCGGCTCGCCGACGATCCGCACGCGTTCCCGCGCGTGTGTGTCGGCGAACGCCCTCAGCACGCCCGGGATGATGCGCCCCGGGTTGCGTCCGGCTTCGGTCATGTCCAGGAAGGTGACGTCCCGCGCGTCCGCGCCGAGTCCCGCCCTGACCAGTTCCAGGTTGGGGCCGGGCACGGCCACCGCCACCGGCTCGCCCGCGGCCAGCCCCTCCCGCACGAACGTCACCGTTCGGCCGGCGTACTCGGTCTCCGAGCGGTAGAACAACGCCGGATGGGTGAATGTCTCGTCGGTGGTGACCGTGCTCATCGTGGCGCGACCTCGATCCGGTGCAGAGACGGCCAGAAAAGGTCCAGGACGCGGGGCAGTTGCGGAGGCGGCCGCTCGAGCACGACCCGGCCGACCGGCAGGTTCATAGCCGTGACGGCGAGTGCGGCCACCCCGGCCACGTCGACGAACCGCACGCCGGACAGCTCCACGTAGGACACGTCCGTGTGCCGCCGGGACAGCTGGGAGAGGGCGTTCTCCCAGGACAACCGGGTACTCACGCCGATCTCTCCGCTGGCACGGATGCCGGGCCGGCCGGACAGCGGGCCCACTTCCAGCACGGCACCGCTCCGCCCGCGGTCCGGGCCGCCCGTGGCACCTGAGCCATCCACCCTCGATCCCTTCGGCGATCCACCGGGCACCCGTCCGCAGCACGTGCGCCTCTTCCGGCCAGGCAGCCTATCCCGACCGGGCGCCATACGCCGATGAGGGGCAAACATGCGACAGCGGGGCGAAGTGGGGAACAAGACTGTGAGCGCGTCCTTGGAAGGGAAGAACAGGCATGTTTGAAGCCGACAACATTCGTGACTGGCGCGGCCTCGACGTCGTGGACTACGACGGCCGCAAAATCGGGACCCTGGAGTCCCTCTACTTCGACACCCTCACCGACCGTCCCGCGTTCGCCACGGTCACGATCGGTCTGCCGACCCGTCGGCGACTCGTCTTCGTCCCGGTGGACAAGGCCACCGTCGGACCGTCCTACCTGAAGGTGACCTACGACAAATCGCTGGTCAAGGACGCGCCCGGGATCGACCCCGACGGTGAGCTCGCCGCCGAGGACGAGGGCGCCGTCTTCGCCCACTACCACCTGCCCTACGAGCAGGGCAGTCGCGGCGAACGCCGTCTCGGCCGGCGCTGAGCCGTCCGGCGGGCCCCTCCGGGGGCGCGGGGCGAGGCCGACCGGCCGTCGTGGCGTCCGGTCGGCCTCGCGCCCCGTCACGACCGCACGGTCCTCAGCCGATGTCCGCGCCGCGTTCCGCCGCCTCCGTCTCGGACGTCGCGCTGCCCGTCGCAAGGCTGCCGCCGGCGCTCTCCAGGTGCGCCCGCACGAACCACTGGAACTGCTCCAGGTCCCTGAGCTGGCCGATCAGGAGGTCCTCGGTGGCCGTGTCGATCTTGCCGGCCTCCTCGACCGCCGCGCGCATGCCCTCGAGTACGCCGGTGTAGACGACATCGAGCGCGCCGAGGTGGGCGATGGCGTCCGCCCGTCCGATGGAGTAGTCGTCCCACTTCCGCTCGGCCACCAGCGCTCCGGGCGTGCCCGGGGCGACCCCGCCGAGTGCGGCGATGCGCTCCGCGACGTCGTCGGCCATGTCGCGCACCTGGTCGACCTGGGGGTCGATCATCTCGTGCACGGCGATGAAGTGCGGACCCACGACGTTCCAGTGCACGTGCTTGAGAGTCAGGTGCAGGTCGTTGAGGGCGTGCAGGCGCAGCCGCAGCACACCGATCAGCCGTCCGGCGGCCTCGCGCTCGATGCCGGGGACCGTGTACTTGGGGGTCAGGTCGTGCGTCATGGCGGACCTCAGCTCCTCATGCGTTTCGTACGTCATTGCTTGTGCACGAATGCCCCGTATCGGCGCGGGCAGACATGCGTGGACGGCGCCGGGATCAGGACGGCGGAGCGGGCAGCGGCATCGCACCGAGCGCGCGCGCCGCGTGGACGAGGTTGGACGCCATGGCCCGGCCGGTGGAGACCGACCAGTCGTGGCCGCGCTCGTCGTCGAGGAAGTCCGGGCCGGGCCCGGGGCCGAGGTGCCAGTAGGTCCAGGCCTGGCCGGGAATGGTGTAGCCGATGTCCGCGAGTCCGCCGCTGATCTCGCTGATGACGTGGTGGGCGCCGTCCTCGTTCCCGGTGACCAGGACACCGGCGACGCGGTTGTAGGCGATGGGACGGTTCTCGTCGTCGGTCTCGCCGAGCATGGCGTCCATGCGTTCCAGGACCCGCTGGGCGACGGAGGAGGGGCGGCCGAGCCAGGTCGGTGACGCGATGATCAGAATCTGCGCCGCCAGCAGCTTCTCGTGCACGTCCGGCCAGTCGTCCCCGTCGCCCATGTCGGTCTCGACCCCCGGTTTCAGATCCAGGTCGACGGCCCGTACGACATCCACCTCCGCCCCGTGGCCTTTCAGTGCCGCGACGACCGTGGCCGCGAGGGCCTCGGTGTTCGACGGCTGGGGGGAGGGCTTGAGAGTGCAGTTGATGACGAGTGCGCGCATGCCTTCCCCTGTTCCCCGGCGGGAGTGACGCCAGCGTCGGCCGTATGGCTGACGAGTGCTTCCGGCATGCACGGCTCGCCACGCTCGACGACGCGCTCGACACCGATCCCGGCGATCTCGTCCCCCGCCTGGGCATGGCCGACGAGTTCGGCGCGCGCGGCGTGCTGGACATCGGCTGCCGAACAGGTGTGTTCGCCCTGCCGCGGGCCGAGCGCGCCATGGAGGTCGTCGGACCTCCGCGACCGGCGGACCGACCGGCTCCGGGGCGAGGGCATGGACGGTTACGCGCACGAGGGCATCGGCAGGATGCGCGCCGACCACCACCTCACTGGGATGCCGGACGCCGCCGCCCGCGTGTCCTGGAGACGATGTGCGGCCCCGACCTCCGGGGTGCCGCGGCGGCGCTGCGCGGGCGGGCCGAACACCCCCGACCGCCGGGACGTCCTGGACGGGCGTGCGGGTGCCCGTTCCGGTTGTCGTCGGAGTGGACGACGCCCGCACGCCCGTGCCCGACGCGGAGTCCCCGCACCGCCTGGTCCCGCACTCCGCCCTCGCCGTCGTGGAGAAGGCCGGCCGCCCCCGGGGCCGGGCAGCCCGGCCGGTTCGACGCCGCGCTGCCGGAGTTCCTCGCCACGCTGGTGTGACCGGCCGACGGCGCTCCGCGCGGCGGCGCCGGTGCCGCGGGGCGGGCTGAGCGGGTGTGGGCGTCGGCGCGTCGAGGGCGCACACCGGAAACGCGTGAGCCCTGTACGCGCCCCCTCCGCGGTACGGACAATCCCAGTGGCCGTGATCACACGGCGGGAGACGCGGTGTCGTCCGACCGCCGACTCCCGGGAAGCAGGTCGATCGCCATGCTGTTGCGTCTGCCCACATCCTTGACCGAAGCGCAGGAGTGCATGGCGCAGGGGGCGGTCCCCATCGGCGGTGCCACTCTCGTGTGGGCCGCCTGGCAACGTGACGGCTTCCCGGAACTGGCCATGTCGCTGCGTGACCTGCCGGAGGCGACCGCGGTCGGACCCGAGTCGCTCGGCGCGGCCGTGGTGCTGCACCGGATGGACGACCGGGTGCCTGAGGTGCTGCGCCGGGCGGCGGGCTCGGTGGGAACCGGAGCCGTACGCCGGACCGCGACGGTCGGTGGCAACCTCGTCGGCAGCAGTCTGCGCTGCCTCCTGCCCGCGGCTCTCGTGCTGGACGCCCGTGCCACGGTGCTGGGCCCCGACCGGGCCTACGAGACCGACCTGGCCGAGGTGGTGGCGAAGCGTCACCTGCTGCTCGGCCTGCGCTGGCGCACCCCCCTGGCCAGCGGCTACCGCAAGCAGCCCGCCGAGGCCGGCGGGCCGCCGCCCCTGGTCGTCGCCACCGCCGTGCACACCGACGGCGAGGGCGGGCACCGGCTGCGGGTCGCCGTCCGGGACGGCTACGAGGTGCTCAGCGAGACCACCGCGTGCGACGCGGGTGCCGACGAGGCCCTCGGCACCCTGGAGCGTACGGACATCGGCGCACTGCCGCCCGGGGCCCGGGACGTGGTGCGTGAGCAGGTCGCCGACATCCTGGGTCCCCTCGCCGGCCGCTGATCCGGTCCGCACGCCACTGGCCGGCGTCAGCCCTTGGCCAGGGCCTTGACGCGGTCCAGCGTCCCGTTGAACTTGTCGTGGTCCCCGACGGTGGGCCCGGACGAGGTGTACTGCCACATCGTGTGGAAGTCCCAGCCGGCCGGGAGCGTCCCCACGGTCGAGGCGTACCGGGCGACCCACAACGGGTTGCTCGCGCCGAAGCCGCTGTAGTTCCCGGTGCACTGGGTCCACCAGTTGGTGGAGGTGTAGATGGCGGCGTGGCGGCCGGTGCGCTCCTTGTACCGGTCCAGGAAGTTCCGGATCCAGCTCACCAGCTGACTCGACGTCCGGCCGTAGCAGGTGGCCCCGTACGGGTTGTACTCGATGTCGAGGACGCCCGGCAGCGTCCTGCCGTCCTTGGACCAGGCGCCGCCGTGATTGACGAAGTAGTCTGCCTGGGCGGCGCCGCCGGCGGTGTCCGGGGTCGCGAAGTGGTACGCGCCGCGGACCATGCCGACGTCGTACGAACCGCCGTACTGCTGGGCGAAGTACGGGTTCCGGTAGGAGGTTCCCTCGGTGGCCTTCACATAGGCCCACTTCACTCCGCTGTTCCAGAGGGTCGGCCAGGCGACGTTGCCCTGGTGGCTGGAGACGTCCACACCCTCGGTCTGGGCGACACGGGTGCCGACGGGCCGGCCCTGGACCCCTTCGTGGGCGAGAACGCCCGCGCCCATGTAGGCGGTACCGCGAGCGGGCGTCCGGGTGTCGTCGGCCGAGGCCGAGGCAGGGACCGCGGTCAGGGTCAGGAGGAGGGACTGGGCGGCGAGGATGACGCCTGAGGTGAGCAGGCGTGAGTGGCGTTTCGCCACGACTATGGGTCTGCGCATGGCACCCATCCGATCCGGTGTCACGCCCGACCGCATCCCACAGGCGCCCAGACGGTGTCGCCGCATCCTTCCCCGGGGGCGGCGGGGACTCGGCGGGGTCCGCCCGGGGGCCGACTCGGCGGTCCCCGCCCGCCCGATCACGACGAGCGCGGACTCCGACCGGGTCCCCGCCCGAGGCGCCACTCCGGGCGCGCGTCGACGGCCGCCTCTGCCGGGCCACGAGCGGGAGCTGATCGCCACGAGCGGCGCCCTGCCGCTGCCTCGGTGTCCGCGAGCGGGCCGGCCACGGCACCGCGGAGGAGACCGCGCCTTCGACGGTCCGCTCGGCGACGCCGTGTGCGCGGCCGCGCGCGCCGAGGGCCCCGACGGCCCCCCGGTGCCGTACTGCGACCCGGGCGGCACCGTGGGCCTGCACCGGATGACCCGGCTGTGGCCGGAGCCGCTGGGCGCGGACCGCTTCCGGCAGGCGTCCAGGGAATGCGGCGGCGAGGGATGGCGTTGAGCCGTGTGACTGACATGCGCGGATCAGAACAGGTGCCGCGCCTGCGGTTGGAAGGAGCACCCGTGGCACGCAGTACCGTACGCCCGGTCGTCAGGCTGAAGTCGACGGCGGGGACCGGCGTCACCTATGTGACGCGCAAGAACCGACTCAACGACCCCGACCGGCTCGTCCTGCGCAAGTACGACCCGGTGGCGGGGGAGCACGTGCCGTTCCGCGAGGAACGCTGAACGGTGCGAGGAGTGACCCATGAAGGTGCGTAATTCCCTGCGCTCGCTCAAGGCCAGGCCCGGGGCGCAGGTGGTGCGCCGCCGGGGCGTGACCTACGTGATCAACAGGAAGGACCCGCGCTTCAAGGCCCGCCAGGGCTGAGCGGACGCGGGCTCCTTGGCCCGGCCCCGCGATCGGCGGGGCCGGGCCGCCTCGTGTGTGCCGCGGAGGTCGGTCGGCGACGCCGAAGCCCCGGGCGAGGGTGCCGAGGCCGTGGTCGTGGCCCTGGCCGACGGCCCGCAGCCGCCAGTCGTCTCCGTGCCGGCAGATCTAGGTCCGACCCGAGCCTGCCGCGGCGTCGCCGACCGGATGCGCGCCGACATGCGGCGGTACGCCGAACAGGCCCGCCCGGCCGCGGCGGACTGGCGCCCACGATGGCGCGAGGACGCGGTCGCCTTCTTCGAGCGGCTGCCGCGGTGGAGCATCGAGCGGACCGCCTGACACCTGTTCCCCACGTCACTCAAACGGGTATTCGGGATCTCCCGCCCCCTGTGCCCGGTCATGCTCTGACCGGATGCGCCGTCGGCCAGGCGCATCGGTGCCGACGACGTGACCCCTGGGGAGAAGCATGACGCACTCGACGGAACGGGGCCCGGGCAGGGACGACCGTGCCGTGCTGCTGGTCGCCGGACTGGCCGACCTGGCGGTGAGCACGATCGGCTCGGCGCTGGGCGGCCTGCGCGGGCTCCTCGGCCGCTCGGACACCACCGACCTGGTGCGGGACGTGGAGGAAGATCTCCAGGCCAGGGGCAGGCTGGCCCTGGACCGGTGCACGAACGTACCGCCCGCCCATCTGGAGGTACTCGCCCGGCACGTGAACGCCCGGCGGACAGCCGACGGCGGCGATGTCTGACCGCTGGGACCCGGCCGCCTTCAAGACCCGCGTCGACGGCGTCCTGCGGAGCTTTCTGGACGAGGAGGCAGGTCACCTCGTGGCGGTCGACGAAGCTCTCGCACCCGTGGCCGAGCAGCTGCGGAGCTCGGGCCGGCACGGCAAACGGCTGCGAGCGGCCTTCTGCTACTGGGGCTGGCGGGCGGCCGGACAGCCCGGAAGCGACGCGCTGGTCAGGGCGGCGGCCTCCATGGAGCTGGTGCACGCCGCCGCGATCGTCCACGACGACCTCATCGACGACAGCGGCCTGCGCCACGGCCTGCCCACCGCCCACGTCGCCCTGGAAGCCGTGCTCACCCGGGACGGCCGTCGCGACACTCGTGCGGCCGCCCGGTCCCTGGCCATGCTGGTCGGCGACCACCTGATGGTCCTCGCGGGCCGGTTGTTCACCACCAGCGGTCTTCCGGCCGCCTATCTCGCCCGCGCCCGGGACCTGTGGGCCGCGCTCGCCCGGGAACTCGTCGCCGGTGAGTGCCTGGAGATCCTGCACACCGGCGGGCGACCGGACACGGACACCTCCCTGAAGGTCGTCCGGTACAAGACCGCCAAGTACACCGTCGAGCACCCCCTGCTGATCGGCGGCCTGCTCGCCGGCGCCACCCCCGCGCTGCGGGACACCTACCGCGCCTACGGCCTGCCGCTCGGCGAGGCCTTCCAACTGCGCGACGACCTGCTCGGCCTGTTCGGGGACCAGGAGCGCACCGGGAAGGCGGGCCTGGACGATCTGCGCGCCCACCGGCCGACCGCACTGCTGGCCGAGACGTGGAAGGCCGCCGACGCGTCCCAGCGGGAGTGGCTGCGTCGCCTGCTGGGCCGCGGCGACCTGGACGAGACCCATCTGCGCGACGTACGCCGGCTCATGCGGGAGCTGAAGGCGCCGCAACGGGTCGAGCAGATGATCGGCGTGCGTGTGGAGCGGGCCACCCGCGCCCTGGACGCCGCCGCGATACCTCCGCGCGCACGCCGGGCACTGTCCGAACTCGCCCAACAGGCCACCGACCGCATTCACTGACGAGGAGACCGCGATGACCTGCACCGATACGTCGATGGACGCCCTGCGCCACAGCGGTGACGAACTGGCCGACGCGGTCGTCGCCACCCTCTTCGAGCGTGGCGAGGTCGGCACCTTCAACTCCCTGATGCGCTACGTCTCCACCGCCGGTCAGGAACTGCCGGACGGCCTGCCCGGGGTGGCGCGGGAGTACCTGCGGGCGACCGCCACGGCGCCGGACTGGGTGGACTGGGCCGAGATGGAGCGGGCCCGGCTGTTCTTCCTCGACAACAACGTGCACATCTCCACCGCGCTGTCGTTCGCTTCCATGCCCGCCTGCTACGTCGTCCCGCACGTGGCCCGGCTGCTGTCCGCCACCCACGGGCTGAACTACCCCTCCAAACGCATGGCGGAGACCGGGCAGTTCACCGTCTACCTCATGCAGCCGGACGCGTTCGAGGCCGGCGGACGCTTCCTCCCGGCCGCCCAGAAGGTCCGCCTGCTGCACGCGGCGATCCGCCACCATCTGAAGCGGGAGAACCGCTGGGACACCGAGACCCTCGGCGTACCGATCTGCCAGGAGGACATGATCGGCGGGCAGATGTTCTTCTCCCTGCTCGTCCTGGACAGCCTGCACCGGCTCGGCATCCACATGACCGCCGAAGGAGCGGACGCCTATTACTACGCCTGGCGCGTCGTCGGAGCCATCCTCGGCGTCGACCAGTCGGCCGTCCCCACCACGCTCGACGAGGCACGCCGGTTCCTCGACCTCTACATGCTGCGCCACATGGGCCCCACCGAGGAGGGCGCCCATCTGACGAGGCAGCTCATCGACCTCTACGAGGAAGTCGTGCCGGGCACCCTCTTCGACCCGGTCGTCTCCGCCCTGATCCGCTACCTCGTCGGTGACACGTGCGCCGACTGGCTGGACGTCCCCCGCACGGCCTGGGACACCCTGGTGCGGGCCGCCCCGCACCTCCTCGGCGTCCTGGAGACGATCGAGGACCGTTCCCCGCTGGGCGCGTGGGCCCTTGACCGGCTCGGCCACCTCACCACCGTCCTGGAACTGTCCTCCCTCACCCGCGGACGCGTCATGCACTACGCCATCCCCGAACAGCTGAGGAAGGAGTACGGCGTCTCCGCCGCCGCCCGCACCCGCCGCTGGACCCCGCCGCCCGCGACCCTCTCCTGAGCCACCGCACCGGCCGGCCGGACGTCACGACCGATTGCCTCGGCCGATTGTCAGTGGGACCTCCTACGGTTCGGTGTGTGGATCCGCGGAACACGCCGCGGGACCGACCGGGGAGAGGTCTGCCATGCCGAGGACGTACCTGGAGCTGTCGCAGGACGACGGGAGCGCCCACAAGTTCTACGAAGTCACCGTCCAGGGACAGGTCGTGTCGGTGCGCTACGGGCGGATCGGCGCCGCCGGACAGACCCAGACGTCGACCTTCCCCACCGCCCAGAAGGCCGAGGCCGCGGCCGCCAAGAAAATAGGCGAGAAGGTGCGCAAGGGGTACGCGCCCGCCGTGCAGGGACAGCGCGCGCCCCGCGCGGTCACCCGTCGGCAGGTGGCCTCCGCGCCGTCGACGGCCCGCGCGGTCGCACCGGTCCTGTGGCGGTTCCGGACCGGCTCCGCCGCGTTCGGCATCCACATCGACGAGGACCGCTGCTGGGTGGGCAACCAGGCGGGCGACGTCTACACCCTCGCGCACGGTGGCGAGGTCCTCGCCCGCTACCAGCTGCCGGACGGCGTCAAGTGCCTGGTGGCCGACGACTTCTGGATCTACGCGGGCTGCGACGACGGCCGGGTGTACGACCTGTCGTCCAAACTGCCCTTCGCCGCCTACGACATCGCGGCCGACGTGGACATCTTCTGGCTCGACATCCACGAGGGCGTGCTGAACGTCGCGGACCGCGCCGGACGGCTCACCGTCATCGACCACGAGGACGAGCACCAGTGGGCGCGGGGCGGGCGCGGTGAGCACGCCTGGATGGTGCGTGCTGACGACCGGGCCGTCTACCACGGACACACCCGCGGCGTGACGGCCCACTCCCCGGACGGCGGCACCGAGTTGTGGCACACGCCCACGCAGGGGGCCGTGCTCTTCGGCTGGCAGGAGGACGACGCGGTGTACGCGGGAACCGCGCGTCACACGGTCCAGCGGCTGTCCAAGGCGACCGGTGCCGTCGAGGCCACCTACCACTGCGACAGCCCGGTGTACTCGTGCGCCACCTCGCCCGGCGGCCGGTTCGTCTTCGCCGGGGACTCCGCGTCCTCCGTCTACTGCTTCGACCGGGACGGCACACGCCTGTGGAAGCTGGGCACGGGCGGCGGCTCCGCCCTGTCGATGCAGTACCGCGACGAGCGGCTCTTCCTCGTCACCACGGACGGCTCCCTGATGTGCGTGGACGCGAGCGAGGCGGCGGTCACGGCCGCGCAGCAGGGCTCGGTGCCCGTCGCCCGCGACGTGAAGCTCGCCGCCACCCTGCCGACGTACGCGCCCGCCACCGCCGTCGCCGCCGTGACGACCGTGACCGCGGCGCCCGCGGGCTCCGTCGTGGTCGAGTGCGTCCAGGAGAACGGCCGCACCCGGATCCACGTGGTGTCGGAAGGGTACGACCGGTCGTGGAACGTCCAGTTCCCGAGGGCGATCCGCGAACCGGGCGCGCGCTATGTGGTCGACGCGCTGCACGCCGCGTCGGGCGGCTTCTACCGGGTGCGCGGGGACATCAGGCGCCTCCAGTGACCGAGCGGCGGCGTCAGGCGATGGAGGCCGCGATGACGGCGGAGACCGCGAGGTTGCAGGACGCAGTCACCCACACGGCCGGGTGCGGCTCCGCCTCGACCAGCGTCGCGCCCAGCCGCCCCGGGGTGATCAGATCGACCACCAGGAAGGCCACGGCCATCATCACGAGCCCCAGCAGCCCGAAGACCGCGGTGGACACCAGACCCTTGCCGAAGTCCTCGTACGTCGTCCATATGGAGGTGAAGACGATGCCGCCGATGCCGAGCAGCGCCGAGCTGAGCACCAGGGCGGCGTTGCGGTTGCGCTGCTCCCAGATCTGCCGGCCGAGCTTTCCGGGTGTCAGCACGTCCACGAGGACGATGCCGAGCACCAGGAGGACCAGACCCAGACCGCCGTAGGCACAGGCCCGGCCGAGTCCGTTGACGATGTCGCTCATGGCGTTGCCGGCTCCGTAGCGTTGAGGGACCGCGAGTGGTCGTGGTCAAGGCGCTGCAAAATGTAGCGCACCTGCCCGGTCACTCAAGAGGCGGTCCGCAGCGCGCGGTTGCGGCGTACGGAGGACCAGAAGGACGCGCCGATCAGGACGACGCCGACGAGGCCGGTGATGATCTCGTTGATCTGGTACTGGATGGTGACCAGGAGGATGAGCGACAGTGCGCCGATGGCGTAGTGGGCGCCGTGTTCCAGGTAGACGTAGTCGTCGAGGGTGCCCTGGCGGACGAGGTAGACCGTGAGGGAACGGACGTACATGGCGCCGATGCCCAGGCCGAGGGCCATCAGGACGATGTCGTTGGTGATGGCGAAGGCGCCGATGACGCCGTCGAAGGAGAAGGACGCGTCCAGGACCTCGAGGTAGAGGAACATGAAGAACGCGGCCTTGCCGGCCAGCTTGACGGCCGACTTGGGCTTTCCGGCGCGTTCGGCGGCCTCTTCCTCCTCGTGCTCGCGTTCCTCCTCCGCTTCGAGTCTGTCCTCGAAGTAGCCGGAGAGACCGCCCACGATCATGTAGGTGATCAACCCGGCGATGCCCGCGAGGAGGACGGTTTCCGTCTTGCCGGCATGGGCTCCGCCGTGCTGGTGGGCGTGGGCGCCGAAGGTGATCGCGGAGACGAGCAGCACGATCAGGGCGATGCAGACCGACAGCATGTCGACCTTGCCGAGCTTGGCCAGCGGGCGCTCCAGCCGGCCCAGCCACTTGATGTCCCGGTCCTCGAAGATGAAGTCGAGGAAGATCATGAGGAGGAACATGCCACCGAAGGCGGCGATCGACGGATGGGCGTCCGTGACCAGCTCCTGGTAGCGGTCCTTGTCGGTGAGCGCCAGGTGCACCGCGTTCCAGGGACTCAGCCGGGCACTGATGGCCACGATCACCACCGGGAAGACCAGCCGCATCCCGAAGACCGCGATCACGATGCCGACGGTGAGGAAGATCCTCTGCCAGAAGGCGTTCATCTTCTTCAGGATCCCGGCGTTGATCACCGCGTTGTCGAAGGACAGCGAGATCTCCAGGACGGAGAGGATCGCCACGATGCCGAGGGCGGTCCAGCCGTCGTAGAGCACGCCGGCGGCCAGGCCGAGGGCGGTGACGGCGAAAGCCCAGCGGAACGTCTTCACAAGCACCGGCCACTCATTCCTGTCGTCGCACATACGGGGGGAGGCATCCCCATGCCTGTGCCCGCCACGCACGTTGTCTACCACGTTCACCCGGCGCCACCCGGACAGGCTGTTGTGGACGACCACCAAGAGTGGAATCGTTCGTTTCCTTGAGTCGTTCGTGTTCCAGGGAGTAGGTTCACCGGCATGACGGCATCCCGGAACTCCCGGAACCCGGCCACGGCCGCGGAGCTGCGCCGGGCGGGACTGCGGGTGACCGCCGCCCGCGTCGCGCTGCTCGAGACCGTCCGGGCGGGCGACCACCTCGACGCCGAGGCCCTCACGTCCGGAGTGCGCCGGCGCGTCGGGCACGTCTCTCTCCAGGCCGTGTACGACGCCCTGCACGCACTCACCGCGGCGCGGCTCGTGCGCCGCATCGAACCGCCCGGCAGCCCGGCACGGTTCGAGGGACGGGTCGGTGACAACCACCACCACGTCCTGTGCCGGTCCTGCGGCGCCCTCGCCGACGTCGACTGCGCCGTCGGCGACGCGCCCTGTCTGACCGCCTCCGACGACCACGGCTTCGCCATAGACGAGGCCGAGGTCATCTACCGGGGCCTGTGCCCCGACTGCTCCACCCCCGGCACTTCCCCAGCACCTTGATCCGCCCCGTCCGGAAGGATTTCCCCCATGTCCGAGAACCACGACGCCATCGTGACCGACGCGAAAACCGAGGAGGCGGGTGGTTGCCCGGTCGCCCACGGACGCGCCCCGCACCCCACGCAGGGCGGCGGAAACCGTCAGTGGTGGCCGGAGCGGCTCAACCTGAAGATCCTCGCCAAGAACCCGGCGGTGGCCAACCCGCTGGGTGAGGAGTTCGACTACGCCGCGGCCTTCGCGGCCCTCGACCTGCCGGCCGTGAAGCGGGACATCGCCGAGGTGCTGACCACCTCGCAGGACTGGTGGCCCGCCGACTTCGGCAACTACGGCCCGCTGATGATCCGTATGGCCTGGCACAGCGCGGGCACCTACCGCATCAGCGACGGCCGCGGCGGCGCGGGCGCCGGCCAGCAGCGCTTCGCCCCGCTCAACAGCTGGCCGGACAACGGCAACCTCGACAAGGCCCGCCGCCTGCTGTGGCCGGTCAAGAAGAAGTACGGCCAGAACATCTCCTGGGCCGACCTGCTGGTCCTCACCGGCAACGTCGCCCTGGAGCAGATGGGCTTCGAGCCCTTCGGCTTCGCCGGTGGCCGCGCCGACGTCTGGGAGGCCGAGGAGGACGTCTACTGGGGCCCCGAGACCACCTGGCTCGACGATCGGCGTTACACCGGCGACCGCGAGCTGGAGAACCCGCTCGGCGCCGTCCAGATGGGCCTGATCTACGTCAACCCGGAGGGCCCCAACGGCAACCCGGACCCGATCGCCGCCGCCCGCGACATCCGGGAGACGTTCCGCCGCATGGCGATGAACGACGAGGAGACCGTCGCGCTGATCGCCGGCGGCCACACCTTCGGCAAGACCCACGGTGCCGGCCCGGCCGACGCCGTCGGCGACGACCCCGAGGCCGCGTCCATGGAGCAGATGGGCCTGGGCTGGAAGAGCACCCACGGCACGGGCAAGGGCGGGGACGCCATCACCTCCGGTCTGGAGGTCACCTGGACCAGCACGCCGACCCGGTGGAGCAACGGGTTCTTCAAGAACCTCTTCGAGTTCGACTACGAGCTCGAGCAGAGCCCGGCCGGCGCCAACCAGTGGGTGGCGAAGGACGCCCCGCAGATCGTCCCCGACGCGCACGACCCGTCGAAGAAGCACCGCCCGAGGATGCTCACCACGGACCTGTCGCTGCGCCTCGACCCGATCTACGGGCCGATCTCCCGCCGGTTCTACGAGAACCCCGAGGAATTCGCGGACGCCTTCGCCCGCGCCTGGTACAAGCTGACCCACCGCGACATGGGCCCCAAGTCCCTGTACCTCGGCCCGGAGGTCCCCGAGGAGACCCTGGTCTGGCAGGACCCGCTGCCCGAGCCCGAGGGCGAGCCCATCGACGCCGAGGACATCGCGACCCTCAAGACCAAGCTCCTCGAGTCCGGTCTTTCCGTCGCGCAGCTGGTGTCCACCGCGTGGGCCTCGGCGTCCACCTTCCGCGGCAGTGACAAGCGCGGCGGTGCCAACGGCGCCCGCATCCGCCTGGAGCCGCAGCGCGGCTGGGAGGTCAACGAGCCCGACGAGCTGGCGCGGGTCCTGCGGGTCCTGGAAGACGTCCAGCGGGAGTTCAACTCCGGCGCCGGCGCCAAGCGGGTCTCGCTGGCCGACCTGATCGTCCTCGGCGGCTCCGCCGCCGTCGAGAAGGCCGCCAAGGAGGCCGGCTACCAGGTGGAGGTCCCGTTCGCCGCCGGCCGCGTGGACGCGACGGAGGAGCACACCGACGCCGAGTCCTTCGAGGCGCTCGAGCCCACCGCCGACGGCTTCCGCAACTACCACGGCAAGGGCAACCGCCTGCCGGCCGAGTTCCTGCTCCTCGACCGGGCGAACCTGCTCACCCTGAGCGCGCCCGAGATGACCGTCCTCGTCGGCGGCCTGCGTGTCCTGGGCGCAGGTCACCAGCAGTCTCAGCTCGGTGCGTTCACCCGGACGCCGGGCTCGCTGACCAACGACTTCTTCGTGAACCTGCTCGACCTGGGCATCACGTGGAAGTCGACGTCCGAGGACCAGACCACGTTCGAGGGCCGGGACGCCGCCACGGGTGAGGTCAAGTGGGCCGGCAGCCGCGCCGACCTGGTGTTCGGATCGAACTCCGAGCTGCGGGCGCTCGCCGAGGTCTACGCGAGCGACGACGCCAAGGAGAAGTTCGTGCACGACTTCGTCGCCGCCTGGGCCAAGGTCATGAACCTCGACCGCTTCGACCTGGTCTGACCGGGAGACCCCCGGGCCGGCCGGCACACGCCGGCCGGCCCGGAAGGGTCGGAATACGGTGGCCCCCCGCGGCGCACGGTGCTGGGATGGCGTGATGTTCGCAGACGCGCCGGTGACCGTGGACCGGGGGCGGTACCAGGACACCGTCACCCCCTGGGAGCGAAGGGCCTGGCGCACCGCGGCACTCGACTGGGTGGCGGCCGGGCTGGCCGCCCACGGGCTGCGGCCGACGGGGGAGTGGCGGGTGCGGCTGCGGCCGTGGTCCGTCCTGTTGCGGGTGTCCGTCGAGAGGCGCGACGCGGTCTGGTTCAAGGCGAATCCGCCGGCCAGTGCCTTCGAGGGCCCGCTGACCGCGGCGCTCGCCCGCTGGGTCCCCCGGCACGTGCTGGAGCCGCTGGCGGTGGACACCCACCGCGGCTGGTCGCTGCTGCCCGACGGGGGACCGCTCTTCCGGGACGTACTCGCACGGGAGACGGTCGGTCCCGGGGCGTGGGAGGAACTCCTGCGCCAGTACGCGGCCGTGCAGTACGCCCTGACCGCGCGCACGACCGAGATCGAACGCCTGGGTGTCCCCGCCGTGCCCCCCACAGCGCTGCCCGGTGTCCTCGACCGGCTCGACGACACCCCGCTGCCGCCCGGGGACCGGGCCGCGCTACGGGAACTGCGCCCCCGCATCCTGGACTGGTGCGCGGAACTCGCGGCCCTCGGCGTCCCCGCCTCCCTCGACCACGCGGATCTGCACGACGGACAGCTGTTCCGTCCCGCGCCCGGCAGGTTCACCTTCTTCGACTGGGGCGACGCCGTCGTCGCCCACCCCTTCTCCAGCCTCGCCGTCCCCGCCCGCCGGGCCGCCGAGCGCCACGGACCGCAGGTGCTGCCGCGCCTGCGCGACGCCTACCTGGAGCCCTGGACGGGCGCCGGGCGGACGGCGGCGGAACTGCGTCGCGCGGTGCGCCTCGCCTGGCGCCTCAGTGCCCTGAACCGTGCCGCCGCCTACGGCAGGCTCTTCCCCACCGCATGCGGCGCCGCCGGTGCCGCGACGGCCGTGGCGGGCGCCCGCTGCCTGCTGGAACTGCTGGACGAACCACCCTTCCGGTAGCGGCCGGTCCCCGGCGTCCGAGCCGTTGTCAGTGGCGGATGCGAGGCTGCGCTTCATGGATGAGGTGGAGTTCATGCGGGGCAGGGTCTACGGCGCCGACCACGACAACCCCGGACCGCGCGCCGGACGCGTCTACGCCCAGTTGGTGGGCGGCCCCCTGGACGGACTGCTGCTGGACGTCACGGACCTCACGGAGCGTGAGCGCGACCGTGGAGTGACCCTGGCGACGGAGATAGGCCACTACGGCCCGGGCGGCCGCTCCTCGTACGCCCCGAGGCCGGGCGACGCCCGCCGCTTCGACTGGTGGGGCGACGTGCCCTGATCCTGCGCCGCGCCCGTCCGGTCGGTCAGCGCCTTCAGCAGCCGGTCGTGCGCGGACCCCGGGGCGGGTTCCGGACGGCCGCCCGGCGGGGTGATCACCTCGGCCACCAGCTCCCGGTAGGCGTCGATCCGCGCGCCTCGCCTGGCGCCTCAGCGCCCTGAACCGTGCCGCCGCCTACGGCAGGCTCTTCCCCACCGCGTGCGGCGCCGCCGGTGCGGTCGGCCGCGAGCCGCCCGGCCGGCCCGGTGGCGGAAGCCCGGCGTGTCCCGCGCCCCGCAGGCGTCGCTGTACGCGGCGACGAACCCGTCCAGGGCCTCACCCGGACGGCGGGCCCCGGCCGCGGCGCGGGTGCACACCGGACGGCTCGTAGGCCTGCGCCAGACCCGCGGTTCCCGCAGCGACGCGGTGGGCCCCGGGCCGGGACACCCGCGAGACGCTTGGCTGCCTCGGCGAGGGCCCGGTCGTTCGATCCCGTCGGATGCCCGGGGCCCGGGCGGCAAGCGTTTTCTGTCCGCCCCGTCTTGACGTGTACGCGCCGCGGTGAGTTCATGGGAGCGCTCCCACGCCTCGTCGTCCATCGTGTCCGCACTACCCAGTCCTGGAGTCGCCGTGCGCAGAGCAAGACGCGATACACCGAAGAACCCTCTGACCCGCCTGTCGGCCACTCTGGCCGCGCTGATCGGGCTGGTCGTCGTCGGTGCCCTCTGCCCGGGCGCCGCCGTGGCCAAGTCGCCGGGGGGTCAGTCGTCCACCGCCCGGCCGTCCACCGCCCAGGCGGCCGGCCTGCACGTCAGCGCGGGCCGGCTGCTGGAGGGCAACGGCAACGACTTCGTCATGCGCGGGGTCAACCACGCCCACACCTGGTACCCCGGCGAGACCCGGTCACTGGCGGACATCAAGGCACTGGGCGCCAACAGCGTCCGGGTCGTCCTGTCCGACGGGTACCGCTGGAGCGAGAACAGCCCCGAGGACGTGGCCGCCGTCATCGGCCGGTGCAAGGCCAACCGGCTGGTCTGCGTACTGGAGGTGCACGACACCACCGGTTACGGCGAGGACGCCGCGGCCGGCACCCTCGACCACGCGGCCGACTACTGGATCGGCCTCAAGGACGTGCTGGCCGGTCAGGAGGACTACGTCGTCGTCAACATCGGCAACGAGCCCTGGGGCAACACCGACCCCGCCGGCTGGACCGGGCCGACCGTCGCCGCGGTCGAGAAGCTGCGCGGCGCCGGACTCCAGCACACGATCATGGTGGACGCGCCCAACTGGGGCCAGGACTGGCAGGGCGTCATGCGTGCCAACGCGCGGTCCGTCTACGACGCCGACCCGACCGGCAACCTGATCTTCTCCATCCACATGTACAGCGTCTTCGACACCGCCCAGAAGGTCACCGACTACCTGAACACCTTCGTCGACGCGAAACTGCCCATCCTCATCGGCGAGTTCGGGGGCCCCGCCGACCAGTACGGCGACCCGGACGAGGACACCGTGATGGCCACTGCCGAGCAGCTCCGCCTCGGCTACCTGGCCTGGTCGTGGAGCGGCAACACCGACCCGGTCCTCGACCTGGCGACCGACTTCGATCCCAGCAGGTTCAGCTCCTGGGGCGAACGCGTCTTCCGCGGCGTCAACGGCATCGCCCAGACCTCGCGGGAGGCCACCGTCTACGGCGGCGGGGCCCCGGACGACACCGAGGCCCCGACGGCTCCCGGCACCCCGAGCGCCTCCGCGGTCACGGAGACCTCCGTCACGCTCCGCTGGGCCGCCGCCACCGACGACACCGCGGTCACCGGCTACGACGTCGTCCGGATCGGTGAGGACACCGAGACCGGCGTCGCCGCCTCGACGGCCACCACCGCCACCGTGACCGGCCTCACCGCCGGCACCACGTACACCTTCGCCGTCTACGCCCGCGACGCGGCGGGCAACAGGTCCGCCCGCTCCGCCGCCGTGGAGGTCACCACCGGCGAGGGCGACGGCACCCCCGGCGCCGCCTGCTCCGTCGAATACCGGATCGTGGGCGAATGGCCGGGCGGCTTCCAGGGTGAGATGGCCGTCCGCAACACCGGGAGCGCCGCCGTCGGACCGTGGACGCTCGCCTTCGCCTTCGCGGACGGCCAGACCATCACGAACATGTGGGGAGGCAGCGCCACCCAGAGCGGCGCGGGCGCCGTGAGCGTCGCCCCGGCCTCCTACACGGCCACCATCCCGGCCGGCGGCACGGTCACCCTCGGCTTCACCGCCGGGAAGGGCGACACCAACACCGCCCCGACCGCGTTCACCCTCAACGGGGCCTCCTGCGCCACGCCGTGACCGTACGTCCCGGCCGGCGGCGGGCAGTCACCGCCCCGGCCGGTGGCGGGCGACGGACGTCACCACGCCACCTCGCGGACATCGGCCCGGCTCCGCGGCTGCGTCGTCGCGGTGATCTCGGAGCGGTGGCGGTCTGCCGTGAACGTCACCTTCAGCGTCCGCGGCTCGCTCTGCTCCGTGCTCACCGTGAAGCCCTGGCCCGGCACCGCCGAGACCAGGCACACCCCGCCGCCGCCGAACCGCACGGTCGCCTTGCCGCCCTCGGAGGGCACCGTGTACACGCCGGCCCCGCCCTCCTCGCACCCCGGGTCACCCCCGCCCGCCGGCTGCCGCGGGGGCATGGTGCGAGGGCTCGGTGTCGGCGTCGGTGTCGGTGTCGGTGCCGGCTCGGGCGGCTTCCCGCTGGTGCGGGACGGCGTCGGGCTGGGCCTCCGGCTCGTCGGCGACGGGCTGGGGGAGGGCTTCGCGGTCCTGGAGACGGTGGGGCGGGGGGACACCGGGGGCTCCTTCGGCGCCGTCTGCGCGACCGGCGCGGTCGGCCGGGTCGACCCCACCACGAAGTGGATGGTGAGGATGACAGCCGTGACACTGGCCGCCGTACAGGACAGCCAGATGATCAGGTGGCGCAGGAGACGGGACACGACACCATGGTGACGGACCGGCTAACGTGCCTGCCCATGGCCTCCGTACTTGTCGTCGAGGACGACCCCGTGATCCGGGCCGCGCTGATAGAGGTCCTCACCGGACACGGCTACGCGGTGAAGACCGCACACCAGGGTTTCGAGGCGCTGCGCGAGATCACCCGGAGTCCACCGGACATCGTCGTGCTCGACCTCGGGCTGCCCGACCTCGACGGCCTCGACGTGCTGCGGATGATCCGCGGCATATCCCGCGTCCCGGTGCTGGTCGCCACCGCCCGTGACGACGACACCGAGATCATCCGGGTGCTCAACGCCGGGGCCGACGACTACATGGTCAAGCCCTTCTCCGGCGGCCAGCTCGCGGCCCGCCTCGCCGCCGTGCTGCGCCGCTCCGCGCCCGACGACCTCCGGGCCGCACGGCGCCCCGTCCTCCAGGTGGCGGACCTCCGCATCGACCCCACCGCGCGCACCGCCCACCTCGCCGGCCGGGAACTCCCCCTCACCCGCCGCGAGTTCGACCTGCTCGCCTACCTGGCCGCCAACGCGGGCCAGGTCATGTCCAGGCAGCGGATCCTCGCCGAGGTGTGGCAGCAGCCCTATGTGGACGACCAGACGGTGGACGTCCACCTCTCGGCACTCCGCCGCAAAATGGGAGAGAAGGCGCGAAAGCCTCGCTATCTCCACACCGTGCGGGGTATCGGCATCAAGCTGGTCGGCTCGCCATGAGACGCGCCCTCGCCGGGATCGCCCTGGCCGTCACCTCGATGGTGGCGCTGTCCTTCCTCGTTCCGCTCGCCCTCCTCGTCCGCGAACAGGCACGGGACCGGGTCACCACCGCCGCCGAGCAGCGGGCCGCGGCCCTCTCACCGGTGCTCGCCCTCACCACCCGGCGGGCCGACGTCCAGCAGGCCGTCGCGGAACTCGGCTCCTCCGACCAGTTGGTCGTACGGCTGCCCGACGGCGGCTTCGTCGGAACCCCGCACGCACCCGAGGAGGCGCTGGACCGGGCCGTACGGGGGCGCGAGACGCTGGCCGTCGACACCTCGGACGGCTGGGCGTACCTCCAGCCCGTCGTCCTGCGGGGCGACCGGGTCGCGGTCGTGGAGGCCTACGTGCCCGCCGCGGACCTCACCCGGGGCGTCACTGCCTCCTGGGGCGTGATGGCCCTGCTCGCCCTGGGACTGGTGGGCGGCTCGGTACTGGTCGCCGACCGGCTCGGTGCCCGCGTGGTCCGCTCCTCCCGGGGCCTCAAGCGCGCCTCGCTCGCCCTCGGCTCCGGCGACCTCCGCGTACGGGTGGAACCGGACGGCCCGCCCGAGCTCCAGGAGGCCGGGGTGGCGTTCAACACCATGGCCGACCGGGTCGTGGACCTGCTCGCCGTCGAACGCGAACTGGTCGCCGACCTCTCGCACCGGCTGCGCACCCCGCTGACCGCCCTCTACCTGGAGGCCGACCGGATGGGCGCGACACCGAGCGCCCGGCGGGTCACGGAAGCGGCCGGCCAGTTGGAGAGCGAGCTCGACTCGATCATCGCGGCGGCACGTACCCCTCTGGCGTCGGTACAGCTCGCCGGTGCCGGGGCGGGCGCGGCGAAACCGTGCGACGTCGCCGAGGTGGTCGCCGTGCGCCTGGACTTCTGGTCGGTTCTCGCAGCCCAGCAGGAGCGGCTGTGCGAGCGCTCCTTCACGCCGCGTCCGACGCCCGTGGCCTTTCCCGAGGACGACCTCGCGGCCGTCGTCGACGCCCTGATCGGCAACGTCTTCCGGCACACCCCGCAGGGCACCCGCTTCGTGGTGCGCGTGGAACGGCAGGACCCATACGTCCACCTCACGGTCGACGACGCCGGGCCCGGCGTGGCCGATCCCGGGGCGGCGCTCACCCGGGGCGTCAGCGTCGGCGGCTCCACCGGGCTCGGCCTGGACATCGTGGCCCGGGCGGCCCGCACGGCGGACGGCGAACTGACGATCACCCGCGCGCCGCTCGGAGGCGCCCGGGTACGGGTGTCGTTCGCGCTGGCGGACGCGGACGCGCGCGGCGGCGGGGAGCGGTGACCGGCGTCAGCGGCCGGTACCGAAGTCCTGGGTCCACCAGGGGCCGACGTCGCCGAAGTGGACGCCGACGCCCAGCTCCTTGAAGGAGCAGTTGAGTATGTTCGCGCGGTGGCCGGGGCTGTTCATCCAGGAGTCCATCACCGAGGCGGCGTCCGCCTGGCCCCGGGCTATGTTCTCTCCCAGCGTCGACCACCGGTAGCCGGCGGCCTCGACCCGGCTCGCCATGGTGGAGCCGTCGGGGCCCGTGTGGGACATCACCCCGCTGCCCGCCATGACGTCGCTGTAGTCGTCCGCGGCCCGGGTCAGCCTGTCGTTCGCGGTGACCGGGGAGCAGCCCGCCGCGGACCGCTCCTCGTTCACCAGCGCGAGGACCTGCGCCTCCACCCCGCCCGTCGCACCGGAACCGGAGTCCGAGTCCTCCCCTGTGCCCGAGCCGGCTCCGCCGCCCGGTCCCGAGCCGCTGCCCCCGCCGTCCCCGGACCGGTCGCCGCCGCTCCCCGTGGTGACCCTGGCCGGAGCCTTGGACGCCGGCGCGGGCGCGGGCGCCCCGGTCGTGCCTGCCGTCGGGCTCGCCGTCTTCTTCGCCGTCTTCTTCGGCTCGGCGCTTCTGCTCGGCGAGGCGCTCGCCGTGGCGCTCGGGCTCGCCGACGGGGATGTGAGCGGCGCCGCACCGCCCGCCGCGTCCTCGGTGTTCGGAGCCTCGTCGGCGGCGTTGGCGACGACCCGGTCCGAGGCCGCGCCGTCGTCGCCGTCCGTGACGGCCAGCGTGATACCGACGCCCGCGGTCAGGGCGACGGCGCCGATCGCCAGCGCGGTACCGCGGGTCCGGAGCCCGCCGCGCGGGCGGGCGTGGGAGCGGGACGGGCGAGCGGCTCGGCGGGAACCCATACGCAGGACACCTCGGCTTGTCGGTCGGCTGACGGAGCCCCGTCCCCGGCGGACGCGACCGCGCCCACCGGGACTGTGGGGGGTGTTCGAGAGCCTAGGGCGCGATCGGCGTGAAACGGCCGTTCGAAGGTCATCTTCAGAAAGCCTTAAAAGAGCCGCCAAGGTCCGTTGAGGAAGCGGGCGGTGTGCGACACCACCGCCCCGGCCGGGCCCGGCCCGTTACGCGCTCGCGGTCCGCCACCCTCGGTCCGCCGCGGGGCGCTTCAAGGTGAAGGGCGGACACGAACGGCCCGCAGAAGCCCCTCACGTGCCCCCGGTGCTCCGCCGTCCCCCCGAACCCGGCGCTTACCGTGCCGGACCGCCGGACAGCCTGTCGGCGTGCAGCCGGCAGGTCGCCGGACACCGCCGGCGCGCCCGAGAGGCCGGGTCCTCCCGCCCGCTCCCCCCGGGCGCGCCGTGCACGGACGAAGGAGGAACCGGACATGCCGTCCACCGCTGACGAACGACAGCTGCTCGACGAACTGCGGGACCTGCTGGCCGCCACGGTCGAGGACCTGTCCGTGGAGGAGATCGAGCCGGACTCCTCCCTGCGGGACGACCTGGGCGTCGACTCGCTGGCCAGGCTGGAACTGGTCGCCGCGATCGAGGACCGCTGGCAGATCGAGGTGCCGCAGGAGCAGGCCGACCGGCTCACGACGGTGCGGCAGATCGCCGCCCACCTCGCCGAAGCGGTCGCCGCCCCCGCGGGCGGCACCGCGTGAGCCCACGACACGCGGCCGACCCGGCCACCGAGGAGGGGGCCGCCGTCATCACGGGGCTGGGGATGACGACCGCGCTGGGCGGCGACGTCCCGTCCACCTGGCGGGCCCTGCTGGGCGGCGTGTGCGGCGTCGAGCGCGTCGACTTCGGAGCGCCGGAGGGTCCGGCGCGGGTCTATCTGGCGGCTCCGGCCGCGGTCGACCCCAGGACGGCCCTGTCGTCCGCCAAGGCGGCGCACTGCGACCGCGCGGCGCAGTTCGCCCTCGTCGCCGCCCGGGAGGCCGTCCGCGACGCGGGCTTCCCCGACGCGCCCCCACTCCCCGGGGACGGCTCGCGAGTGGCCGTGGTCGTCGGAGTGGGGCTGGGCGGGCTCACCAGCATCCTGGAGCAGAACCGCCGTCTGGAGACCCGGGGCGCGGGGCGGGTGAGCCCGCGCACCATCCCGGTCATGCTGCCCAACCACCCGGCCGCCGAAGTGGGGCTGATGGTGGGCGCGAGGGCCGGGGTCCACGCCCCGGTCAGTGCCTGCGCCTCCGGAGCCGAGGCCCTCGCGCAGGCCCTCGGCCTGATCAGGGACGGCCGCGCCGACATCGTGGTCGCGGGCGGCGCCGAGGCCGCGCTGCACCCGCTCGCTCTGGCCGGGTTCGCACGGTTGCAGGCCCTCTCCCGGCGCCACGACGACCCCAAGGGGGCGTCCAGACCCTTCGACGCCGACCGGGACGGATTCGTGATGGGGGAGGGCGCCGGCATGCTCGTCGTCGAGAGCGCCGCACACGCCGCCGCCCGCGGGGCCCGCGTCCACGGCCGGCTGACCGGCGCGGGCATCACCAACGACAGCCACCACGTGGCCCAGCCCGCGCCCGGCGGAACGGGCTGCGCGGCCGCCGTCGAGGCGGCGCTGCGCGACGCCGGGCTCCTTCCGGAGCAGATCCGGCACATCAACGCCCACGCCACCTCCACCCCGCTCGGCGACCTCGGCGAGGCGCGGGCACTGCACAGCGTCTTCGCCGAGGGACTGGACGACGTGCCGGTCAGCGCCACCAAGGCCGCCTTCGGGCACACCCTCGGCGCCGCCGGAGCCATCGAGGCCGTCCTCACCGTCCTCGCCCTCCGGGACAGAACGGCACCGCCCGCCTGCAGTCTCGAACGCGTGGACCCCGAGATCGGCCTGAACGTCGTCGGCCGCAGCCCCGCGGCACTGCCCTCAGGGCCCCTCGCGGCCGTCACCACGAGCATGGGATTCGGCGGGCACAACGTCGCACTCGCCTTCGCCGACGCCTCGTGAGGAGCGACCTGCCGGCCCCCACCGGCGGCACACCGCACACCGTGCTGATGTGCCCTGGCCAGGGGGCCTACCTCCCCGGCGCCCTGCGGCACCTGAGCGACGTCCCGTCCGTCGCGAAGGTGCTGCGTACCGTGGACGGCCACCGCGCCGCCCTCGGCGGCACCGGGACACCCGTCGGCCGCCTCCTCACCGACGCCGGCGCCCCCGGCCCCGAGCCGCTCGTGCTCGCCGACCCCCTCGCCTTCGACCTGGCCACCTATGCCGCGGTGGTCGCCTGCGCCACCGTCCTGCTCGACCTCGCGCCGTCGCCCGTCCACGCGGTGCTCGGCCACAGCGTGGGCGACCTCGCCGCCCTCACCGTGGCCGGAGCCCTCACCCTCGGACAGGGCGTGCGGCTGCTGCACGTCCGGGACCGGCTGCTGCGGGACGCCGCACTGCCGGCGGCGGGTCTGCTGGCCACCGACCTGACCGCCGAGGCGGCAGCGGACCTCCTGCGCGCCGAGGACCTTCCGCAGGTACGGATCGCCGCCCGCAACGCCCCCCACCAGACGGTCCTGGCCGGGCCCGACGACCAGCTGGCCACCGTCCGGCGTACGGCCCGGGCGCTCGGCCGCCGCGCCACCCCGCTGACCAGCCGCACCGCCTACCACCACCCCCTGCTCACCGGGGTCCACCAGGCCTTCAGGCGCCTTCTGCGGGCGCAGCCCGTCGCCCCGCCCGCGCTCACCGTGTACACGGCCGCGGCGGCGGGGCCCGCACGCACCGCGGCACAACTGCGCACCGTGGCGGCCGCCCACCTCACCGAGCCCGTGGCCTTCCACCGAACCCTGCGCGCGATGCGCCTGGCCGGATTCACCACCTACCTCGACAGCGGTCCCAGGGCCCTGCTGAGCACCCTGGCCAAGGCGGGTCTGCCCGGCTGCACCACCGCCGCCCCCTCCCGCACACCGGTCGGCGTCGACCGGATCCGCCGCCGCCTCACCGCGGTCACCGGCACCGGCTCCGGCGCCCGGCCCCTCCACAACGGCACAGGTCCTTGACAGAGTCGGAAGTGGCCCGGCTCACATGGCGTACCGGGGGCGGCGCCGACACCATGGTCTCGTCACCCGGCAGGCTGAAGGGATCAAGAATGTTCCGCAAGGTGCTGGTCGCCAACCGCGGTGAGATCGCGATCCGGGCGTTTCGTGCGGGCTACGAGCTCGGCGCGCGCACCGTCGCCGTCTTCCCGCACGAGGACCGCAACTCGCTCCACCGGCTGAAGGCCGACGAGGCCTACGAGATCGGGGAGCCGGGCCATCCGGTGCGGGCGTATCTCTCCGTGGAGGAGATCGTCAGCGCGGCCCGCCGTGCGGGAGCCGACGCCGTCTACCCGGGTTACGGATTCCTGTCCGAGAACCCCGAACTGGCCCGTGCCTGCGAAGAGGCCGGGATCACCTTCGTCGGACCCAGCGCCCGGATCCTGGAACTGACCGGCAACAAGGCCCGCGCCGTGGCCGCCGCCCGCGAGGCGGGCGTACCGGTGCTCGGCTCCTCCGCGCCCTCCACCGACGTGGACGAACTCGTCCGCGCCGCCGACGACGTCGGCTTCCCGGTGTTCGTCAAGGCGGTCGCGGGCGGCGGCGGGCGCGGCATGCGCCGCGTCGAGGAACCCGCCCAGCTGCGCGAGGCCATCGAGGCGGCGTCCCGCGAGGCCGCCTCCGCCTTCGGCGACTCCACCGTGTTCCTGGAGAAGGCGGTCGTCGAACCCCGCCACATCGAGGTGCAGATCCTCGCCGACGGCGAGGGCGACGTCATCCACCTCTTCGAGCGGGACTGCTCGGTGCAGCGCCGCCACCAGAAGGTGATCGAGCTGGCGCCCGCGCCCAACCTCGCCCCGGCGCTGCGGACGCGGATCTGCGCCGACGCCGTGAACTTCGCCCGGCAGATCGGCTACCGCAACGCCGGGACCGTGGAGTTCCTCGTCGACCGGGACGGCAACCACGTCTTCATCGAGATGAACCCGCGCATCCAGGTCGAGCACACGGTCACCGAGGAGGTCACCGACGTCGACCTCGTCCAGTCCCAGCTGCGCATCGCCGCCGGTGAGACGCTGGCCGACCTCGGTCTCGCCCAGGAGAACATCACCCTGCGCGGTGCCGCGCTGCAGTGCCGCATCACCACCGAGGACCCGGCCAACGGCTTCCGCCCGGACACCGGCCAGATCAGCGCGTACCGCTCGCCGGGCGGCTCGGGCATCCGGCTCGACGGCGGTACCACCCACGCCGGTACGGAGATCAGCGCGCACTTCGACTCGATGCTGGTCAAGCTCTCCTGCCGGGGACGGGACTTCACCACCGCCGTGAACCGCGCCCGGCGTGCGGTCGCCGAGTTCCGCATCCGCGGCGTCACGACCAACATCCCCTTCCTCCAGGCGGTGCTCGACGACCCGGACTTCCAGGCCGGCCGGGTCACGACCTCCTTCATCGAGCAGCGCCCCCACCTGCTCACCGCCCGACACTCCGCCGACCGCGGCACCAAGCTGCTGACCTACCTCGCCGACGTCACCGTGAACAAGCCGCACGGCGAACGGCCCGAACTGGTCGACCCGCTGACCAAGCTGCCGACGGTGCCCGCCGGCGAACCCCCGGCCGGCTCCCGGCAGCTGCTGGCCGAGCTGGGCCCCGAGGGCTTCGCCCGCCGGCTGCGCGAGTCGTCCGCCATCGGCGTCACCGACACCACCTTCCGCGACGCCCACCAGTCGCTGCTCGCCACCCGGGTGCGCACCAAGGACATGCTCGCCGTCGCGCCGGTGGTCGCCCACACCCTGCCCCAGCTGCTGTCCCTGGAATGCTGGGGCGGCGCCACCTACGACGTCGCCCTGCGCTTCCTCGCGGAGGACCCGTGGGAGCGGCTGGCCGCCCTGCGCGAGGCCGTGCCCAACATCTGCCTCCAGATGCTGCTGCGCGGCCGCAACACCGTGGGCTACACCCCCTACCCGACCGAGGTGACCGACGCCTTCGTGCAGGAGGCCGCCGCCACCGGCATCGACATCTTCCGCGTCTTCGACGCCCTCAACGACGTGGAGCAGATGCGCCCCGCGATCGAGGCCGTACGGCAGACCGGCACCGCCGTCGCGGAGGTCGCGCTGTGCTACACCGCCGACCTGTCCGACCCGTCCGAGCGGCTCTACACCCTCGACTACTACCTGCGGCTCGCCGAGCGGATCGTGAACGCCGGCGCACACGTGCTGGCGGTCAAGGACATGGCCGGTCTGCTGCGCGCCCCGGCCGCCGCGACGCTGGTCTCGGCGCTGCGCCGGGAGTTCGGCCTGCCGGTGCACCTGCACACCCACGACACCACCGGCGGCCAGCTCGCCACCTACCTGGCCGCGGT
This sequence comes from Streptomyces sp. NPDC048392, assembly GCF_043200575.1. Classification (NCBI taxonomy): domain Bacteria; kingdom Bacillati; phylum Actinomycetota; class Actinomycetes; order Kitasatosporales; family Streptomycetaceae; genus Streptomyces; species Streptomyces sp. NPDC048392. The sequence goes on from NZ_JBICYB010000006.1 coordinate 82,275, forward strand.
CCAGGCCGGCGCGGACGCGGTCGACGGAGCGGTGGCGTCCATGGCCGGGACGACTTCGCAGCCGTCGCTGTCGGCGATCGTCGCCGCGACCGACCACACCGCCCGGCCCACCGGCCTCGGCCTCCAGGCCGTCGGTGACCTGGAGCCGTACTGGGAGAGCGTCCGCAAGGTCTACGCCCCCTTCGAGGCGGGCCTGGCCGCCCCGACCGGCCGCGTCTACCACCACGAGATCCCCGGCGGCCAGCTCTCCAACCTGCGTACCCAGGCCATCGCGCTCGGCCTCGGCGACCGCTTCGAGGACATCGAGGCGATGTACGCCGCCGCCGACCGGATGCTGGGCCGCCTGGTGAAGGTCACCCCCTCCTCCAAGGTGGTCGGCGACCTGGCCCTGCACCTGGTGGGCGCCGGTGTCTCCCCGGCGGACTTCGAGGCGCGACCGGACCGGTTCGACATCCCGGACTCCGTCGTCGGCTTCCTGCGCGGCGAGCTGGGCACCCCGCCCGGCGGCTGGCCCGAGCCGTTCCGCAGCAGGGCGCTGCGGGGCCGTGCCGGGGCCAGGCCCCTGCCGGAACTGGCCGCCGACGACCGCACCGGCCTCGAGAAGGACCGCCGGGCGACCCTCAACCGGCTGCTGTTCCCGGGCCCCGCCCGCGAGTTCGACACCCACCGCGCCTCGTTCGGCGACACCAGCGTCCTCGACAGCAAGGACTTCTTCTACGGGCTGCGACCGGGCAAGGAGTACACGGTCGACCTCGATCCCGGCGTCCGGCTGCTCATCGAGCTGCAGGCGGTCGGCGACGCCGACGAGCGCGGCATGCGTACCGTGATGTCCTCCCTGAACGGCCAGCTCCGTCCGATCCAGGTGCGCGACCGGTCGGCGGCCTCCGACGCCCCGGTGACGGAGAAGGCCGACCGGGCGGACCCCGGCCAGGTCGCGGCGCCGTTCGCCGGTGTGGTGACCCTCTCCGTCGCCGAGGGGGACCGGGTGGAGGCCGGTGCCACCGTGGCCACCATCGAGGCGATGAAGATGGAGGCCTCGATCACCGCCCCGAAGTCCGGCACGGTGACCAGGCTCGCCATCAACCGCATCCAGCAGGTCGAGGGCGGCGACCTCCTCGTGCAACTCGCCTGAGGGGGAGGGATCGTTCGTCCCGTGACGCGCCCCGCATCCGCTGCGGGGCGCGTCAGGCGTGAGCGGGCCCGTTACTCGGCCTGCTCGTCGCCGGTCACGGGAACTGGACGACCTTGGACGGCACGGTGTCCGTCCCCGACGTGGCCGCGCCGGTGTCGTTGATGACGTGGCGGTACTGGCCCTTGCCGCCCAGTGAGATCACCTGGAGGTGGCGCATCCTGACGCCCGGCCTGACCGGCACCTGGAATCCGTGGTGCTGGACGATCGTCGGGTCGGACGTGAAGTTGCAGTAACTGCCCAGCGCCACCGCCTCGTGCGTGTTCACCGAGTCCGCGACCTTGTAGGCCGCGTAGCCGACGATGCCGTCGTGGGTGATGGCGGCCTCGTTCGGGGCGTCGTAGGCCTTCTCGTTCTGGAAGAAGACGGTCCGGCCGCGCTCCCCGCTCCAGTAGACGTCGTACTTGTTGAAGTGCTCGACGAACAGCCCCGTCGCCAGGACGTCGTCGCCGTTGACCCGCAGGCCGTAGTCGGCGCGGTTGGTCTCCCAGCCGACGCCTTCGCCGTGGTCGGCCCGCCAGAGCCAGGTGTGGTCGATGATGACGTCGTCGCTCTCGACCACCACGGAGTCGGTGGCCTTGCCCGGTCCGGCGCCGCCGACGCGGATGAACACGTCCTGCATGGTGGTGGGGTTGGCCGCGTGGTCGGCGTTCCCGCCCGGCGTCCCGATCCGCAGCAGCGTGTCGGAGTTCACCGGACCGGCGTCGATGAGGAAGCCCGCGAGCCGCACGCCGTCGACGTCGGCCACGTGCATGGCGTCCACGCCGCCGTCCGGAATGATGGTGGCCAGCCCGAGCCCCAGCACGACGGTGCCGGCCCGGTCGACCTCGATGGTCTGGTCGATGTGGTAGACACCGGGCGTGAACAGCAGGTTGAGACCCTGGTCGAGGGCGGCGTTGATGGTCGCCGCCGTCGCACCGGGCTTGACCACGTAGAACTGGCTGAGCGGCAGGGAGGTGCCACCGGCGTTCGCGGGCCAGGAGACGCCGCGGGCGTTGGTCCGCTTGGCGGGCACGCGCACCTTGTACTCGTTGCCGTCCAGGTAGAGGAACGGCTTCTCGCGGGAGACCGGCGTGGTGTCGAGCGTGGTGTACGGGCCGGTCTCGAAGTTGCTCGCCGGCGCGCCCTCGACGCCCGTGAACGTCATGTTCCAGACGCCGTTGGTCCACCCGCCGACCGAGCTGTCCCGGGTGTACCACTGCTGCTGGGAGTAGGGACCGACCGTGCCGTCGATCTTCGAGTCGGCGATGTAGCCGCCGGAGGCCCAGCCGTAGCCGTTGGGGGCGAGGTTGAGGCCGCCCTTGACGTGAATGCGGCGGAACGGCGCCGCCTGGGCGACGGCCCAGCGGTCGGTGCCGTTGGACGGCGTGATCGCGAGGTTCTCCGCCGAACGCCAGAAGTTCTGGGTGGCGTTGCCGTTGAACCAGCCCGCGTCCACGGTGATGTCACCGTTGATCTGCGTGTCGTCCGGGTTGAGGCCGAGGCCGGAGATGGAGGTGTAGAAGCCGAGTTGGGCGTTGATGCCGTTGTAGGTGCCCGGCTTCATAAGGAACTGGTAGCGCCCGCTGCCGAACTGGTTCGTCTCCTGCTGGGCGAAGACCTGGTCGAACTTCTGCTGGAGGTTCGGCGTGGAGGGGTCCACGACGATGACGTTCGGCCCCAGGTCACCGCCGCCCTCGACCGGGGGAGTGCCGGTGGTGCCGGTGTGCACGGCGACCTCCCACAGCGAGTAGCCGTAGCCCGTGGCGCGGGCCGTGCCGTGGATGCGGACGTAGCGGCCCGAACCGCTGACGTCGTAGGAGGCCTTGCCCCCGGTGGCACCCGTGACGCTCTTCAGCGTCTGCCAGTTCTGTCCGTCCGCGGAGGCTTCGACGCGGAAGTCCTTGGCATAGGCGGCTTCCCAGTTCAGGTCCACCTTGCACAGGTCCCGTACGGCGCCCAGGTCCACCCGCACCCACTGCGGGTCGGAGGCCTGGCTGGACCACCGGGTGGCGGCGTCGCCGTCGAAGGCCGCGGCGGCGGGTGTCCCGGCGTTCTCGACGGAGGAGGCCGCGGCGGGCTTGCCCTGCGCGGCGTTGCCGGTGCCGCAGGAGCCGCCCGGCGTGGTGCCTCCGGTGGTGCCGAAGACCTGGAACTCCCACAGGGAGTAGCCCCAGGGGGTGGCCCGGTGGACGCCCTGCATGCGGACGTAGCGGCCCTGGCCCGAGACGTCGAGGGTGTCGGTGCCGCCGTCGCCGCCGGTGACCGTCTTCGCGTCGGCCCAGGTGCTCCCGTCCTGGGAGAGCTGGATCTTGTAGTCCTTGCCGTAGGCCGCCTCCCAGTCGAGCACGACCCGGGTGACGGAGGCGGTGGCGCCGAGGTCGACCTGGAGCCACTGGCCGTCGCTCGCGGCCGACGACCACCGGGTGGCCGTGTCGCCGTCGACGGCGTTGCCGGACGGCGTTCCGGCGTTCTCGGCCGACGACGACGTGGCCGTCCGGCCCTGGGAGAGGGGAGTGTCGGCCGCGGTGGCCGTCATCGGGGCGGGCAGGGTGACGAGCGCCGCCGTGGCGACGAGCGCGACACCCAGGGATCTGAGTCTCATGCGTGAGCTTTCTGCGGGTGCGGACAGGACCAACCGCTTGAGGGCGCGGCTTAGTTCAAGGTGTGATTTAAGTGATGAGCCCTCGATCCGGCAAGACTCCGGGCAAGACTTGTCAGTGCCGTACCCCAAGAATGCGGTCCATCGAGATCAACACCGGCCGAACCGGGTAGGCGTTCTCGAGTCACTGACCTGGAAAGGCCACAGCCGATGCCGCTCACCGCCGCCCGCCCGCAGACCGCCGACTCCCGTGGGACCCGGAGCCGCGCGCAGCTCGGTGCCGCCGAGGCCGACGTCCTCCGCATCGTCGCCGACGCGCGCACGCCCGTCTTCGTCACCGTGCGAGGAGACGGACGGCGCAGATACAGCTACTGGCGCCCCCTGGACTCCGCCACCGGCCGGGGAGGCTGCTACGTCGCGCTGCCGACCGCCGAGTGCGACACGCTGCACGCCGCGGGCCGGATAACGCTCGGTGAGCCGCTCGCCGACCCGAACCGGATCACCTACCGGGTCAGTGCCACCCGGGCCCCGGCGCCCCCGCTGCGCGCGGTGCCGGACCGGGCGCGCGCGGCACGAGTGCGGGCGCGCGCCGCGTGAGAGCGGACCGCTTCGCGCGGGGTGCGCCGCCGTTCAGCCGGGGTGCGCCGCCGTTCAGTGTTCGAGCGGAGCACGCAGTGCCGGATCCGACGCCGCCCGCCACACTCCGGGCAGCGACCGCTGCACGGCGTCGGCCCCCGCCCGTTCCAGGCCGTGCAGCAGTCCCCAGGTGAACGCGGACTCGCCCGCCCCGTGGGCGGCCACCCCCAGTCCCCGCAGGGTGTCCTGGGCGACCACGGCGTCCTGGTGCTCGCCGAGCAGCCGCTGCAGCGCCTTGGCACGCTTGCCGAGCCGGGCGACGGGCTTGCCGAGTGCCGGACGCGTGACCTCGGCCGCGTAGCGCAGCTTCTTGGCCGCCTTGCGTGCCTCGTGCAGTCCCGTCTCCCGCTCCCGGCCGGCCGGCTGCGCGAGCGCGTGGTCCATGCGCCCGGCGAGCCGGACGTACTCCTTGAGCACCGCCCGGGCCATCGTCCGCGCCGGTTTCCCCGCGGCCCCGGCGCGCAGCGGCGGTCGACGGACCAGCGTGTCCAGCGCGTCCAGGAGACGCAGGTAGCGGGGCGTGTCCAGGGCCTCCCGCGTACGGGAGCGCACATCGTCGCCCCGGGACACGTCCCACACCCGCAGCCGGGCGGCGACGGGACCGAGCACCAGGTCGTCGGGCAGCCCGTCCAGCGCGGCCCCGACGCGCTCCCGGAGCACCTCCTGGTCACGCGTCGCCCCCAGCTCGCCCGCCAGCCACTGCAGCTCCGCACGCACGGGATCGGTGACCCGCCGGTCCAGCACCGGCCGGTACGAGCGCAGACAACTGCGCAGTCGGCGGCAGGTGACACGCATCCGGTGCACCGCCTCCGGCAGATCACGGCGGACCGCCGGATCCCACGCCACCAGCTCGGCGACCTGGTCGCGCAGGTAGGCGAGCACGTACGAGCCGGGCGACCCGGCGACCACGTCGGAGGGCGGCCGCACGGTCCCGTCGCCCACGCCGGTGTCCCGCAGCGCCCGGGCGAGCTTGGAGGGGCTGTCGGCGCGGACGATGCCCTTCTTGCGGAGCTTCTTCTCGACGACGTCCAGCAGCCCGGTGTCGGCACCGTCGGCGAGCTCGACCTCCAGCTCGCCCCACTCGGCACAGCCACCGGCGGCCGCCGCCGAGTCCGCACGCACCTCGTCGAGGCTCAGCTCGGCGAGCACCCTGCCCTTCGCGTCGCGCAGCTGCCGCACGACCCGGGTGGACCGGATCCGCACGAGGGGACGCAGCCGGGCGCCCCGCGTGCGGGACAGGGCCAGCTCGCGCAGCGCTTCGGGCAGGTCGTCCGACAGCGGAGCCCACACCTCCTCCCGGCTGTCCCCGGCGAGCGGCAGTTTCAGATGCCAGCCCGCGTCCTGACCACCCGTGCGGCGGCGCAACGTCGCCGAGGAACCGGCGAGCCGCAGATCCTCGGTGTCGTGGTACACCGCGTCGAGTTCCTCGGGCCCGGCCGTGGTGACCGAGGCGACGGGCCCGACGCCGGTGAGATCCGGCAGCCCGGCCACTCCGCCGGAGGGCGGCTCGTACTTTCGCTCTGTCTCGCGCTTCGACTGGGTCATGTTCTGTCCTTCGACCCGATTCGCCGGATCAAACCCTTTCACGCTCCCCGTCCGCCTCCGGCGCTCCGGGGCCTGTCGTCGAACTCGCGTCGTCGCCCGGAGGGCAGACGGGAGTTCGACGACAGGACCTAGCCTCCGCTCGCGACGACCCAGGGGCGCGGATCGGTGTAGTACCCGTCGAGGATGACTTCGAAGTGCAGGTGGGGGCCGGTGGACAGGCCGGTGGAGCCGACCCGTCCGATCGGGGACCCGGCCTCCACGGTCTGTCCCGCGGCCGCGTCGAGGGACGAGAGGTGACTGTAGGTCGTCTCCAGCCGCTTGCCCTGGATGGTCCCGTGGTCGATCACGATGCGGTTGCCGTACGCGCTGGTGAGCGCCGCGAACACGACACGGCCCCGCCGTGCCGCCACGACCTGCGCCCCCTGCGGCGCGGCGAAGTCCACACCGGTGTGCAGCTTGGTCACCCCGGTCAGCGGGTGCTCGCGCGACCCGAAGGGCGAGGTGACGGTGAGCGGACTGACCGGCGCGGTCAGCAGGGCACCGGCCGCCCCGCCCGCGGCGCCGCCCGGATCGCTCCGGTCGAGCGCCTCGTACCGCGGCAGCAGGTTCCGGACCTCGGCGAGATACGTCTTGGCCCGCGCGGGTACGCGCCCCGCCGCCGTCACGGTGTCCGGTCCCGCGGCGTACGCGGCGAGGGTCAGCTCCACGAGGTCGCCGTTGACCCTGCCCTCGGTGCGCAGTCCGGTCATCTCCCCGGCCAGGGAGCAGTCCCGACGGCCCAGCGCCATGATGGCGTCCGCCGGATCGCGGGGCGAGGACCGCCCGTTGCCGTCGTCGTCCTTGCCCCAGGTCCGCCACTCGCTGTCGGTGAAGGCGGCGATGCCCTTCTGCCCCGAGAGTTCGTCCGAGCCGTCGCTCCAGCCGGAGAGCTGGTCGATCTGCGCGGCGAGCACGGACGGTTCGAGGACGGCGCAGGCCGAGGCCGCCTCGCGCAGCCACGGGACGTAGGAGGGGTCGATGCCGGACCCGGCCGACGGGCCGGCGTCGGAGTCGTCGGGCCACGGGTTCGGCAGCCCGCCCAGGGAGAGGAACGCGGCCACGCCGGTGACGGTCACCAGAGCCGGCAGCACCAGCAGGGCGACGGGCCCCGGCCCGCGCCGCTTCCGCCTTCGGGGTTGTTCCGGTGATTGCGGCCGTCGCTCGTCCGTGTCGTTGTCGTCGGCCGGCTCCGCCACGGTCAGCCGCTCGTCGTTCACCTGGGCGCTCGCGGGGACGTGATGCTCACGGAGGGAACCTACGCCGGTGCTCCGGGGCCCGTCAGGAGACCCCGAGGCAGAAGGAGATGCCCGAACGGGCAGAGGCGACGGAGCCGGTGACGCCGGCGGGCGGACACACGTCCTGCCCCGGCCGTTGATCCCGACGAACGTCGGGAACGACGTCGCCGAACTCCCTGCCCCGGCACGCCGGAGCCCGGGCCCTCCGGGCCGGGACGTTCGAGCGGCCGGGCGGGGCGCCGCGTACGGCCCCTGGCGCGACGTCCACCTGACCGGCGCCGCCGAACCGCTCGGTGGCGTCCTGCCGGTACCCGGCCCCGGCGCGTCCGGCATCGTGACCCCCCTGAGCGTGGAGCAGACCATCATCCCCCTGACCGCCCTGACCGCCCTGACCGCCCTGACCGCCCTGACCGCCCCGGGCCGGACTCATGGAAGGCCCGGCTCCCGGTTGCCGATCGCCACCCCCTGAGTCACCGGTGCCGCCCGGAGGAGGGCGGTGCGGGGCGGACGGCCAGGAGCGCGATGTCGTCCGCGCTGTCCGCCCCCAGGCCGATCAACAGCTCGTCGCAGAACGTGTCGAGGGGCTCGTGGGCAAGGTCGGCGGCGTGCCGGCGCAGCCGGTCCAGAGCGTCGTCGAGGGGCTCGTCGCGGCGTTCGACGAGGCCGTCGGTGTACAGCAGGAGCGTCGAGTGGGCCGGCAGCGCGTGACGGGCCGTGCCCCGGGCCGCACCGGGGTCCAAGCCGAGCAGCAGGCCGGCGCCGCCGTCGAGGTAGCGGGCCCGGCCGTCCCGGGTGGTGAGCAGCGGCGGCAGATGGCCCGCGGAGGAGTGCGTCAGCTCCCAGGGGCCGTGCGCGGGCCCCTTGACCAGGCCGTAGACACACGTGCCGGTCGCTTCCCGGTGGAGACTGTGGTTCGCCAGATCCAGCCGGCGCAGCACCTCCGCGGGCGGCTCCTCGCGGTCCACGGCGATACCGCGGAGCATGCTGCGCAACTGGCTCATCGCGATGGCCGCGTCCAGGTCGTGCCCCGTGACGTCGCCGATGACGACCGCGGTGTTCCCGCCGGGCAGGACGAAGCTGTCGTACCAGTCCCCGCCGACCTGCGCGGTGGTCGAGGAGGCGGCGTAACGGGCGGCCATCCCCAGGCCCTCCACCTCCGGCAGCACCGGCAGCAGCGAGCGCTGAAGCCGTTCGGCGATGGAGCGGGTGTCCTGGTACAGGCGGGCATTGTCCACCCCCAGCGCGAGGCTGTGGACCAGATCCTCGACCAGCGTCAGGTCGTCCTCCGCGAACGGCCGCCCGCCGGGCGCGCGGGCGAGGGTCAGGGCGCCGAAGATCCTGCGGCGGGCCCGCAGCGGGGCGACGACGGCGCTGCCCGCCCCCAGCTCCCGGAACAGCCCGACGTACTCCCTGTCCAGCGCGCTCCCGGTCCGGCCCGGCCGAGGGGCTTCGGTGAGCAGCAGCGGCCCGGCACCGCGCAGCACCCGGGCCAGCGGGCCGCGCGACGCCTCGGAGACCTCCGAGAGCATGCCCTCGTACGCTCCGGGGCGCAGGGCCCGGGGGTCCCGGTGGACGACACAGACCCGGTCCACCCGGGCGTCGGCGGTGAACAGGTCCACCGCGCACCAGTCGGCCAGCCGCCGTGTCAGCAGCCGGCCGGCGCGCTGCAGCCCCTCGTCCAGGTCCAGGGTGTTGTTGAGCTGCGCCGCCAGGTCGGCCAGGAGGGTGAGCCGGTCCAGTGGCGACATGCCGCACTGGATACCGGCTGTCCTGGTGCCGCTCGTCGGGGCGGCCGGCGGCCGGCCTCCGTCGGGCTCACCGACCGCCGCCTCCCGGACCCTGCCGGGAGTCCTCGGCCCGTCGGCGAACGTGGTCGCCCGCGGGGCGAGCTGGGCGACGAAGACGGTGCGGCCGTCGGCCGTCTCCTGCGTCTGGATGTACAGCCGGACCGGGACCACCCGGCCGTCACGGTGCAGGGCCGGGAGCGGCACGGAGCGCCCCACGATGCGGGTGCGACCGGTGAGCAGCATCGAGGTGAACGCCGCCGTGTGCCGCCCGCGCAGATGCTCGGGGATGAGGGTGGTGAGGCGGCGTCCGACCAGGTCGTCCGGTGCCCAGCCCAGCAGGTCCGCCGCCGCCCCGTTGACCGCGACGATCCGGTTGCCCTCGTCGGCGGCGATGGTCGGCATCCTGCTGGCCCGTACCTGGCTGACGTCCCACGGCACGAGTTCGGCGGAGCTGACCTCCGGCTCGCGGGGAATCGTGGTCCACGCGGTGGGCGGGCCCCCGGTCAGCTGTCCGGTGATCTCGTCGAGGAGCCAGGCCTCGAAGGCACGGCCGCGCGGCAGGAGCGGCAGCGCGAGCAGCCGTTCCTGCCGGGCCCCCTGCCCGGCCAGGCCGAGTACGCGGCGCAGGGTCCGCACCGCCGGTACGGCGTCGGCCGGCAAGGCAAGGGGCAGGGTGCGCAGGCCGGGTTCGGGGACCGGTTCCTCCAGCGCGGCCGCCACACAGGCGCTGATGACGTTGTTGACGTCATCGGCTGCCGTGAGGTCCTCGGGCGGCAACCCCGCAAGGCCCCCGGCGGACGCGGCGAGGGTCAGCTCGCGCAGCACCGCGTGCCGGTGCTGCCGGCACGCCGACTCCAGGGCGGACGGCACGTCGACGAGCGTCACCGTACGTTCGGCGGTGCCCGGCGGCCCGGCGGTCTCCCACCCGGACGGCGGGGGCGGCGGACCGTCGGGCCACAGCTCGAACCACACGGTCTTGCCCCCGTCACCGCTGTCGGCCCCGTACCGCGAGGCCAGCCGCTCCACCAGCGCCAGTCCCTGTCCCGTGCCGGCGTACGGCGAGCAGTGCCGCGGCACCAGTCCACGGCCCGGCCGCCGGTCCCCGACCTCGACGCGCACCCGGCCGTCGAGGCGCGCCACGCTCACCTCGACCTCGGTGCGCGCGTGCAGCACGACGTTGGTGACCAGTTCGCTGACCAGAAGCTGGACCGTGTCCGCCAGGTCCGAGGCGGTGCCGTCCAGCGCGGCCAGCGCGAACCGACGGGCCGCCGCCACGCTCACCGGCCCGTCGGGAAATCGCCGTGACACCGCCGTCGGCGGATCGGGGTGACCCATGACCTCAGTGTGTGCCCCGCACGGCCCCCCTCGCAGCGCGGCGCCGATGCGCCGCGCCCCGCTCCCGGCACCGGCCTTGTCCGCCGGTCGGGTGAAGGTCCGAGGCGGCCGCGAGGCGGCCGGGTCTGGCAGGCGGCCGGTTACTCCGATAGCTTGCTGGTGCGGCCCCGCGTTCTCCCCCGTACGCGGGGCCGCACCAGTACGGCCGCGACGGCTCGAACGGCCGGGACGGTCCGCTCAGAGCGCGAGCACGCCCCGCAGCCCCGGTTGCAGCCGGTCACCGTGGGCACGGACCATGTCGTCGCACAGCTGCCAGATCTCCTCGACCGGCAGGGTCGCCGCCGTCGCCGGGTCGGTCATCGCGGCGTGCCTGATGTGCCGCGGGTCGTCCTCCGTCGCCGCCCGCACCACCAGGTCGGTGGTGCTCAGGTAGGTCCGGTTGAGGGCCGCCAGCTGCGGGGGCAGCGCGCCGATACGGGTGGGCTGGATGCCCGAGGAGTCGACCAGGCACGGCACTTCCACGGTGCCCCGGGCGGGGAGGTTCCCGATCAGACCGTGGTTCGGCACGTTGCCGTAGACCGTGCGGGGCGTGCCGGTCACGACGCTGTGGATGATCTGCGGCGCGTACTCCATGGTGCCCTCGACCTTGAGCGGCGCGCCGCACGCCAGCGCGTCGCGGGTCCGCTCGTACTCGGCCACGTTCTCGTCCACGATGCCGAGGTAGGCGCCGACGGGCAGCCGCAGCCGTTCGATCTCGCTGTCGTGGCGCAGGTACCAGGGGACGTACTCGGAGGAGTGCTCGCTGGTCTCCGTGGGGTAGTGGCCCAGCCGGCGGTACATGTCCACGCGGACCCGGCGGCGCAACTGCGCGTCCTCGGCGATCAGGGCGTCCAGCCGTGGATGGAGATCCTCGCCCCCGTGCTCCAGACGCAGCAGCCACGCCTGGTGGTTGACGCCCGCGGCCCGGTAGGTGACCTCCTCGTAGGGCACCTCGAGCAGCTCGCACAGGCCTTGGACCGTCCAGTGGACGGAGTGGCACAGTCCCACCACCCGTGTCAGGCCGGTCGCCTCGGCGAGGTACTGGACGTTCATCGCCATGGGGTTGGTGTAGTTGAGCAGCCAGGCGTCCGGGCAGACCTCGGCGATGTCCAGCCCGAGCGCCCTGAGCAGCGGGAAGGTGCGCAGCGCGCGGAAGATGCCGCCGACGCCGAGCGTGTCGCCGATGGTCTGGCGCAGTCCGTACCGGGCCGGCACCTCGAAGTCGGTACGGGTCGCCTCGCCCATGCCGACCTGCACGATGTTGATGACGAAGTCGGCGCCGACGAGGGCCTCCCGGCGGTCGGCGTGCGCGGTGACGCGGGGGCGGGCGCCGCGTTCGGCGGCGATGTACTCGGCGGCGGCCTGCGCGGTGGCCAGGCGCTCCGCGTCGATGTCGTGCAGCGCGATGTGCGCGGACTTCAGCTCGTCGAACGCGAAGAGGTCGGCGAGCAGGCCCTGGGTGAAGACGACGCTGCCGGCTCCGACAAAGGTGATCTTGGGCGAGGTCGGGTGGGCGGTGCTCATGCGGGGTTCTTTCCGTTGCGGGTGACCTGGGCGAACGCTTCGTCCCAGGTGGGCTGGGCGGTGGTGCCGCCGTGCGCGCGGGTGGACAGCGCACCGCAGACGGCGCCGAGTTCGAGGGCCTCGGGAAGGGCGAGCCCGGAGAGGAGCGCCGCGACGAAACCGGCGTCGAAGCTGTCACCGGCGCCCACCGTGTCGACGGGCCGGGCCGGGATGCCGGGCGTGGTGAGCAGGGTGTGTCCGTCGTGGCACAGAGCGCCCTCGGCCCCGTTCTTGACGACGACCGTCGGTCCCCGGCCGGCGAGCGCGGCGGCGGACTTCCCGAGGTCCGGGGTGTCGAGTCCGGCCAGCCGCCGGGCCTCGGCCGCGTTGGGCAGCAGGTAGTCGGTGTGCGGCAGTACGGCGTCCAGGCCGGCCGGGTCCCAGCGGCCGGAGGGGTCGTCGTTGGTGTCGAGGGACGTCGTCGCACCGTGGGAGCGTGCCGTGCGCAGCAGACCGGGCAGGCCGGCGGCGAGTCCGGGCAGCAGGAAGTACGACGCGGCGTGGACGTGCCGGGCCGCGCTCAGCAGCTCGGCCGGGACGTCCGCCGCCGTCGTGGCCGGCAGCGTGCCGGGCGCCGTGACGATGGCGCGGTCGTCCCCCTGGGTCAGGACCACGGTGAGGGGGGTCGGCAGCCGCGGATCGGTCCGCAGGACGCGGGTGTCGACGCCATGGGAGTCGAGGGCGTCGCGTACGTAGCGGCCCGCGTCGTCGTCGCCCACGCGGCCGGCGAACGCCACCCGCAGGCCGAGGCGGGCCGCGCCGCACGCCATGATCGCGGCGGAGCCGCCGAGGGCGAGGGCGCCGTCGGCGACGAGCTGTTCACGCTGGCCGAAGGCGAGGGGGGCGTCGAGGGGCCCCACGACGACGTCGGGATTGGCGTCTCCGACGACGAGCAGGTCGAGGCTGTGCGGCATGGGTCTTCCCTGGAGTGGGGGCGGACGAAGGGCGGGCGGCGGGCGTCAGCCCTTGAGCCCGCTCGAGGTGATCGACTGGATGAAGGTCTTCTGCGCGCCGAGAAAGGCGAGCAGGACCGGCAGCACGGTGATGACGTTGCCGGCCATCACGGCGGCCCACTGGGTGTGGTGCTGCCCCTGGAAGGTGGTCAGGCCCAGCTGCAGCGTGTACCGCGTGTCGTGGTTGACGGCGATCAGCGGCCACGTCAGGTCGTTCCACGTGGTCAGGAAGGTGAGCACGGCCACCGTGCTCAGCGCCGGACGCGACAGCGGCAGCACGATGCGCCACAGCACCCGCAGCCGGGAGCAGCCGTCGATCCAGGCGGCCTCCTCCAGCTCCCTGGGCAGCGACAGGAAGAACTGCCGCAGCAGGAACACCGCGAACGGCGTCACGAGGGACGGCACGATCAGCGCGCCCAGGGTGTCGATGAGACCGAGCTTCTTCATCACCAGGAACGTCGGGATCATGGTCAGCTGGAACGGCACCGCCATCGTGGCCAGCATCAGGCCCAGCAGCACCCGGGAACCCGCGAACCGCATCCGGGCGAAGGCGTACCCGGCGAGCGAGCCGAGGACGAGGTTCGCGGTGACGGTGACCGCGGAGACGATCAGCGAGTTGGCGAACCAGCGGGGGAACATCGCGTTGCCCAGCACGTAGCGGTAGCCGCCGAGGTCGATGCCGGAGGGCCACAGGGCAGGCGGGAACCGGTTGATCTCCGCGTTGCCCATCACCGAGCTGAGCACCAGCCAGACCAGCGGCACGGCGAAGAGCAGGGCGAGCGGCGCGAGCAGCAGGTGCCAGGGGCTGAACGGGAGCCGCGGACGGCGCCGTTGGGTGGCCGCCGACTCCGTCGCGAAGGCGTGGGCGGTGCCGGGCCGGGTGGAGGTCGCCGTCATGATCGGGCCCCTTCGAGACGGTGGCGTCCCCGGCGCCGGACGATGCGTACGGCCCCGGCGACCAGACCGAGCGCGACGGCCAGGACGTAGGCGGCCGAGGCCCCGTATCCGGCGGTGGCGTTCTTGAAGGCCTGCTCCCAGATGAAGTACACGATCACCGTGGTGGAGCCGAGCGGGCCGCCCTTGGTGGTGACGTACACGAGGTCGAAGACCTGGAGGGACTGGATGGCCTGCCACAGCACCAGGAAGACGGTGACCGGGGTGAGTGTGGGCAGGGTGACGTGGCGCAGCAGATGCCGGCGGCCGGCGCCGTCGAGGCGGGCCGCCTCGATCAGGGACTGCGGTACGTCCTGGAGGGCGGCGAGGTAGACGACCACACAGAAGCCGGTGCCGCTCCACAGGGTGATCGCCACCAGCACCAGCAGTGCCTGGGAGGGATCGGAGAGGAAGCCCTGTGAGGAGACGCCGAGGCGGTGCAGCACCGAGTTGGCCGCGCCGAACTCCGGGTCCAGGATGAAGGAGAACAGCACGCCCTGCGCGGTCGCCGAGAGCACGAACGGCACGAAGATCAACGTGCGGTAGAGGCCGACCAGGCGGATGCGCCGGTTCAGCACCAGGGCGAGGGCCAGGCCGAGCACCAGGCTCAGCGGCACGTACAGGACCGTGTAGAGCAGGGTGTTGCGGACGGCCTGGCTGAAGTCGGGGTCCTGGGCGAGGGCGCGGTAGTTGTCCAGGCCGACCCAGCGGCTGGGCGTCACCAGGTCACTGGCCCGGAAGGACAGCAGCAGCGACCAGACCACGGGCACGATGCTCAGACCCAGGACGATCAGGACCGCCGGTGAGATGAACGCCCAGGCGGTGCCGGTCTCGCGCCGGCGCCTGCGGCGCAGGGCGGGTGGGTCGGGCGGCGGACCGTCGACGGTGATGGGGCGGGGGAGGCGCGGCATGGCGGTGTGGCTCCTCAACGCGGTATGAGCAGGGCGGCGTTGGCGTCGTCGGCGCAGGCACGCAACGCCTTCTCGGGGGTGCTGCGCCCCAGGAGCACGGCGACGATCGCCTGCCCGAGCGCCTGCGAGATCTCCGGGTACGCCGGGTGGACGGGGCGCACGCGCGCCGTCTCCAGTGCGGTGGTGAACACGCCCAGGCCCTCGGTGCGGGCGACCTTGTCCTGCCAGGCGGGCAGGGCCTCGGTGCGGCGGCTGAGCGGGAGGCTGCCGGCCTCGATGTCCCAGCGCACGTCCTGCTCGGGCCGGGCCAGCCAGCCCAGGAAGGTGCGGGCGGCCCTGGACCGTGCCTCGCCGTTGTCGAACACCGTCCAGGTGTCGGGCCCCGAGATGGTCACCGGGCGCCCGCTGAAGGTGGGCAGGGGAGCGACGTGGTAGTCGATCCCGGCGTTCTCGATGTCGGGCAGCTGCCACGGCCCGGTGACCGACATGCCCATGCGGCCGGACAGGAACACCTGGTACATCTGCTCACTGCCGGGCTTGGGATCGACGTAGACGCTCCTGTCGCGGGCCAGGCCGGCGACCACCTCCAGCGCCCGGGCACCGGTGCCGGCGAAGCCGATGTTCTCGCCGGTGCCGTCGACGACGTCGCCGCCCAGGTCCCAGATCATCGGCCACAGGCGCCACACGGTGTCCTCGTCGCCCGTGCCCGGCCATCCCGTGCCGAACCGGCCCCGGCCCGACTGGGTGAGTGTCCGCGCGCAGGAGACGAACTCCTGCCAGGTCCAGCCGGCCTCCGGCAGCGGCAGACCGGCCTCGCGGAACAGCCTCTTGTTGCAGACGACGGCGAGCGAGTCCAGCAGCGCGGGGGCGGCCCTGACCCGGTCGTTGAGCGTGACGGCGTCGCGGGCGGCGGCCCAGTAGTTCTTCCACGGGACGGGACCCGAGCCGACCATGTCGGTGAGGTCGACGACCTGGGGGCTGCGGGCCACCCGGGCCAGGTCCGAGCCGAAGATGTAGGCGATGTCCGGGTAGGAGCCGGCGGCGAGAGCCGCCGTCACCTTCTGCAGCATCACGTCCGACAGCACTCCGCCGCCCAGCTTCACCCTGATCTTCGGGTGTTCCCGCTCGAAGTCGGCGACGAGTCCTTCCAGGACCTTCTTCGCCAGGTCGGCCTGGCCGTGCCACATCTCGACGGTGACCGTGCCGTCGGGCCCGACGCCGTCGTCCGCACCGGCGCCGCAGCCGCTCGCGGCGGTGCCCGCGGCCGCCGCGAGCACCGCGCCCCCGCCGGCCCGCAGCACGCCCCTGCGCGAGGGGCGCGCGGCACGTCGGACCGCATCCATCTGTACCTCCAAGGACTGGACTGGCCGTCGGGTGGTGTCAGCAGGTCTCACGGAGGTAGCCGCTGCTGCCCTTCGGCGACACGTCCAGGTCGCGCCGGACCACGCTCAGCTCGTCGCCGAATCCCGCGCACGCCTTCGAAAGGCCCTTGGCGGTGTACTCGACGACGATCACGTCGTCACCGAACTCGGCCGTGTAGTCACCGCACTCGTCCCACTCGCCGCACTCCTCGGCGACCGCGAAGTCCAGCCCGTTCTTCTCACGGTCCGGGGCCAGCTCGACGGTGTTCTTCTGCCCGACGGCCAGTCCGTCGGAGTGCGCGCGCCCGGCCAGCAGCCTGATCAGACCCTGGGCGTCGGCGGCGTCCAGGAGATCACCGGCGCGGGTGTAACTGTCGTAGTTGTCCGGTTCGACAGCCTGGAAACCCTTGTCCGCGCAGCCGTCGACCCACCTGCCGACCTTCTCGGCGATGCGCTCGCGCTTGTCGGCGGTGCGGATGTCGAGGAAGGCCTCGCCCCAGTCGGTGTCGTAGACGACGTCGCCGTTCGCGTCGCGCAGCAGCAGGTCTTCGTCCCAGTCGTCCTCGGCGCCGGGCTGCGCCTGGAACGCGTTGACGTAGCAGATGTTGTACAGACCCGGCGCGGGGGAGGCCGTGTGGTCGCGGCTGACCACCTCCACACCGGCCGGCGGGGGGTAGGCGCCGCCGATCTGGTAGTCGAAGCCCGCGTGGGCGGGGGGCGGGGCCACGGTGGCCGCCTCGGCCGGGGCACTGCCCGGGACGAGCGCGGCGACGGTGACGAGAACAGCGGTGGCGCAAACGCCGGCCAGCACCGGCTTCTTGGGAGTGTGCACCTGCGTACGGCTCATGGTTCGAGCTCCGGAGGGTGGTGGGCACGTCCCCGCCTCGGACGCGCGTGGCCGTCCTGGCGACTCAGTCCGGGCTCCTGGCGTGAGGCCAGCTACCGGCTGGGCGTACCTCTGCCGCCGATCACACGGCATCGGCGTTGACCGGGAGTAAATCGACCGGATCCGCGCCCTGTCAAGGGTTCGAAGCGAACGAGTGGATGCGCGAAGGTGATTGAAGGGAGGTTGTTCAGCGCATTAACAATCATGATGCGTCGGTTCCCGGATACCCGGGAACGGGGGAAGGGGGCCGGGTGGGAGTCGTGATCACCGCCCTCCCGCGAGGCTGGTAGCGTCGCGTGGTCGCGGCGGGCGGCGCGAGAGAGGTGTCGGTGCGTGGGAGAGCGGCAGGACCGTGAGTGGGTGGCGATGACGCGGGGCGACTTCGACCGGGACGCCCCGCTGGTCCTCAACGTGGGCACCGGGCCCGCCGCCGTCCCGGCCGAGCCCGACGAGTACGGCACCGCCCCCCTGTTCGGGCAGACGGCACCCGCCCCCGGCACCCCGCGCCGCAGGGGGCGGGGACGGCCGCCGGCCGCCCAGGAGCGGCTGTTCTGACCGTCCCCGCCGGGGTCGTCCCCGCCGGGTTCAGGAGGCGGGCACCTCGTCGACGAACGCCGTGCCGGCGGCGCGGAAGGCGGCGACCTTCGCGGCGGCCCGAGCCGGAGTCAGCACCCGGTCCTTGACGTGCAGGACGTAGTCGACCTGCTGGTCGTAGGCGCGCGGGGTCGTCGAGGTCTGGCCGTCGAGGTCGATCAGCCACTGGTTGAAGTTGATCGACATCGGCCGCTCGGGCAGGTACCGCGCGTCATGCGTGCCGAACAACTGCCCGTCCACGTAGTACGTGATGGCGCTGTCGTCGATCGTGACCACCAGGTCGTGCCAGCCGGCGTAGCTGCTGCGCTGCTCCGAGTGCTGGTTGACGGCCTGCCAGGGGTCCGGGTTGTAGGTCTCCCACGAGGTCGTGTACAGGATGTTCGACGGCTCGCCCCACCCCCCGTTCGGCAGGTACTCGAAGTCGTACTCGGCGTAGTCGTCCGCCATCGGGGCCTTGAGGTCGTTGATGGTGAAGAAGGTCTGCACCAGGTGGTCCCCGTCGGGCCCGGACCTGGGGGTGTCGGCGAACCTGACGCGGGCCGCGTAGGTGCCGTTCCTGAACTTCGCGGACTTGGTCAGGACCTCGGTCTGCGTGGTGGACGCGCCGGTGCCGGCCGTGGAGGTCTCCAGGTTCATCACCGAGTTGCCGCCGGCGGACACGAAGGTGACCTTGGACGGGTCCCACGTGGCGCCGGGGACGCCGGGGCCGCCGGAGTTGGAGCGCACGCTCCAGCCGTGCGCCGGGATCGCGGGGTCGGTGTGGGAGCTGTAGTCGAAGTCGTCGAACAGGGTCTCTCCGTCGCCGGGCGGGTCGGTCGGGTCCGTCGGATCGGTCGGGTCCGTGGGGTCGTTGCCCTCGGGAGCCGCCCCCCAGACGGCGGTGCCGGCCAGCTGGGCGGTGACCTTGCCCCAGTTCGCGTACGAGGTCCGGGTGCCGTCGAAGGAGTAGTCGTCGCTCTGCCGCAGCGTCTGCCAGTTGCTCCGGTAGAAACGCAGCTGCAGATCACCGGTGTCCGCGCCGGGCGCCAGCGTGCCGGCCGCCGGGGTGAAGCCGATCTCCAGGTACCGGTCGGCTGTCGCGGTGGGGCTGCTCAGGGTGCCGAAGGTGCCGGTGACGGCGGCACAGCCGCGCACCGCCCAGGAGCAGGCGAAGCGGTAGGAGGCGGTCGGTGAGTCCGCCTTGAAGTAGTAGCGGATCTTCACCTGGCTCAGCTGCACGGTGGACGAGCCGGTGTTGCGGACCTTGAACCAGGGTTCCGTCTGGTCCGCGGTGGCTCCGCTCGCGCTGGTGCGGTACTGGACGGTGAGACCGTCGGCCGCGGGAGCGGCCTGGGCGGGGAGTGCGGTCAGGGCACCGCCGCCCAGGAGTACCGCCAGAGCGAGCGCCAGACGGGCGCGGCCGGCGGTGGTTCGGTTTCTCATCCGGGATCCTTTCGGCACGGCTCCCGCGTGCGCGGAAGCGTCGATGGGTGGTACGCGGTGTGGGGGAACGGCAGGGGAGCGGCCGCCGCCGGGCTCAGCGGACGCCGCCCACGCGGGGCGGCACGCGGACAGCGGCCGGCGGGTGGGCGTGCGGGACGTCCAGGGCGTCGAGGCGGGCCCGGTGCCCGTCCAGCCGGGCGGTGAAGTCCGGCCAGCCGGACGTGCCGTCCCAGACCCGGTCGGCGAGCGCGCACAGCCGGGGATAGGTGAGGTACTCGATGTGCCCGGGCGTCGGTACGAACTCGGTCCACAACTGGCCCTGGGCGCCGAGCACCCGGGACGACGCCTGCGGAGCCGGCGCCGACAGGTCCACGTCGTGCACCGCGCGCAGGTCGACGATCCCGCCGGGCTGTGCGGGCGGCTCCCCGGGACCGGGGCCGCGCGCGTAGTCGAGGTAGGTCGCGCGGTGGTCGGCGTGGACGACCTGGTGCCCGCGCAGGGCCGCCGCCCTGGCGTGCGCCGGTTCCCGCCAGCTCATCACCGTGCACTCCAGGGGCAGGGTGACGCCGCTCTCGGCCCAGACGACCGGTCTGCGTCCCGCGCGTACCAGGTGCTCGGTCATACGCGCGATGAACCAGGGGTGCAGCGCGCGGGGCCCCGGCAGTCCCTCACGGGCGGCCCGGTCGCGCGCCGCCGGGCTCAGCTCCCACTCCGTGGTGGGGACCTCGTCACCGCCGATATGGACGTACGGCGAGGGGAAGACGTCCATCACCTCGTCCAGGACGGTGCGGAAGAAGTCCAGGACGTGGTCGCCGGCGCCCAGGACGTTCTCGCACACGCCCCAGTGCGTCCACACGTCCAGGTGGCGCGCGGGGTCGGTGCCCAGCTCCGGGTGGGCGGCCAGGGCGGCGCGGACATGCCCCGGCACACCGGTCTCCGGCAGCACGCTCACTCCGCGTCCGGCCGCGTACGCGACCAGGTCCCGCAGCTCCGCCGCGGTGTAGGAGCCGCCGTGCGGCACGCCGTCGAAGCGGTCGCTGCCGGCGGGACCCACCATCGACTCCGCCCGCCGGCCACCGACCTCGGTGAGCCGCGGGTGGGCGGCCACCGGCATCCGCCAGCCCTGGTCGTCGGTGAGGTGGAGGTGAAAGACGTTCAGTTTGTGCAGCGCCAGCAGATCGACGTAGCGCCGCAGGTAGGACACCGGCTGGAAGTGCCGGGCCACGTCGAGCATGGAGCCGCGCCAGCGGTGGCGGGGTACGTCGGTGATCTCCACGGCCGGCAGCTCCCACGGCACCCCCCGCACCGGCCGCTCCGACAGGGCGTCGTAGGGCAGCAGTTGCCGCACCGTCTGCACTCCGTGCAGGAGTCCGGCCGGGCGTGCGGCGCGCAGCAGGACACCCTGGGGGCTCACGGTCAGGCCGTAACCCTCGTCGCCGAGGCCGGTCAGGGCCGGGTCGACGGCGAGGACGAAGGCACCGTCGGCGGCGGAGTCCAGACGCAGTCCGGTGGCCGGGGCGAGGAGGGTGCGCAGCAGGGACGCGGCCGGACCGGCCCCCGGGGTGACCCGCAGCCGGGTCGTGCCGTCGAGACGGAAACGGCCGGAGCGGGTGGAGATGCGACGGGGGCGGGGGACGAGGGCCAGTTCGGGGCGTGGCAGGTCCACGGGACGGCTCCGGTGGTCGGCGGTGCACGACGGCGGGGTGCTCGGGGAGGGAGGAGGCGCTCAAGGGCGGGCAACGGCGGACGCGGTCAGCCCTTGACGCCTCCCGAGGCCAGCCCGGCCGTCACATGGCGTTGCAGGGCGAGGAAGATGATCAGCGCGGGGAGGGCGAAGAGGGTGGAGGCCGCCATGGTGGCCCCCCAGTCGGTGCCGAAGGTCGACTGGAACGAGGAGAGCCACACCGGGAGCGTGCGGCTGTCCTGCTGCTTGATGATCAGAAAGTTGGCGTAGGTGAACTCGTTCCAGGCGGTGATGAAGCCGAACAGCGAGGTGGCCATGAGCCCGGGTGCGAGGAGCGGGAACGCCACCCTGCGAAACGCTCCCGCCCGGGTGCAGCCGTCGACCTGTGCCGCCTCCTCCAGTTCGGGCGGGATGCCTGCGATGAAGCCGCGCAGCACCACCACCGTGAACGGCAGCGTGATCATGAAATAGACCAGGGTCAGCGTCGGAAGCCGGTCGAGCATCCCGGTGTCCCGGGAGATGATGTAGATCGGGATGATCAGTGACTCCCAGGGCGCCATCTGCGCGACGAACACCGCCAGCATGAACTGCCGGCGCCCGCGCCAGCGCATCCGCGCCACGGCGTAGGCGGCGCCCAGGGCGACCAGCAGGGCGAGCAGCACGGCGCTGAGGGTGACCAGGAGGCTGTTGCGCCAGAACAGCGCGAACCCGTCGGCGCCGACCGCCTTGCGGAAGTGGTCGAACGTCCAGGCGCGGGGCACCAGCCGGGGATCGTAGGACTGGATGTCCGTGGACGGTTTGAAGGCGGTCGTGACCATCCAGTACACCGGGAACAGGCAGACCGCCACGGTGAGCGCGGCGGCGGCGTGCAGCGGGAGGCGGCGCAGCGCGCGGCGTGCCGAGGGGTGCGAGGTGCTCACAGCCGCTCACCCTCCTGACGGAACAGTTGGCGGAAGTAGAGGACGAGGACACCGCTCATCAGCAGGACCGTGAGCATCGAGGCCGCAGAGCCCAGGTCGTAGCGCTGGCCCGCCAGCGCGGTCTGCACGGCGTACACCGGCAGGATGGTCGTGGCCTCGCCGGGCCCGCCGCGGGTCATCACCCAGATCTGCACGAACGCCTTGAACGTCCAGATCACTTCTAGGGACAGGACGAGCATGAAGAGCGGCCGGATCAGCGGGAACGTGACGGAACGGAAGACGCGCGTGCCTCCCGCGCCGTCCATGCGCGCCGACTCGTACAGTTCGGCCGGCACCGTGACCAGCGCCGAGTAGAGCGTGATCGCGGCGAACGGCACGGACTGCCAGACGATCAGGACCACCACGATGCCGAACGCGGCCCCGCCGTGCGCGAACCAGGGGTACCCCTCGTAGGAGTCGAACCCGAGGCCGGTGAGGGTCTCGTTGACGATGCCGAACTCGGAGTGGAACAGCCACTGGAACACGGTGGTGGCCGCGACCACCGGCACGGCCCAGACCAGGACCAGAGAGCTGAGGACCACGGTCCGGGCCGCCCGGCCCAGCCGCTCGGTCATCAGCGCGACCAGCGTGGACAGCACCATGATCGCGACCACGTTGACGGCCATGAACACGAAGGTGCGGCGCACCACCTGCCAGAACACCGGGTCGCCGAGCAGGGTCCGGTAGTTGCGCAGGCCGACGAAGTCGGCGTCACCCAGGATGAGTTGGCGCAGCCGGAAGTCCTGCAAGGAGATGAGGACGGCGCGGGCCAGCGGGTAGAGCAGCAGATAGAGCATGCCCAGTACGGCGGGCGCGATCAGCAGGTACGGCCAGAGCGTGCCCCGGCCGCCTTCGCCGGGCCCGCCGGTGTGCCCGGCGGCTGCCGGCGGGCGGCCTGCCGCGTCACGCGGCACACTCCGCTCACGGACGGTCGACACGTCGCCTCCTGGTCCTCGTGGTCGGTCGTGGTCCTGGTGCACGTCGTGGTGTTCGTGCACGTCGTGGTGTCGGGGCGACCGCGGTCAGGAGTCGCTGCCCAGCGTGTCGGTGATGGTTCGGGAGGCCTTCGCCGCCTCGGAGGCGGCGTCCTTGCCGGTGAGTACGGCCGTCATGTACTCCTTGACCGGATTCTTGGCCTCGACCGCCGCCCACTGGGGCGTGTTGGGCGTGGCGTGTCCGTTCACGGCGCCGGCCGCCATGGCCGCGGTGCCCGGGTCGGCGGCGACGGCGTCCGCCAGGGTGGTCTTGTTCGGTACGTAGCTCATGGCCACCGCGAGCTTCTTCTGCCAGGCGTCACCGGTGAGTTCGCGCAGGAGGGTGAACGCCTCCTCCTGGTGTGCGGCGACGGCCGGGACCACCAGGTCGGAGCCGCCGGTGAAGACGGCACCCGGCCGGTCGGCGGTCTTGCCGGGGACGGGGAAGAAGCCCAGCTTCCCCTTGAGCGCGGGGTTCTTCTCCTCGATGACCTTGGCGCCGCCCGGCACGGCGATGATCTGGGCGACCTGTCCCTTCGCCATCACCTCGGCCTGTGGCGGCTGGGCCTCGTCCGAGTCCTTGGGGCCTTTGCCGAGGGCCTGGAGGCGCTGGTAGAAGTCCATCGCGCGCAGCGCCCCGGGGCTGTCGAGGCCGCCCTTCCACCCGTCGCCGGACTTCACGGCCAGGTCGCCGCCCTCGTCCCAGACGAAGCCGGACAGCACGTACCAGTTCTGCCCCGGCAGGTAGATCCCCTGCGTGCCACCGGAGTCGAGTCTGCGGGTCGCGGCGATCCACTGGTCCCGGGTCCTGATCCGCGCGGGGTCGATCCCGGCCTTCTCGAACAGGTCGGTGCGGTGGATGACGACCCGGTTGGCGGCGTAGTAGGGGATGCCGTACTGCCTGCCGTCGTACGACCCGGGCTCCGCGAGGCCTTCCAGCCAGTGGCCGCCGCCCAGCTCCTCCACCCGGTCCGAGAAGTCGGTGAGGCCCCCGCTCTGGGCGTACTGGGCGACCTGGGTGTTGCCGACCTCGATGACGTCGGGTGCGTCGTTGCTGGCCAGGGCGGCGGTCACCTTCTCACCGATGCCCTCCCACTCCTGGATCTGGATCTTCACGTCGATGCCGGGGTGGGCCTTCTCGAAGCCCGTCTCGAACTCCTTCTGGAACTCCGCCGAGACACTGTCGCGCATGAGCCACACGTCGAGGGCGGTCCTGCCGCCGCCGGCGCCGACCGAGGCGTCGTCGGAGGAGGAGCAGGCGGCGAGCCCGGCGCTGAGCACCAGCGTGGAGAGCAGGGCGAGCGAACGGTACTTCACGGTTCACCTCTGGGAGAGCTGGAAGGGACGACGCACCCGTACTTGACCAGTAAGGGGCGCAGGGCTTACCAGTTGGTGTTGGTCGAAGGTGGCATGGACCAATGACGGCGTCAACCCCTCGCGTAAGTCAGGGTATTCAGCCGGTCCGGCCCGGGGTGTGGCTGGTTCGCGACCGATGTGGACAGGTAAGCTCGATTGACCAGCAGACCAGTCACGGGAGCACTGCATGGAGATCGACGCCGCCGCCTCCGGTGCGGTGCTCAAGCGGGAGCGCGTCCGCGACGCCGTCCTGGAACTCATCGAGGAACGGAGCCCGGGGGACGCGATCCCCTCGGAGCGCACCCTGTGCGCCGAACTCGGCGTGTCCCGTCCCACGTTGCGTGCGGCGGTCGACGAACTGGTGGTGGCCGGGCTGCTGGTGCGCGAGCACGGCCGGGGCATGTTCGTCGCCGCCGAGAAGATCACCCAGGAACTGGTGTCCGACCGGCGGGCCTTCAGCCTCCCGCAGGCCGCGGGCGCCTGGACCAGCAGGCTCCTGGAGGTCCGCACCCTGCCCGCGGGTGCCAGGGTGGGCCGCAAGCTGCGCATGTCGCCGGCGGCGCGGATCCACCACGTGGCACGCCTGCGGCTGGTCGACGGCTCGCCCATGGCCATCGAGTACCTGCATGTACCGGCCGGCCTCGTCTCGGACCTGACCAGTGAGGAACTGGAGCAGGGGGACCTGTACGAGCACCTGGGCGAGCGGCACGGCGTCCGGGTCAGCGAGGCCGTGCAGTCGATCGAGCCCACCGTGGTCACCCGCGCGGAGGCCGACCTGCTCGACGTGCCCGAACTCTCCCCGGCGCTGCTCTTCGAGCGCCTGACCACCGACACCCGGGGCCGCCCGGTCGAGTACGTGCACTCCCTCTACCGGGGCGACCGGTACCGCATCGTCTCCCGGCTCACCCTGGGTCCGCGTGACCAGGCCCCGCCCCCGGGCGAGGGCCACCACCCGGGCATCCCGCCGGGGGACTTCACCAACAAGGACCCCGTCACGCTCTCGACGCGCGGGGTGGTGCAGGACGGAATGTAGCGGCGCCTTCGGCACCTCGGCACCTCGGCGCCTTCGGCGCGTCCCGGTGCGTGGAAGTGCCCGGAATGGCTCTGAATCGAGCCTGTACTGACATGTCGCGGCTGACTCCGCCCGAGCCCTGCCCGGCAGCGCTCGACTACGCCCGCGCGCCCGCGTGCTGCCCGAAGCCCACGAGGAGTGGTGCCGCCATGTCCGAACCCCCGCTGCCTCATGCCGCCTGCTCCTCGGCCCGGCCGCCGCCACCGGTGCGCTCGCGGCCGGGACCGGGGCCGCCGCCCCGTCCGCGTCGCCGGCGGCCCAACCGGCGCACCGGTGGGCCGAACACGCGGCGCCACGACCCGTGGACGCCCGCGCCGTGGACGCCCGCGCGGTGCGCTACCGGGCCAGGACCTGCTCCGGCCCCATGACGACGACGGGTTCCTTGTCCGGGTCCAGGGCGGTCAGCAACGCGCGCATGTGCTCCTCGCTCAGGGACACGCAGGCGTTGGTGGGCCCTTCGTGGTCCACGTGGATCCAGACGCCACCGCCCTTGTCCTCGCCCAGTGGCCTGGCCCCGTCCAGCGGGGTGTTGCCGGGCACCCGGTTGTAGTCGATGGCGACCACGTAGTCGAACGACCCCTCCAGCGGCTCGCCCAGGTACCCCGTGCCCGACACGGCGAACGCCGGATCCCGGTCGTAGGGGAGCAGGGTGCCCGGGTCGGGCAGCCTGCCCCCGGCGTCGCTGAGCCCGAAGACGCCGACGGGCGTGTGCAGGTCGCCCGCCTCGTGGTCGTCGGTCCAGCCGCGCAGGCCGTTGTGGGCGGGCCAGGGACCGGCGACCGTGCGCCAGCCCTGGGCCGGGTACCGCTCGTAGAGGACCACCTGGGCCTGCGACGAGCTCTCGGTCTCGCCGGTGACGACCAGGGCCTGCCGGGTACCGGCCGGGAGACGCTCCCGCATGGCCGGCCCGACCCCGGGAAGCGGGCGGGGGAAGGAGCGCGGGGGAGCGGGGCGCGGGGACGCGAGCCGTGCCGCGGAACCTCCGGGAGCCTGTGCGTCCTGCGAGGAGGCGCCCGTGTGCTGCCGGGCGCAGCCGGTTCCCAGCACGCCGGTGCACATGGCAGCGCCGATCACCAGGGCCAGCGCTTTCCTGACGGTCATATCGATCTCCGACTCCGTGTGTGGACTCTTCATAGCTAGACCACTTGCGGAACCGGGGTGACCGGCCGCCTCCCCGTCTCCCCCGTATGGCCCAGAACGGGACCCGCACGGCAGCCGCCGAGGACTCGGGTTCGCAACATCGTTCCCGCTCACACCCCTTACTCACTGGTGAGGCTCGGACATGCCGTGTAGCGTCAGCATCAGATGTCGTGGTTCGCCCAGACCGCCCGCCCCGGAGTGCGGGCGGTCTGCTGTGCAATGCCGGAGGACCAGGACGATCACCTCCGGGTTCGCGCGGTGCGGATCCGATATCGGCTGAAAGGCAAAAGGCATGGCCAGCGGAACTGTCAAGTGGTTCAACTCTGAAAAGGGCTTCGGCTTCATCGCGCAGGACGGCGGCGGCCCCGACGTCTTCGCGCACTACTCCAACATCAACGCCCAGGGCTACCGCGAGCTGCAGGAAGGCCAGGCCGTCACCTTCGACATCACCCAGGGCCAGAAGGGCCCGCAGGCGGAGAACATCACCCCCGCCTGACCGGGAGATCGCCGAGCAGGGCAGGGTGCCCGGGAGACGAGCGTTTCCCGGGCACCCTGCCCTGTGGCATGCCGCCACTCGGGCGGTCTCGCCCAGGAGGACGCGGGCCTCGGGGGAGGCGGCGGAAGAGGTCGAGCGGGGCGGCCGTCAGCTCGGCGGGCGCGTCCTCCCGGACCAGGTGACCCGCGTGGGCGATCGGCTCCCAGCACGCGCCGGGGATCGGCTCGGCCGGTTCGCGTCCCCTGGCCACGGGAATCCAGGCGTCGGCCTCGCCCCAGCCGACCGGCGCCGGGACGCCGATGGTGGTGTACCGGTCCTGGATGTCGTCCGTGTGCCGCTGATCCGCCTGGGTGATCTGCCGGCAGAAGGCCGGCTGCCGCGGCCCGCCGGGCCAGGGGCCGGCCGTCCGCTCCGGAACCGCCGGGTGCGGGCCCCGGCCACCGGTGGAGCCGACGTACTCGCGCACCGGCGCCCGATGGAGCGCCGGGGCAGCCGCTCGAAGACCTCGGCGTGCTCGCGGACCAGCCGGAACAACGGCGGCCCCCAGGGTGCAGGCGCGACCGGATCGGTCAGGGCGAGCACCCCGTAGCGGCTTCGTGCAGCAGGTGGGCCCGCAGCGCGGCGACGGCCCCGCCGAATTCCGTGGGGGCGGCCACCAGGGGCTCCGCCAGGCCCCGGTGGCCCAGCGGTCGCGCGAAGACCCGGCCCCGCGCCGCCGGGGACGCGTCCTGCCCGGCGTACTTCTCCGACAGTCCGTAGCCGGGCATGCCCCAGACGTACACCTGGTGGTCGCGGGCCGGCGAGCGGGCCACCGCACGCCGGACGTACGAGGAGCAGGGCGTGCCGTGCAGCAGGACCAGTGGGCGCCCGTCCGGGGCGCCCAGCCGGTTCCAGCGGACGGTGCCCGGACTGCTGGGGAACGACTCGGGCAACGGCCAGTCGGACATGGTGTGCCGGCCACCCGGTCGGGCGCCGGACAGGGCGTCACGGCTTGCGGGCCAGGCCCCCGTGTTCACCGATGGGCTTCGGGGCGGCGTCGCCCTCCGGACGCCACAGGGTCACCGGGACCACTCCCGGCTCCACCAGCTCAAGGCCGTCGAAGAACGCCGTGATCTGGTCGACGGTGCGCAGGATGTACGGAGCGGCACCGCTCTCGTTGTAGCCGTCCTGGGCCCGCTCGAATTCCGGATCGGTGCCTCGCGAACCGTCGTTGACGGAGAGGTAGCTGCCGGACGGCAGGGCGCCGATCAGCCGGGTGACGACGGAGCGCGCCTGCTCGTAGTCGGCGATGTGCCCCAGGATGTTGCTGAGGATCAGGGCGATGGGCCGGTCGAAGTCCAGCGTCTCGGCGGCGGCCGCGAGGACGGCGTCGGGGTCGAGTACGTCGGAGTCGATGTAGGCGGTCGCACCCTCGGCGGTGGAGTAGAGCAGCGCGCGGGCGTGGGCGAGGACCATCGGGTCGTTGTCGACGTAGACGATCCGGGCCTCGGGCGCGATGCGCTGGGCGACCTCGTGGGTGTTGTCGGCGGTCGGCAGACCGGTCCCGATGTCGAGGAACTGCCGGATGCCCGCCTCGGCGACCAGGTAGGCGATGTTGCGGCGCAGGAAGGCGCGGCTGCTGCGGGCGATGGTGACGATGCCGGGGAACACGGCGGTGTACGCGTCCCCGGCCTCCTCGTCGACCGGGTAGTTGTCCTTCCCGCCCAGCCAGTAGTTCCAGATCCGGGCCGAGTGCGGCACCGAGGTGTCGATCTCCTGCTGCGTGGTGTGACCGGGTGTCGTCGAGGGGTCGCTCATGGGTGCGGTCCGTCTTTCAGCCGTGGCGTGGGTGCTTTCGCCCAACCTACGTCGCAACAGGCCCTTCCTGCGCGCCGGTTCGTCGACGCACGGCGGGCCCCCCGCTCAGCCGTCGGCGGTCGCGGCCTCCTCGGGCGGGTCGACCAGTTGCTCGCGCACGTAGTTCCAGACCACCGCGATCAGCGCGGCGACCGGTACGGCGAGGAGACTGCCCACGATCCCGGCCAGGCTGCCGCCCAGCGTCACCGCCAGCAGGACCACCGCCGCGTGCAGACCGAGGCCGCGGCTCTGGATGACGGGCTGGAAGACGTTGCCCTCCAGTTGCTGCACCACCACGATGATCGCGAGCACGATGAGCGCGTCCGTCAGGCCGTTCGACACCAGGGCGATGAGCACCGCCACGAAACCGGCGAACAGGGCGCCCACGATGGGCACGAACGCGGACACGAACGTCAGGACGGCCAGGGGCAGTACCAGCGGCACGCCCAGGATCCACAGTCCGAGGCCGATGAACACGGCGTCGAGCAGACCCACCAGGGCCTGCGAGCGGACGAAGGAGCCCAGGGTCTCCCAGCCGCGCACGGCGACGACCGGTACGTCGGTGGCGAGCCTGCCGGGCAACTGGCGGGTGAGCCAGGGCAGGAACCGCGGTCCGTCCTTGAGGAAGAAGAACATCAGGAAGACGCCCAGGACCGCGGTGACCAGGCCGTTGACCACGGCGCTCACGCCCGTGGCCACGGCGGTGGTGATGCTGCCGACGCTGTCCTGGATGCGTGCCACCGCCGAGTCGGCCGCACCGGTGATCTGATCGTCACCGATGTTCAGCGGCGGTCCGGCGGCCCACTCGCGCAGCCGCTGGATGCCTTCGACCACACCGTCGGTCAGCTCGTCGGTCTGGGTGGACATCGGCACCGCGATCAGTGCCACGATGCCCAGGACGACCAGGAGGAACGCCACCGTCACCACCGCTGCGGCCAGTGCCGGAGGCCACCCGTGCCGCCGCAGGAAGCGGGCCGAGGGCCAGGTCAACGTGGTCAGGAGCAGACCGACGATGAGCGGCCACACGACCGGCCACATCCGGCCGAGGACCCACAAGGTCACCGCGAGCATGACAAGTATCAGCAGCGATTCGCCCGAAACGCGCGCGCTCGTGCGCAGCGCGGCCCGGGTCTTCGCGGCACTCAATCCGGCAGACATGGGATCACCCTAAGGGGACGCCCTCACAAGGGACTCACCAGTCCATTCTGCGGAGGTATGCGGCGTGCGCGGTGAGTTGACCGCCAAGGGCAGGGCGACGCGGGGCCGCATCGTCGAGGGCGCCGCGGCGGTGCTGCGGGAAAGGGGCGTCGCGTCGGCGACCCTGGACGACGTCATGGCGCGGACCGGCACGAGCAAGAGCCAGCCGTTCCACTACTTCCCCTCGGGCAAGGACGAACTGCTGGTCGCGGTGGCCCGGTTCGAGGCGGCCCAGGTACTGGAGGACCAGCAGCCCCAGCTCGGCCGCCTCGACTCGTGGGAGGCATGGCAGGAGTGGCGGGACGTCGTGATCGAGCGCTACGAGGCGGAAGAACGGGGCCTTCACGTTCACGGCGCAGACCTGGTCGACGGTCTTCTCGTCGGTGTCGGTCGTGGTGCCGGGCGGGCAGATGCCGGCGTTGTTCACCAGGACGTCCACGCGGCCGCCGAGCACGGGGCCGCCTCCCGGGCCAGTGCCCGCGAGGCGGCCGCGCTGCCGTCGAGGCCGGCGGGCACGAAGGCGGCCCGCCCGCCCCGGGCGCGGATGCCGTCGACGACCTCCTCGCCCCGCCGGGGGCTGCGCCCCGAGACGACGACGTGCGCCCCCTCGGCGGCGAAGGCCTCCGCGACGGCCCGCCCGATGTTGCTGGTCGCTCCGGTCACCAGGGCGGTCCTGCCCGCAGGCCGCGTCGACACGTCCACTCCGTTGCTCGCTCTTCGCCTGCTCGCATCTCCGTCGCCCCGGCCGGTCCAGGGCGACGGAGATGCGAGCAGGCGAAGAAAATGGACTGGCTAGTCCAGAACGGAGGGGGATCAGCTCTCGGGGACCTTGACCCAGTCGAGGGTGCGCTCCACCGCCATCTTCCAGCCCGCGTAACCCTGCGCACGCCGGTCCTCGGACCACTGGGGCTCCCAGCGCCTGGACTCGCTCCAGTGGGTGCGCAGTTCCTCGGTGTCCCGCCAGAAGCCCGTGGCCAGTCCCGCCGCGTAGGCCGCGCCGAGGGCGGTGGTCTCCGCGACGACGGGGCGGCTGACGGGGACGCCGAGGACGTCCGCCTGGATCTGCATGCAGAGGTCGTTGGCGGTCACACCGCCGTCGACCCTGAGTACGTCCAGGTGGACCGACGAGTCCGCCTCCATGGCCTCGACCACGTCGCGGCTCTGGTAGCAGATGGCCTCCAGCGTGGCCCGTGCCAGGTGCGCGTTGTCGTTGTACCTGGCGAGGCCGACGATCGCTCCCCGGGCGTCGGAGCGCCAGTAGGGGGCGAACAGGCCGGAGAAGGCGGGGACGAAGTACATGCCGCCGTTGTCGTCCACGGTACGGGCGAGTTCCTCGCTCTCGGCCGCGGTCTTGATGATCTTCATCTGGTCGCGCAGCCACTGCACGGCGGAGCCCGTCACCGCGATGGATCCCTCCAGCGCGTAGACCGGCGGGTTGTCCCCGAACTGGTAGGCCACGGTGGTGAGGAGACCGTGCTGGGAGCGGACCAGTTCGGTGCCGGTGTTCAGGACCAGGAAGTTGCCGGTGCCGTAGGTGTTCTTGGCCTCGCCGGGTGCGAAGCAGACCTGACCGACGGTCGCCGCGTGCTGGTCGCCCAGTACCCCCGTGATGGGAACGGGGGCGCGCAGCGGCCGCGAGGTCCGCGTCGTGCCGTACGCCTCCGGGTGCGAGGACGGGTTGATGGTGGGCAGCATGCTCCGGGGGATGCCGAAGAAGCCCAGCAGTTCGTCGTCCCAGTCGAGCGTCTCCAGGTCCATCAGCATGGTGCGGCTCGCGTTGGTCACGTCGGTGGCGTGGATGCCGCCGTCGGGACCACCGGTCAGGTTCCACAGGACCCA
Organism: Streptomyces sp. NPDC048392; assembly: GCF_043200575.1. Classification (NCBI taxonomy): domain Bacteria; kingdom Bacillati; phylum Actinomycetota; class Actinomycetes; order Kitasatosporales; family Streptomycetaceae; genus Streptomyces; species Streptomyces sp. NPDC048392. The sequence goes on from NZ_JBICYB010000006.1 coordinate 113,837, forward strand.
GGAGTCCGTGTTGCCGAACACCGCGTGACCCTGCTCCGCCGCTTCGCGGACGCCGTCGACGTTCTCCAGGATCCACTGGATCTTTCCGCCCGAGAAGTACGTCGCGGGCGGCAGCCCGGCCTTGCGGCGGATGACGTCTCCCCGGCCCGTGCGTTCCAGGTTCGCCGCGATGGCGTCCGTGCGGGTGTCCTGCCACACGATGGCGTTGTAGTAGGGACGGCCGGTACGCGGGTCCCAGACGACGGTGGTCTCCCGCTGGTTGGTGATGCCGATGGCCGCCAGGTCGGTCCCCGACAGACCGCCGTTGCGAAGCGCGTTCTGCATCACCGAGTTGGTGCGTTCCCAGATCTCCACCGGGTCGTGTTCCACCCAACCGGAGCGGGGGAGGATCTGCTCGTGCTCCAACTGGTGCTTCGCGACCTCGTTGCCGCCGTGGTCGAAGATCATGAACCGGGTGCTGGTGGTTCCCTGGTCGACCGCGCCGATGAAGTCCGCCATGTCTACTCCGTCTCTCCGGCCGGTGTCATTCGTCTGATGCCGGGACGCGCCCCGGCGGCTCGGGCTCCGCGGTCGGCAGGAACCGGCCGACGAACACCTTGTACAGCCCCGCGCCGAGTACGCCACCGATCAGAGGGGCGACGATCGGCACCCAGAAGTAGAAGTTCCCGTACTGATCTCGCCATGCCCCGCCGTATCCGGTGAGGAAGCTGGCCAGCCGGGGCCCGAAGTCACGGGCCGGGTTGATGGCGTATCCAGCGTTGGTGCCGAAGGCCATGCCGATCGCGACCACGATCAGGCCGATGATGAAGGGGCCCATGTTCGCGCCCGGCGCCGTGTTGAGCATGTCCGTGACGGCCATGACCAGGATCAGGAGGATGGCGGTGCCGATGATCTGGTCGCGGAAGGCGCCCCACTCGTGCACCGGCAACGCGGTGTTGCCGTTGGCGGGGAGCGTGGAGAACACGAACTGCGTCTTGATGGTGTGGCCGGGGTCGGCCTTCGCCAGCGCCTCGGTGTAGTTCCAGCGGACCACGAGAGCGGCCACGAAGGCGCCCGCCGTCTGGGCCAGCGCGTAGGGGACCACCTTGCGCCAGGGGAACCCCTTGAACACGGCGAGGGCGAGGGTCACCGCGGGGTTGATGTGGGCACCGCTCAACCGCGCCGCCACGTAGACGCCCAGGGTGACACCCAGGCCCCACGCCCAGGCGATGCTGTCGTGGTCTCCGAGGCCGCCCGCCGGGTCGGTCAGGGCACCGCCCGCGACCACCTGGGCCACCACTCCGCAGCCGAAGAGGATGAGGATCATCGTGCCGGCGAACTCCGCCGACAGTTCACCGATCAGACCGGATCTTTTGAGCCGCTCAGCCATGGAAGCTCACCTTCCGCCGGGTGACCGGCCGTCGACTGTACGAGCGTTTCCTCGGCCAGGCTAAGGCGCTTCTCGACAAACCGCGCTTTAAGGATGTTCGTGAGGAAGGGTCAACCCGGTGCGGACCGGAGGACGCGAGCCCCCGTCCCGCCCTCGGTGGACGCTGCCGTGCACCGGGGCGGTGACGGTGAGGGGGCGTGGGCCACGCGCGATCGGCCGGGCCACCCGCGGTGCTCCGTCCGAGTGATCGGCTCAGGGAGCGATCGGCATGCGGCGCTTGTGGTCGGTCTGCCGGTAGCGGGTGACGATCGTCTCGAAGGCCCGCTCCGTCACCGGCTTGCCCTCCAGGAAGTCGTCGATCTCCTCGTACGTCACTCCGAGGGCGTCCTCGTCGGCCTTGCCGGGGTCGAGCGTCTCCAGATCGGCCGTCGGCACCTTCCGCACCAGCTCGGCCGGTGCGCCCAGCGCGTCCGCGACGGCGCGCACGCGGCGCTTGGTGAGGCCCGTCAGCGGGACGAGGTCGGCGGCGCCGTCGCCGAACTTGGTGAAGAAGCCGGAGACCGCCTCGGCCGCGTGGTCGGTCCCGACGACCAGGCCGTTGTGCGCCCCGGCCACGGCGTACTGCGCGATCATGCGCTGGCGGGCCTTGATGTTGCCGTGCACGAAGTCCTGGTGCCGTTCGTCGCGGAAGGCCACGTCGGCGGCGAGGAGGGCGTCGAGCGCCGCGTCGCTCGCGGGCTTGATGTCCACGGTCAGCACCTGGTCGGGCTGGACGAAGGAGAGCGCCAGCTGGGCGTCGTGCTCGTCGGCCTGGACGCCGTTCGGCAGCCGCATGGCGTAGAAGCGCGCCTCGTGTCCCGCGGCGCGGGCCCGCTCCACGGCGAGCTGGCACAGCCTGCCCGCGGCGGTCGAGTCGACACCGCCGCTGATGCCGAGCACCAGGGCACGCAGACCGGTGGCGGTCAGCCGGTCGGCGAGGAAGGCCACCCGGCGCTCGATCTCCCCTTCGGCGTCGAAGGTCTGCGCGACCTCCAGTTCCCGGGCGATCTCCTGTTGCAGGGCGATGGACGCCGGCTCGCTCAATTCCGCTCCTTGATTCGACTGGCAGGGCATGTGTCGATTCACCCTACCCAGAGGCGTCCGGGGGGCTCCGGCCCGCCGGGCTCGTGGAGCGGGCCGTGCGGGACGGCCGTCAGGGGCCGGCCCGCACGGCTGCCGGGTCAGTTCAGCGGTTCGACCCGGATGTCGCGGAAGCGGACCTTGTTCCCGTGGTCCTGCAGGCGGATCGCCCCGGCGGCGGGCGTCTCGGCCCGTCCCGCCGCGGTGGGCCCGTCGAGGGCGACGTCGTCGTGGACCGTCCTGCCGTTCCACACCACCGTGACCCGCGCGTCGGCGGTCTTGCCGCCGTTCTCGTCGAAGCGGGCGGCGCGGAAGACGACGTCGTACGTCTGCCAGGTCTCCGGGGCCGCCGCCGCGTTGGTGTCGGGTGCCTTCTTCAGATAGATCGCCCCGGCCCCGTCGGTGTCCGGGGTGGTGTCACCGGAGGAGTCGAGGATCTGCAGCTCGTAGCGGTCCTGGAGATAGACGCCGCTGTTGCCGCGGTCCTGGCCGGTCACGTCGGGCGGCAGCAGGGGAACGCGGAACTCCACGTGCAGCTTGAAGTCCTGGTAGGCGTCCTTGGTGCGGATGTCGCCGCAGCACACCTCCATCGACTTCTCCTCGGCCAGCGGCCAGGCCACCTGCCGGCCGTCCGTGTGCTGCCACTGTTCCTGCGAGGCCGCGGTGCCGTCGAACAGGGCGACCCGGGCGCCGTGCCGGTGCACGGTGATCAGGTCGAGGTTGACGTGGCCGGTGTCGCCGGGGTCGTACCGGTAGGTCACCGTGTTGTGGCCGGCGCGCAGCCGCACGCTCTCGGTCCGCGTGGACCAGGTGTCCCAGTCCCCGGTGGAGGCGAGCTGTGTCCGGCGCACCTTCGTCCCGTTGGCGTACAGGGAGAGGGACTTGGTGCCCTCGAAGGGGTCGGGACCGTTGGAGTAGCGCAGGCCCACGTCGTAGGTGCCCGGCTTCCGGACGGTCACGTCGAAGGTCGTGGTGACCTTGCCCTCGGTGGCGTAGCGGTCGACGAACCCGCTGCCGGAGTAGCCGACGTGGTCGGTGTTGATGCCCGCCCTGCCCGTCAGCCGGGCCTCCTCGGCCTCGTAGAGGGTGGCAACGGGCGGCTGCTTGCCGGGCATCTCGTTGAGCGTGTACCAGGCCTCGGTGCTCCACAGCGTCTCCCCGGAGGCCGAGGTGAAGGGGCGCGGAGAGCGGACGTGCACGACGCGGTCCGGCCGGAGGCCGTCCAGCCGCAGCCGGACGGTGCGGCCGTCGTCCGAGAGCGTCGCGGACCTGACGGTCAGCTCCTGTTCGGCGATCTTCGGGCCGCCGTAGTCGGCGGTCGGCGTGTAGCGCCACTGCTCGGCCTCGTAGGCGGCCGCGAGTCCGGCGGCCGTCTCCGACGACACCGGCTGGGTGTACGTCAGGTCGAAGCCGCCCGGCACGGCCCGCATCTTCTGGACGTCGAAGGTGGTGCCGCCGTTGGGCGTCAGCTTCTGCAGACCGAACTTGAGCTTGCCCTCCTGCCCCCAGTTCCCGTCGGCGCCCAGGCCACCGGTGTAGATCGCGCCGTCCGGGCCGAGGGAGACGCGGTTGACGCCCGCTTCCAGGCCCTGCGTGTAGCGGAAGACGGCGCCCTGGTACTGACCCTTGACCTTCTCCAGGTAGGCGCGCTGCAGGCCGCCGTAGGTGACGTCACCGATCAGCATCTGGCCCGCGAACCTGCCCTTGGTCAGGTACAGCGGCGTGGACGGCGAGTTGCCTATCTCGTTCTGGGGCAGCCACAGCACCGGCTCGGTGACGGGGGAGCCCTCGAAGGGGCCGGCGGGCTCGGTGTAGTGGTTGAAGAAGCGGTCCTGCTTGATCTGGACGAGCTTCGAGGCCGGCAGCCACCCGCCCTGGTTGTCGGTGGTGAAGATGTCGCCGCCCGGACCCCAGCCGATACCGTTGGGCGTGCGCAGTCCGCCCGCGACCGGGCTGATCTTCCCCGTCTTCTCGCTGATCCTGTAGGTCGTCCCGCGGTTCGGCGCGGGCTGCGGGGTGGTGGTCGCGCCGCCGAGGTCGATGGCGACGGAGAGGTTCACGTAGAAGTAGCCGTCGCGGTAGAGCAGGCCGAACGCGAACTCGTGGAAGTTCCCGCCGTACGGCCAGGTGGCGACCGTGCGGTACTCGTCGGCCACGTCGTCGCCGTCGCTGTCGACCAGCCGGGTCAGTTCGTGCTTCTGCGAGACGTAGAGCGAGCCGTCCACGTACTTGATGCCCATGGGCTCGCGCAGCCCGCTCGCCACCTTCTCGACGGTGACCTTGTCCCGACTGGTCGCGCCGGTGACGTGGTCGAGGAGGTACACCTCCCCGGCAACGTTGTCGGTGCCGCCCCACGTACTGATCGCCAGACGCCCGTCCGGCAGCCAGTCCATACCGGTGACCTGCGGTTCGAAGCCGTCGGGGCGCAGGTCGGTGAGCGTGAGGTCGGGCCGCACGGAGGTGAGCGGCAGACCGTCACCGGGAGTGTCGCGCCCGGCCTCGCACTCCTTGCGGCCCGGCGCCGTCACCCGGACGACTCCGGCGTCGGTGCTCAGCGCCTCGCGGGGCACGACCGTGAACTCGCTCTCGCCCGGAGGCATCCAGGACAGCTGCAACTGCTGGCCGCCGCCGCGGTCGAAGTGCTCGATGCGCAGCGGGTGCGCCCCCGCGGAGAGGTCGACCGTGCCGTCCTTGGGCTCCGCGCCGTGCAGTCCGTCGTGGTCGATCACCGTGGCGTCGTCGAGGGCCAGCCGGGAGCCGTCGTCGCTGACGAGCCGGAACACGTAGGTGCCGTCGCGCGGTGCCACCAGGTAACCGGACGCCTGGGAGACGAAGTTGTCGGCGATGCCGCCGAAGTCGGCGGTGCTGGACCAGTCGACCGTCGGCATCAGCTTGTCGTGGTTGGGCGTCTGGCCCGGTTTGAGGGTGCACAGCTCGTTCAAGGGCGTCTGGACGTCGAACACGCGCAGCGTGACGCCGGGTTCCTGGGGCGGGATGTCGGCGGGGGCCGCCGAGGACGCCGGGGCGGCCCATACACCGCCGATCGATACGGCCGACGTCAGCAGGAGGATGAGGTGTCTTCGGGCACGCGATAACAGCCGTTGGCGCATTGGTCCTCCAGGAGGTGGGGACCGGACCGTGCCGGATATCGCTCCGGTCTTGTGCGGTGGGACGGATGTTCCGCCGCCAAGGTAGGAGACTTCCGCTTGGCATGTCCATACTTTGTCATCGGTGTGTTCAAAGTTCCTGGCGCCGGGGCCTGTTCGCGGGTCAGCGGCCCCTGCGCACCCGGGCCGCCGCGCGGGCCTCCGCGGCCTTGCGCGCCTCGACGGCCTTGCGGGATCCCTTCGCGGCGCGGCCCGGACGGGTGCCCATGCCGCGGAAGGGGGCGTTGCCGCCGTCGTTGCCCGGTCCGGCGGGCGGGCGCTTCGCTCCGGTGATGGCGGTCAGCCGCTGTTCGCCCGAGCGCACGGGCGTCACCGTCGGCCGGATCCCGGCCTCGGACATCATCCGGTTCACCTCGCGCCGCTGGTCGGGGCTGACGAGCGTGACCACGCTCCCCGCCCGGCCGGCGCGCGCCGTGCGCCCGCCACGGTGCAGGTAGTCCTTGGCGTCGGCCGGCGGATCGACGTTGACGACCAGGTCGAGGTCGTCGACGTGGATGCCCCGCGCCGCGACGTTCGTGGCCACCAGCACGGTGACGTCGCCCGCCACGAACCGGGCCAGGGTGTGGGTGCGCTGCGGCTGCGACTTCCCGCTGTGCAGGGCGGCGGCGGGCACACCGGCGGCGCGCAGGTGGCGGGTGAACCGGTCGACCCCGGCCTTGGTGTCGAGGAACATCAGCACCCGGCCGTCCCGGGCGGCGATCTCGGTGGCGGTCGCGTACTTGTCCGCGGGGTGGACGGTCAGTACGTGGTGCTCCATCGTGGTCACCGAGGCCGACGCCGGGTCGACCGACGCGAGTACCGGATCGTGCAGATGGCCGCGCACCAGGTGGTCGACGTCGCCGTCGAGCGTGGCCGAGAACAGGAGCCGCTGGCCGTCGGAGGGCACCTGGTCCAGCAGACCGGAGACCTGCGGCAGGAACCCCAGGTCGCACATCTGGTCCGCTTCGTCCAGCACCGTGATCCGCACCTGGTTCAGGTGGCAGTCCCGGCGTGACACCAGGTCGGCCAGGCGTCCCGGCGTCGCGACGACCACCTCGGCGCCGCTGCGCAGCGCCTCCACCTGCCGGTTGATCGACAGCCCGCCGACAACCGTCGTCAGGCGCACGTTCAGCGTCCGTGCGTAGGGTGCCAGCGCGTCGCTCACCTGCTGGGCGAGTTCCCGGGTCGAGACCAGCACGAGGGCCAGCGGCCGCTTGGGCTCCGCACGCCGGCCGGCCGTCCTGGCGAGCAGGGCGAGACCGAAGGCCAGCGTCTTGCCGGAGCCGGTCCGCGCGCGGCCGAGGATGTCGCGCCCGGCCAGCGCGTCGGGCAGGGTCGCCGCCTGGATCGGGAACGGTTCCCTCACCCCGAGGCCGGTCATCGTCTCCACCAGGGCCGGTGGCAGCCCGAGGCTGTCGAAGGACGCGGCCGGCGGCCGGTACTGCGACCCCGGCCGCGGCGTCCGGGACCCGCCCTGGGGAGCCGTCGTACGCCGGGGCTTGCCGGGCTGGGAGGCGTCGGGGGCCGACGGCGGCTTCGCGTTCATGGGGGACCTTCCTGATCAGGCGCCCGGCACGCGACCGGGTCCGTACCCCTCGGTACGGACCCGGTTGCCTCGAAGCGTGGGCCCATTTTACCAGCGGGCGACCTCGTGCCGTACGGCCGACCGTGCGGGGCCCGTCCGGACTCGGCCCGCCCCAGGGCTCGGCCGGGCCGCGCCGGCCGGGCGGAGCCGTTCAGGGAGCGGACAGGCGGTTCCAGGAGCGTCGGCCGGTCAGCGCGTCCCCGGTGAAGCCGACGGTGAGCCGCGACGCGCCGTCCGGACACGGCGGTGGCTCCACACGAGCAGGGCGAACAGGAAGAGACCGGAGACGACCAGACTCGTGCCGGTGGCCCACCCCGAGTAGGGCAGCCGGGGAACGAGGCCCCACACCAGGCCGGCGGCGACGAGGAACAGTCCCACCAGGACGGAGCCGGCGATCCGCCATCGGGAGGACACGCTCTCCTCGGCCGCGCGCATCGCCCGGGCCCGGACGGGGGACACGAACCGGTCCAGCGCCGGAACGGCGCGCGCCAGCAGCACCACCCCGGCGAACACGAGCAGCAGACCCGGCCCGGGCAGCACCAGCAGCGCGACGCCGATCAGCAGCAGAACGGCCCCGAGAGCACCCAGGGCGGTCCGCCGGATCGACTCCACACCCCGCGCCATGGCGCCCCACTCTCCTGCGGTCGGCAAGTACCCCGGTTCCGTCGGCCTCCCCACCTTAGGCAGTGATCGAGGCGCGGGCGATTCAGACGGTGCCCGGCCGGCCGGGCGGACGCGAAGGTTCCCAGACCGAGCAGTCGTGGGTGAAGAGCACCCGCCGGGGATCGAGGCCGGCGATCCCGTCCAGCCACCGCGGATACGGGGGGAGCGGCTGTTCCGCGCCGTCGAGAGCGGCTCGCGGGCCGGCTGTCCCCGCCCGTCTCCGAGGCCGGCCGGACGACTGCCCCAGGTCGAGTCGGCGCACCGCCGTGTTGTCCCCCATGCCCCCGTCATCACCCCCCGACGCGGGATCCCGGCCCCTGTGCCGACGGCAGAGCCGGTGCCGGCCGCCCGGACAGTCCGCCAAGAAGCGGCGTACGGAGGGAAGTTGACGGTACGCACCATCGACGTGCGACGCCATCGCTGCTAGACCTGCACCACCCGCACCACCTGCACCCGCCGTCCAAGGAGGAGCATGTGAGACCACGTCGCGCGGTCGTCCGGACCGCCTCGGCGCTCGTCGCCGCCCTCGCCCTGACCGCCGGCCTCGGCGGTCCCGCCGTCGCGGCGCACGAGGCGGCGGCCGGTCCGGCCGCCACCGGGGCCGGTACCGTCACGCACGAGGAGAACGACCGCGTCCCGGAGGGCTCGGTCTGGAGCCAGCACTACTTCCCGTCCTCCGACCGCTCCGGCACCCGGCTCCACGCCGACGTCCTGCTCCCCGAAGGACTGAGGCGGAAGGAGAAGGTGCCGGTCATCCTGTCGATCGGCCCGTACTTCGCGCACTCGGGGCAGACCGGGCCCGAGGGCTGGACCCACACCGGACCGTCCGCCCGTTTCCAGGACTTCGTCGAGGGCACCGACCTGTTCGACGAGGGCTACGCCTTCGTCATGGTCGACCTGCGCGGCTTCGGCGGCTCCACCGGCTGCCTCGACTGGGGCGGGCCCGGCGAACAGGCCGACGTGAAGGCGGCCGTCGACTGGGCCGCGAAACAGCCGTGGTCCACCGGCGCGGTCGGCATGTACGGCAAGTCCTACGACGCCGTCACGGGCCTCATCGGCAACAACCTGGACCAGCGCGCGCTCAAGGCCGTCGTGGCCCAGGAACCGCTGTGGGACATGTACCAGTACATCTACTCCAACGGTGTGCCCCGCCCGAACGTGACCGGTACCGCGGACGCGTACAACTCCATCGCCTCCATGCCTCCGATGGCCGACGACGATCCGCGCTACCAGGCGGCCTCCCGCTACGAGGAGAGCCACCCGGAGTGCCTGACGGAGAACTCGGCCGGATACCGGATATCCGACCAGCGGGACGCCCACTGGACCTCCCGTGACCTGGCGAGGATGGCCAGGGGCAGCGACACCCCGCTCTTCGTCACGCAGGGCTTCATAGAGAACAACACCAAGCCCGAGGAGATGGAGGAGTACCTCGACAACCACAGGGGCCCCGAGCGCGGCTGGCTCGGCCAGTGGGACCACGTGCGCGGAGGCGACCGCGTCGGTGACGGACGCCTGGCCATGGGCCGTGCCGGCTGGTACGACGAGACCCTGTCCTTCTACGACCAGTACCTCAAGGGCAGCAGGCCGGCCGTCCGTTACCCGGCCTACGCCGTCGAGGACTCCGCCGGTGCCTGGCGGGCCCAGCGCACCTGGCCCGTCACGGAGCGGTCGGTCACCCTTCCGCTCGGCGGCGGCTCCTACGTGGACGACGGCGGAGCGTCCGCCCGCGAGGCGCTGACCGCGTCCGGCCGCCCGGCACCGAAGGCGCCGCCGCAGCCGAGGGGCGAGTGGGACATGGAGAACGCGCCCGCGACCGAGCAGCCGGCCCCGGCCGGACTGGCCGCGGAACTGGCGGGACGTCAGCGCACCGGAGAGGTGGCCTCCAGCTTCTTCGTCTGGTCGAAACCGCTGAGGAAGGCCGCGCGCGTCACCGGCACCCCGCGGGTGTCACTGACGGCCCGGGGCGAGGGCAACGTCATGCTCAAGCTGTACGACGTGGCGCCGGACGGCACCGCCGTCATGTTCGACGAACAGGTCTCCCTGGTGAAGCCGGGCCGGATGCGCGTCGACCTGAAGGGGACCGACTGGACGCTCGCCGCCGGACACGTGCTGGCCGTGGAGATCGGCTCCATCCGGACCGGCTCCTGGCGCGACACGCCCTCCGGCGGGACGATCGAGGTCAGGGGAGCCGAACTCGCGCTCGCCCTGGACGATCCGGCCGACGACGCCGCCACCCAGGGCGACCGGTCGCCGTACCTGGACACGTACCTGCGCCAGTACACGGTGAGGCTGCCGGCCGGCCCGGGGACGTTCTCGGTGGTTCCGGGTGGCCGACCGTGACAAGCTGTGCTCCTGTTGTCCGCGCCCAGGAGGTCATCATGACTGAAGAGTCTTCATCGCAGGCAGGTTCGGAACCGGCGGAGGACGAGAGCACCGCCCTGACACCCGACGCCGACGGTCAGTACGACCTGAAGGGCAAGTTCCGCGAGGCACTGGAGCGCAAGCGCGGCAAACAGGCGGAGGCGGCGGCCCTCGCCGCGAACGCCGACGTGGCGAAGATCCGGGGCGCGCACGGTCCGGCCGCCGCCCAGCGGTCGTTCCGGCGCAAGAGCGGCTGAGGCCGCGGCCGACCGTCCGCAGCGGGGCCTGACCGTGACAGCACGGTCAGGCCCCGCTGCCTGGCGCGGACGCCCGCTGCCTGGCGCGGACGCCCGCTGCCTGGCGCGGACGCCCGCTGCCTGGCGCGGACGCCCGCTGCCTGGCGCGGACGGCGGATCAGGGGCGGCCGGTCAGATAGCCGCCCATGGAGGTGAAGTACTCCGCCGCGGACAACTCCCGTCCGTTCTGCGTCCGCACCCGCGTGACGGCGAGGCCGTGGTTGCGGCCCCGGCGCGCGTCGGCCCCGGCGACGATCACCACGCCCTCGCCCTCCCGGTAGAAGATCCGGCCGGGCGTACCGCCGTAGCGGCCCCGGGAGACCACGGCGGCGAGGACTTCGAGCCGCCTGCCCCGGTGGAAGGTGTAGGCGCTCGGGTAGGGCTCGGACTGGGCCCGGACCAGACGCTCCAGGTCCTCGGCCGGCCAGTTCCAGTCGATGCGGATGTCCTCCGCGGACCGCTTGTGGAAGAAGCTCGCCCGGGACCGGTCCTGCTGTGTGAACTCCGTCTGCCCGGCGGCGATGAGGCCCAGCGCGCCGAGGGTGACCGGGGCGATGAGGCCGACCGTCTTGTGGAACAGATCGGTGGCGGTGTCCGCCGGTCCGACCGGCACCGCCTCCTGCCGGACGATGTCCCCGGCGTCCAGCTCGTCGTTCATCATGTGCGCGGTGACGCCCACTTCGGTCTCGCCGTTGATCAGTGCCCAGATCAGCGGCGAGAACCCGGCGTACTTCGGCAGCAGCGAGTCGTGCACGTTGAGCGTGCCGTGGCGCGGGAGGCCGAAGACGCGCGGGGGGATCCAGGTCCGCCAGTTGTTGGCCACGATGACGTCCGGGTCGGCGTCCCTCAGGCGCTCGAACAGCTCGTCGTCGTCCGGGCGGTCGCGGATCAGCACCGGGACGCCGTGTTCCTCGGCGAGGCCGGCGACGGAGTCGCTCCAGATCTTCTCGTACGCGTGCTCGCTCCTGGGATGCGTCACGACCAGGACCACGTCGTGTTCGGAGTCCAGGAGGGCTCGCAGGGTGCGGTGCCCCCAGGCCTGGTAGCCGAACATGACGACCCGCATGGGGTTCCTCCTCAAGACAGGGGCTGACCGGCGGGGCTGTCCCGGACAGTTAAGCAAGGCTTACCTTAGTGCGCAACGTCCGCGTAGGACACCCCAGTTGGGGCGAGTCGGCCCCCGGTGCGCCCTATCGACAGCCGCGCCTCGTGAGCTTAGGCTCACCTAAGTTGCCGGCGTACGAGGGGAGTGACATGTCACAGGTTCTTCCTGGTGACGCAACGCTGGTCCACGACCTCGTTGGGATCGGCTTCGGGCCGTCCAATGTCGCCATGGCGATCGCGATCCGCGAGCACGGCGCGCAGGCCGGCGGGCAGGAGGTCACCGCCCGCTTCTTCGAACAGCAGCCCCGCTTCGGCTGGCACCGCGGCATGCTGATCGACGACGCGACCATGCAGGTGTCCTTTCTCAAGGACCTGGTGACACTGCGGAACCCGGCCAGCGAGTACAGCTTCCTCTGCTATCTGCAGAGCAGGGGACGGCTCGTCGACTTCATCAACCACAAGAACCTCTTCCCGCTGCGGGTCGAGTTCCACGACTACTTCGAGTGGGCCGCGGCCAAGGTCGACGACATGGTCTCCTACGGCCACGAGGTCGTCGGCGTCACACCCGTCGTGCGTGACGGAGCCGTGGACCACGTGGAGGTGACGGTTCGCTCGGGGGAGGGGCTGGAGGTCCACCGGGCGCGCAACCTCGTCATCGGAACCGGGCTGCGCCCCCTGGTGCCGGAGGGTGTGGAGCGCGGCGACCGCGTCTGGCACAACTCCGAGCTGCTGGCCAGAGTAGACGCGTTGGAGGGCACCACGCCCTCCCGGTTCATCGTCGTCGGCGCCGGGCAGAGCGCCGCCGAGAACGTCGCCTACCTCCACCGCCGCTTCCCGGGGGCCGAGATCTGCGCGGTCTTCACCCGCTACGGCTACAGCCCGGCCGACGACAGCGCGTTCGCCAACCGCATCTTCGACCCCGCGGCGGTCGACGACTACTTCACCGCACCCGGCAGCGTCAAGCGCCGGCTGATGGACTACCACGGCAACACCAACTACTCCGTGGTGGACATCGACCTGATCGACGACCTGTACCGGCAGATGTACCGGGAGAAGGTCCTCGGCACCGAGCGGCTGCGCTTCCTCAACGTCTCCCGGCTCACCGGCGTCGAGGAGACACCGGACCGGGTACGCGCCACCGTGACCTCCCTGGTCACCGGCGAGGAAACGCTTCTGGACGCCGACGTCGTGGTCTGTGCCACCGGCTACGGTCCGGCCGAACCCCTCGGTCTGCTCGGCGAGGTCGCGGACCGCTGCCTGCGCGACGACGAGGGCCGGGTGCGCGTCGAGCGCGACTACCGCGTCGCGACGGAGCCCGGTCTGCGCTGCGGCATCTATCTGCAGGGAGGCACGGAGCACACGCACGGCATCACGTCGTCGCTGCTCTCCAACACCGCGGTCAGGGTCGGCGAAATCCTGGAGTCGCTCCTCGACCGGGTCCCGAGTCCGCTTCCGACGAGGCCGGATCGGTCGCCGACAAAACCGGAACCACCGCGCGTCCCCGTACGTCGCCGTGACCACGACTGCGGTTGAGCGTCCCCCGCCCGGGGGCACGACGAAGGCACGCCGACGCCGGGTTGCCGGCCTGGGGGTACTGGCGGCGCTCCTCGTGGTCGCGGGCGCGGCGTCGCTGGCCGTCGGCGCGCGTGCGCTGAGTCCCGCCGAGGTCTGGTACGCACTGTTCGCGGCGCCCGAGTCCGACCAGCGGCTCACCGAGATCAGGCTGATCGTGCAGACCGTACGGGTGCCCCGCACGGTGCTGGCGGTCGTGGCCGGCGTCGCCCTGGGTGTCGGCGGGGCACTGATCCAGGGGTACACGCGCAATCCGATCGCCGACACGGGCCTGCTGGGAGTGAACTCCGGCGCCTCGTTCGCCGTGGTGTCGGGGATCGCCGCCTTCGGGTTCACCAGTGCGTTCCAGTACGTCTGGTTCGCGTTCGGGGGCGCGGCGGCCGCCGGTGTCGTCGTGTTCGGGCTGTCGAGCATCGGGCGGGGTGCGGGCAATCCGTTGACGCTCGCCCTGGCCGGTCAGGGGGTGACGGTGTTCCTGGCGGCTATGACCACGGCGGTCGCGCTGACGGACAAGGCCTCGCTGAACGCGCTGCGGTTCTGGAACGCGGGCTCTCTGACCGGAGTCGGGTTCGACGTCATCGGGCCGGTGTCCGCCTTCGGACCGGAACGGGAGCCGACGGCGCCTCACGGCTGGCGGCCAGGGGCGTGTCCGTCGGGTACGGTCCCGGTCCGTCATCGACGGTCTCGACCTGGCGATCCCGCCCGGAGTGATCACCACCATCATCGGTCCGAACGGCTGCGGGAAGTCGACCCTGCTGCGGACACTGTCGCGGCTGCTCAGGCCGCCCAGCGGAACGGTCGTGCTGGACGGCGAGGACATCGCCGGGCTCAGGACCCGGGACGTGGCGAAGAAGCTCGGCCTGCTGCCCCAGGCGCCGGTCGCGCCGGACGGGCTGACGGTCTCCGACCTGGTCGCCAGGGGCCGTCATCCGCACCAGAGCTGGCTGCGGCAGTGGTCGTCGGACGACGCGGACGTCGTACGGCGCGCGCTGGCCATGACCGGCGTCTCGGACCTCGCGGACCGTCCGGTCGACTCGCTCTCCGGCGGACAGCGCCAGCGCGTGTGGATCTCGATGCCCCTGGCCCAGGGCACCGACCTGCTGCTGCTGGACGAACCGACCACCTACCTGGACCTGGCGCACGCGATCGACGTGCTCGACCTGGTCGACGACCTGCACGAGTCCGGGCGCACCGTCGTCATGGTGCTGCACGACCTCAACCTGGCCGCGCGCTACAGCGACAACCTCGTGGTCATGAGGGAGGGGGCGGTCCTCGCGCAGGGACACCCGCGCGACGTGATCACCGCCGGTCTGCTGCGCGAGGCGTTCGGCTTGCGCGCCAAGGTCATCGACGACCCGGTGGGAGACCGCCCTCTCGTCGTGCCGATCGGCCGCACGCATGCCGAACTCGACCGTTCGGCCCCGGAGTTGTGAAAGTGAGGGTAGGCTAACCTCGCTTGGTGCGGTGAGGTTTGCCGCCCTCGGACGGGGCGCAGTGGCCGGTGCGACAGCAAAGGGATCTCCGGATGCTTCTCAGAACGACGCGTATGAAGACCTGGCGACGACTCGCGGCGCCCCTGTCCGCCGCCGCAATCGGCGTCGGCCTCCTCACGGGGTGCGGTTCAGGCTCGGACGACTCGGCGGACCGGGCCGGCGGCGACACCCCGGCCGCCGCCGGTGCCTTTCCGGTCACCGTGGAGCACGCCTTCGGGACGACGAGGATCGACAAGGCCCCGGAGCGGGTCGTGTCCGTCGGCTACACGGACGACCAGACCGTCCTGGCCTTCGGCATCAAGCCCGTCGGCATGGTCGACCAGTACCCGAACCCGGCCGGACGGAGCCCCGACATCAACACCCAGTGGCCCTGGGTGAAGGACAAGTGGGGCGACACCAGGCCCGAGGTCGTCATGAAGAACGGTGACACCGGCCCCAACTACGAGAAGATCGCCCTGCTGCGTCCCGACCTGATCGTCGCGGTCTACTCCGAGATCGACCGGGCCGCCTACGACAAGCTCTCCAGGATCGCGCCCACGGTGGGCCGTACCAAGGCCGAGAAGGAGCCGTTCAGCGCTCCGTGGCAGGACAACGCGCTGCACATCGCCAAGGCGCTCGGCAAGGCCGACGAGGGCGAGAGGATGGTGGCCGGCATCCAGGGCAAGCTGGACGCGGCCAAGCAGGCGCACCCCGGGTTCGCGGACCGGACCGCGGTCGTGCTGTCCTGGTACAAGAACTCGGTGGCCCCGTTCACCTCCACCGACGTGCGCGGGCGGCTCGTGACGGGCATCGGCTTCAAGTACCAGGCCGAGATCGACAAGGTCGCCGACGGCGACTTCTACACCACGCTCTCCCCCGAGCGCGTCGATCTGGTCGACGTGGACCGCGTCTTCGTCATCAACGACAAGGCGGACCAGGACGCGCTGAAGAAGTTCGAGCTGTTCTCCAACCTGGAGGCCGTCAAGAACGGCAAGGTGTCGTACCTGCTGGACAGCGAGGGCCCGGCGGTCGGTGCGGCCATCTCCCAGGGCACGCTGCTGTCCATGCCCTACGCCGTCGACGAACTCGTCAAGTCGGCCGGGTAGGTGTGAGCGTCACCGACACCCGCGTCGCCCCGGCCGCCCTGCGTACGGCGACCGGACGCGAGGCCGGCCGATGGGTCGCGGCCCACTGCCGCGACGTGCCGTGGCTGACGCTCGCCACGGTGCTCACCACAGTGGCGGGAGCGGCGCTCCAGGTGCTCCCGGTACTGCTGCTCGGCCGAGTGGTCGACGCGGTGACCGAGGGCGGGTCGCGGTCGGTCCTGGTCACGGTCGGGGCCCTGATGGCCGGCGCCGCGCTGTTCGGCGCGGCGACGACCGCGGTGTCGACGTACCTGGTCGGGCGGCTGGGCGCCGACCTGCTCGCCCGCCTGCGGGAAGGCGTCGTCCGCGCGGTACTGGGCATGCCCGGCGCACGCGTCGAACAGGTCGGCCGCGGCGACGTGCTGTCCAGGGTCGGCGACGACGTCGCCGTGATCTCCAAGGGCATCCGCACGGCCGTTCCCACGGTGTTGTCGGCCGGAGTCCTCGTCGTCATCGCCACGGCCGGCATGTTCGGTCTCGACTGGCGGCTCGGCCTGGCGGGCGCCGGCGCGCTGCCCGCGTACGCGCTGGCCCTGCGCTGGTATCTGCCGAGGTCCGCACCGCTGTACCAGAGGCAGCGGGTGGCCCAGGCCGACCGCGCGCAGGCACTGATCAGCGGTCTGAACGGCATCGACACGGTACGCGCGTACCGGCTCGAGGACGCCTTCCGCGAGCGGGTCACCCGTGCGTCGTGGCGGGTACGCGACCTCGGTGTCGAGGTGTTCCGGTTCTTCGGCCGGTTCGTCGCCAGGGAGAACCGCGCGGAGTTCGTCGGGCTGAGCCTCATCCTCGTGGTGGGCTATGCCCTGCTGGAGGCGGACGCGGCCACCCTGGGCGAGGTGTCGGCGGCCCCACTGCTGTTCCACCGGCTGTTCACCCCGCTGGGCGCCATCATGTTCACCTTCGACGAGGCGCAGAAGTCGGGCGCGAGCCTGACCCGCCTGGTCGGCGTGCTGGGGGAGGACGCGGAGGACCGACTGGTGGGCGACGAGTCCGTCGCGCCGGCGGCGTCCGGACCGTGCCCGGTGACGGTGCGGGGGCTGACCTTCGCCTACCCGGGCGCCGAGGAGCCGGTCCTCAGGGACGTGGACCTGACGATCCCGGCGGGTGGTTCGCTCGCGCTGGTGGGGGCGACGGGCGCGGGCAAGACGACCCTCGCCGCGCTGATCGCGGGCATCGGAACCCCGCAGGCGGGATCGGTGAGCGTCGGGACGGCCGACCTGGCCGGACTGGACGAGGCCGGGGCGCGGGCGCTGGTGAGCATCCTGACCCAGGAGACGCACGTGTTCTCCGGGCCGCTCGCCGAGGACCTGAGGCTGGCCGCGCCGGGGGCGACCGACGCCGAAGTCCTGGACGCCCTGCGCACCGTCGGCGCCGGCACGTGGGTCGACACCCTGCCCGACGGGCTGGACACCCCGGTCGGTGAGGGCGGCGAGCGTCTCGACGGGACCAAGGTCGCGCAGATCGCGCTGGCCCGGCTGGTGCTCGGCCGGGCGCCGGTGGTGGTGCTGGACGAGTCGACCGCCGAGGCGGGCAGCGAGGGGGCCGCCGAGCTGGAACGGGCCGTGCTGGCCGCGTGCGCGGGCCGGACCACGCTGTTCGTGGCGCACCGCCTGACCCAGGCGATGGCGGCGGACCGGATCGCCGTCCTGGACGCCGGGCGGGTCGTGGAGGAGGGCACGCACGAGGAGTTGGTGACGCTGGGCGGGCGCTACGCGCGACTGTGGCAAGCCTGGCGGGAGGGTAGTTAGGTATGCCTAAGTTAGGTTAGCCTGCCTTCATTCCCTGGAAGGGGCGTTGAGTCTTCGATGATGGAACCGACCGCTTCTCTCGTACGGCTTTCTCCCGGACACCTGGCCGGCATACGGCGGCGCACCGGCGACTTCTCCGACCGGGCCATCACCGAGGCGTGCGCCGTCGGGCTGTCGTACTGGGCCTCGGGCCACAGCCCCGCGGGCCTCGACCTCACCCCGGGCACCCAGTTCACCGAGGTGCTCGGCTGGGCCGGCAACGGCGGTACCGCGCCCGGCGGCTGGAGCATCGGCGCGGAGGGCCGAAGCATCGCCCTCCCGGACGGCGTCGTACCGCGGGACGCGCAGCTCGCGCTCGACGACCTGGCCGACTTCCCGGACCGGCCCCTCGGCACCATCAGCCCCTGCGGCCCGGCGGCACGCCTGGAGCAGCTGGCCGGGTGGAACGACACCGACGCGGGCCGGGAGCGCCCCACCCTGGCGGAGATGTTCCGCGAACAGGCACGCGCCAGGCCCGACGCCGTGGCCGTGACCGACGACCGGCGCACGCTGACCTACCGTCAGGCCGACGAAGCGTCCGCCCAGTTGGCCCGGCACCTGATCCAACGCGGACTGACGGCCGAACAGGTCGTCGGCATCTCCCTGGAACGCTCCGCCGACATGGTGATCGGGCTGCTCGCTGTCCTCCGGGCGGGCGGCGCGTTCGTCCCCCTGGATCCGCACTGGCCCGCCGAGCGCCGGGCCGTCGTCATCGAGGACGCCCGGATCGTCGTACAGCTCAACCGCTCGGGCGGGCACCCCCCGGGCGAACCGGAAGCCGTGGCCGTGGACCTCGGCGACTGGCGGTTCGGCGCCCACCCCACCGAGGGCGCCGACGCCGCCGTCCCCGGCGACGCCCTCGCGTACGTGATCTTCACCTCCGGTTCGACCGGGCGGCCCAAGGGCGCCATGATCAGGCACGAGGCGATCAGCGAGCGCCTGCTGTGGCAGATCCACGAGATCCTCGGCTTCGGTCACGACGACGCCTCGCTGTTCAAGGCGCCGCTGTCCTTCGACATCTCACTCAACGAGATCTTCCTGCCCCTCGTCAGCGGCGGCAGACTCGTGGTCCTGCGGCCCGGCGGCGAACGCGACCCGCACCACCTGCTGAGCGTGATCGCCGAGCAGCGCGTCACCTTCACGTACCTGGTGTCGTCCATGCTGGACGTACTGCTGGAGATGGCGGGCGAATCGGGCAGCCTCGACAGCCTGCGGCACGTCTGGTGCGGCGGCGAGGTGCTCACCCCCGAGCTGTACGAGCGCTTCCGCACCCGGCTCGACATCCCCCTGTACCACGGCTACGGCCCGGCCGAGACGACGATCGGTGTCTCGCACGTCATCTACCGGGGCGCGGCGGAGCGCCTGTCGACGTCGATCGGCAGGGCCAACCCCAACACCCGGCTGTACGTCCTGGACGACGAACTGCGCCCGGTGCCGGTCGGCGTCGGCGGCGAACTGTACGCGGGAGGCCTCCTGCTGGGCCGCGGCTACGTCAACGCCCCGGGTCTCACCGCCTCCCGCTTCGTGGCCGACCCCTTCGCGAACGACGGGTCCAGGCTGTACCGGACCGGTGACCTCGCGCGCTACGCCCCCGACGGCTCCCTCGACTTCCTCGGCCGCGCGGACAACCAGATCAAGATCCGCGGCATGCGCCTGGAGATCGAGGACGTCGAGGCCGGCCTCGCGGAGCACCCCGGAGTGCGCCACACCTGCGTCGTCGCCAGGAAGAACACGGTGGGCGGCGTCTATCTGGTGGGGTACGTGATCCCGGCCGCCGGCCGCGAGGACCTGCGGGGGGACGAGGTCAAGGCGTGGGCCGGCGAGCACATGGTGGAGTACATGGTGCCCACCCACGTCGTCGTGATGACCCGGTTCCCGCTCACCGCGAACGGCAAGCTCGACCGGAACGCGCTGCCCGAACCCGTGACCGGCACCGCCTCGGTCGTCCCGCCCACGACCGACGAGGAGCGCGCGGTGTGCACGGCGGTCGCGGCGCTGCTCCGACTGGACCGGGTCGGGGTCGACCAGGACTTCTTCCAGCTCGGCGGCGACAGCATTCTGGCCATCTCGCTGCTGAGCGCGCTGCGCGAGGCCGGGCTCTACGTCACCGCACGGCAGATCTTCACCCACAGTACGTTGGGGGCGCTGGCGGCGGTGGCGAGCCGCGAGGACACCGCGACCGCGGACCACCGCGACGTCGCGACCGGCTCCGTCGTGGGCCCGCCCGTGGTGCAGTGGCTCGGCGAGACCACGGACGCGATCGACGGCTTCGTGCAGTCGGTCGTGCTGAACACCCCGGCGGACCTGACCGCCGACGCCCTCGACGCGGTCCTCGCCGCCGTCGTCCGCAGACATGCCATGCTGCGCGCCAGACTGGTCCGCGGCGACCGCTGGAGCTTCGACATCCCGGACGCGGACCCGGCCGCCGCCCTCTGGCGGGAGAGCGACCGGCCACTCGACGAGTGCGTCGCCCTCGCCACCGAAGGACTGGACCCGGCGGACGGCACGATGCTGCGCGCCGTCTGGCGCCGTGCGGCACGTCAACTGGTCGTGGTCGTGCACCACTTGGTGATCGACGGCGTATCCTGGCGCATCCTGACGGAGGACCTGGCCACGGCATGGCGGCGGTTCACCTCGGGCGAACCGGTCGAGCTCCCCGAGGTGGGCACGTCGTTCCGCCGCTGGACCCAGTTGCTGGAGCGCGCGGCGTTCGACGCGGACAGCGCCTACTTCCGGCGCCCCCTGCCGGGACCGGACGAACCGCTGGGCAGACGCGCCCTGTCCGAGAACGACACCGTGGCACGCGAGCGGACACGGACCGTCTGCGCCGACGCCCGCACCACGGCCGCGCTTCTCGGCGCAACACCCGCGAGGTTCCACGCGGGCGTCAACGACGTACTGGTGACCGCGCTCGCCGTCGCCCTCGCCCGATGGCGACGCGACCTCGGCCGGCACCAGACCTTCGCGCACATCGAACTCGAGGGCCACGGCCGTGAGGCACCGTTCGTGGCGCCGTCCGCCGGATTCGAGCCGGAACTGTCGCGGACCGTGGGCTGGTTCACCACCCTCTTCCCGGTGACCGTCGACCCCGGCACGGCCCCCGACCCCACCGCGCCCGAGTACCTGGCCGCCGCACTCAAGGCGGTCAAGGAGGACCTCGCACGCGTACCGGACAACGGCGTCTCCTACGGCGCCCTGCGCCATCTGGCCCGGGTCGCCTTCGACGCACCCGCACCCCAGGTGCTCTTCAACTACCTGGGACGCTTCGACGCCGGAGCGTCGGGGGACTGGCAACTGACGCACGCCACAGGCCGGCTGGGCGAGAAGCGCGACCCGGCAATGCGCCTGCCCCGCGCCCTGGAGTTCAACGCGATCGCCGAACCCGCCCACACCGGCGAGTACGAGCTGGTCACCGCCCTGTCCTGGCCCGACGGCGTGTTCACCGAAGCGGACATCACGACACTCGGCACCTACTACCGGGAAGCCCTGACCGGGCTGGCCGCGCTCGATCGGGGCGGCCACTCGCCGAGCGACTTCCGCCCACTGTCCCTCACCCAGGCCGACGTCGACACCCTGGACGGCCCGGCGCTGCGGGACATCCTCCCACTGACCCCGATGCAGGAGGGCCTGTACTTCCACTCGGTCTACGACGACGAGGCCACCGGCAGCTACGTCGAGCAGCAACTGCTGACACTGGAGGGCGAGGTGGACACCGGCCGGCTCGCGACGGCGGCCACCCGCCTGCTGGCCCTGCACCCGAACCTGGCCGCCCGCTTCGTGGCCCTGGCCGACGGCCGTGTGGTCTCCGTCCTGGAGAGCGGGGTCGAGGCGCCCTTCATCACGCTCGACCGCCCCGGCATCGCCGACGACGAGATCCGCTCCCTCGCCGAGGGCGACCGCCGCGCCGGGTTCGACCTGGCCACCGGCCCGCTGATGCGGTACACACTGATCCGCGCGGGAGCCGGCCGGCACGTCCTGGTGCAGACGGTGCACCACATCATCGCCGACGGCTGGTCGGTGCCGCGCATGCTGCGCACCCTGCTGGACGAGTACCACACGCCGGGCTGCGGGTACGCGCTCGGCGGCTTCCCCGCCCACGTACGCCTGCTCGCCGGACGCGACGAAGCGGCGAGCGACCGGGTCTGGGACGAGCAGCTGGCCGAACTCCCCGGCGCCTCGCTGGTCGCCGAGGGGCACACCCCCTCCGACCGGTTCGCCGACACCGCCGTGGCGGCGGAGACCGACGTCGAGGCGGCAGCCCGGTCGGCCGGTGTGCCGCTGAGCGTCGCCGTGCACAGCGCCTGGGCCCTCACGCTGGGCGGCATCCTGCACAGCGACGACGTCGTCTTCGGTTCCACGGTGTCCGGGCGCGACGCCGACGTGCCCGGCATCGAGGACATGGTGGGCCTGTTCATCAACACGATCCCCCTGCGCGCCCGCTGGTCCACCACCACGACCGCGCGCGAACTGCTCGCCTCGGTCAGGGCGCACCAGAGCGCGGTACTGCCGTACCAGCACGTCTCGCTGGCGAGGATCGCCCGCCGGGCCGGTGCCGGTGCGCTCTTCGACACCCTGGTGGTGTTCGACGTGGCGACCGACGCGGGCGGTCTGCGGCGACCCGGCGACACGCTCGTGATCACGGACATCGCCAACGAGGGCGCCCCGCACTATCCGCTCACGCTGGTGGTGGAACGCACGCCCGGCGGCCGTCCGCGCTTCGACCTGGTCTACGACGCCGCACTGCGGCGGGAGACCGACGCCCGGGAGATCCTGCGTACGTTCACCCGGAACCTCACCGCCCTGCTCACCCGTCCGGACGCCCCCGTCGACGAGCTGGCGTCCGGGGCAGTGGGGCACGTCGGGCCGATCGTCCCCGCCACCCTGGGCGAACTGTTCGACGCCGCGGCGCGTCGCCACCCGGACGCCGCCGCCGTCACCCAGTGCGGTCTCGACGGCGCTTTACGGTCCCTGACCTACGGCGAGCTGGCGTGTGCCAGGGACGAGTTGGCCGCCGCCTTGCGCGCGGCCGGTGTCCGCCCCGGCCGACGCGTCGCCGTGGCCGTACCCCGCTCCGTCGAGCAGGTCGTCGCCCTGGTGGCCGTCGTCCGCGCGGGCGGCGCGTACGTACCACTGGACCTGGCATACCCGGACGAGCGCCTGGAGTACGTCCTCGCAGACTCCGCCCCGCACGTCGTCCTCGTGCATCCGGAGCAGCGCGACCGGCTCACGCGACTGCTGGCCCGGGCGGGCGTCCCGGCCCGCGTGCTCGTACCGGGGGACGAGCGGCCGCCCGGCACCGCGGACCCCGGGCCCGGGCCCGGCCTGCACGACCCCGCGTACGTGATCTACACGTCCGGCTCGACCGGCCGGCCCAAGGGCGTCGTCGTACCGCACTCCAGCGTGGTGACGCTGCTCGCCAGCACCCGGCCCGCCATGGGCTTCGGACCCGACGACGTGTGGGTCCAGTTCCACTCCTTCTCCTTCGACTTCGCCGTCTGGGAGCTGTGGGGCGCGCTCGCGCACGGCGGTGAGCTGCTCGTGCCGGAGTACGCGCTGACCCGCTCCCCGGTCGACTTCCACCGGCTGGTCCGCGAGCGCGGGGTGACCGTGCTCAACCAGACCCCGTCGGCGTTCTACCGGTTCATCGAGGCCGACCGGCACGCCGGCGAGCCGCTGCCCGCGCTGCGCCGGATCATCTTCGGGGGCGAGGAGCTGGACCTCGGGCGGCTGCGCGGCTGGGTCGAGCGGCACGGCACCGACTCGCCCGAGCTGGTCAACATGTACGGCATCACCGAGACCACCGTCCACGTCACCCACCGGGTGCTGACCGGCGCCGACTTCGCTCCCGGCGCCGCCGCCCGCCCGATCGGCGGCCCGGTCCCCGGCCTCGTCACCCACCTGCTCGACGACCGGCTCCGTCCGGTCCCGCCGGGCCGGGTGGGCGCCGTCTACGTCGCCGGAGACCAGGTGTCGCTCGGCTACCTGGGCAGGCCGGGGCTCACCGCGGGCAGGTTCGTGGCCGACCCGTTCACCACCGACGGTTCCCGCATGTACCACACGGGCGACCTGGCCCGCCGCACGCCCGGCGGCGAGCTGGAGTTCGCCGGCCGCGTCGACGACCAGGTGCAGCTCAAGGGATTCCGTATCGAGCCGGGCGAGGTGGAGTCCGCGATCCGGGACCTCGACGGCGTGGTGGACGTCGCCGTCACGGTGGCGGACAGCGACGACCACCTGGTCGCGCACGTCGTGGGCCGGGTGCCTGGGGACCTCACCGCGCTGCTGTCGGCGAAGCTGCCGGCGCACATGGTGCCGGGCCGGGTGCTGCCCGTGGACGCCCTGCCGCTGACGGTCAACGGCAAGCTGGACCGCGGGGCGCTGACCGGGCCCGCCGGGCCGACACCGCCCGCGAGGGGCGCGTCGAACGTGAACGACTCCGTGCTCGCCGCACTCGTCGGCCTCTTCGCCGAGACGCTGCCCGGCTCCGCCCCGGACGCCGACACCGACTTCTTCACCGCCGGCGGCGACAGCATCGTCGCCATCACCGTCATCAACCGGGCCAGGGCGCTCGGCCTGCCCGTCGCACCCCGCGACGTGTTCCTGCTCCGGACCCCCCGCGCACTCGCCGAGCACCTGGGCGCGCGCGCCCCCCGGCCGCAGGCCCCCGAACCCGCCCGCCACGAGGACGGCCCGCTGCCGCCCACACCGATCATCCTGCGCCAGCGGGAACTGGGCGGATCGCTCGCCCGGTTCGCCCAGGCCCGGGCACTGGTGGCACCCGAAGGGACCGGCTTCGCGGACGCGGAGCGGGCCGCGCGCGCCGTCGTGGACGCTCACCCGGCGCTGCGGCTGCGACTGCGCGTCGAGCACGGTGTCTGGTCGCTCGCCACGGAACCCGCAGGCGAGGTCACGGTCGCCCGCGCGGAGGGAACCGACACGACGCGTGCCGCCGACGAGGCGGCCGGACGGCTCGACCCCGTGACCGGCGCGGTCATCGCCTTCACGTGGCTGGAGGAGAGCCGGACCCTCGTGGTCACCGCGCACCATCTCGCCGTCGACGCCGTGTCCTGGCTGATCCTCCTGGACGACCTGACCGACGCGATGCGCGGGGCGGCCCCGGCACCCCCGACCACGTCCTACGCCGAGTACGCCGAGGCGCTGACGTGCCACACCACGCAGGCGACCGGCGGCCTAGAACACTGGATCACCACCCTCCGGGCCCCCGCACCGCTGCCCGCCGCCGCGAACCCGCGCGAGAGGACGGTCGTACTCGCACCCGACCTGAGCGACCGCGTGACCCGTACCGCACCCGCCGCACTGGGCCTTGGTCTCACCGAACTGCTGTGCGGCGCGTTGCGCACCGCGCTGACCCGCGTCCAGCCGTCGCCCACCGATCTGGCGATCGAGCTGGAGCGGCACGGCAGGGTCCCGGCCCTGGAGCACCACGACTACACCCGCACGGTCGGCTGGTTCACCTCCGTCGCGCCCGTACGGCTCACCCCGCACACCGACCCCGTCGCCGCGGCGCGCGAGGCCGCCGCACGCCTGCCGGACGAGCGCGCGCACGTCGCCTACGGCGCGCTCAGGTACCTCAACCCGCAGACCGCCCCGCTGCTCGCCGCCCGCCCACAGGTACTGTTCAACTACCTGGGCCGGGGCGCCGAGTCCGAGGCGCTGCGCCTCACCGGTGGCGACCTGGCCGGCCCGTACGCCGTCGAGGTGAACGCGTGGACCGACGCGGCCACCGGCAGGCTGCACGCGGCCTTCACCCTCGCCGAGGGCGTCCCCGACGAGATCACCGGACACTGGCACCGCGCCCTGGGACAGATCGCGGACGCCGCCGCGACGGCCGAGCGCACGGCACCCGTCACACCCCTCCAACGGGGTCTGTACTTCCAGGCACAGATGACGGGCCCGGCCGGGCACTACGTCGCCCAGAGCTACTTCACCTTCGAACGGCGCCTGGACTCCGACGCCCTGTCCGAGGCGATGGCATACGTGATCGCACGGCACCCGGCCGTGGGAGCGGGCTTCACCGTGGACGAGGACGGCAACCCCGTCCAGGTCCTCACCGCCGGCCGGCGGGTCGGCGTCCGCACCGTCGAGGTGGCGACGGACGAGGAGGCCGAGGCCCTGCGGTCCGAGGACCGGGAGAGGGGTTTCGACCCGGGTGAGCCGCCGCTGATCCGGCTGACCGTGGTGCGCCTGCCCGGCGACCGCGACGGCCTGCTGCTGAGCTACCACCTGCTGCTGTGGGACGGCTGGTCGCGGGAGATCGTGCTGCGCGATCTGTTCGCCGCCTACCGGGCCGTGCTCGGGGGCGCGCCCCTCGACGCGGTGCCGGCCACACCGGGCTTCGAGGACCACGCCCGGGCTCTCGCCGCCATGGACCCGGCCGAGTCGGAACGCTTCTGGGCCGGACACCTGTCCGGCCTGTCAGGCCCGACTCTGCTCGCCGGACCGGCGCCCTCCCTCCCCGACGGTCTGCCCGGCGCGCTCGTGCACACCCTGACCGCCGAACAGTCGGACGCGCTGCGGGCGGCGGCCAGGACACACGGAGTCACACTGAACTCCGTGCTGACCGGCGCGTTCGGACTCCTCCTCGGCGCACGCACCGGCCGCGGTGACGCCGTGTTCGGCGTGACCGTCTCCGGCCGGGAGGGCGAAGGGCTGGCCGACGTCGTCGGCGTACTGCTCAACACCGTGCCCATGTGGACGCGGGCCCGGCCGCACGACACGGTCCGCGCCTACCTGACGTCCGTACAGGCGGCCAGGGTCGAGGCCATGGAACACGAGCATCTCGGTCTCGGCGAGATCCAGCGGGCCAGTGGCCACGCCACACTGTTCGACAATCTGTTCGTCCTGCAGAACTTCCTGGACCCGGACGCCTTCGCCGAGCTGAACGCCAGGCACGGGATCACCTCGGTCCTGGCCGACGACTCCACCCACTACCCGTTCACCTGGGTGGTCACCCCCGGCGACCGGCTCACCGTCAAACTGGAGTACCGCGACCACGACACCGGGAACGCCCGGCGTCTCGTCGACGACTACCTGCGTGTGCTCGACGACCTGGCCCGCTCCACCGGCCCGCTCGGCGCCCTCCCGGGCCCGGGTCCCGAGCCCGAGCCCGCCGAACGCACCGACATCGGCACGGACACCGTGGTGGACCGCTTCGACCGCGCGGCGGACCGTGAGCCGGGGCGGGTGGCACTCGTCGCCCATGGCTCGGCCATGACCTTCGCCGAACTGCGGGACCGCAGCCGGGCGGTGGCGGGTGTACTCGCCCGGCGCGGCATCGGCCCCGAGGCGGCGGTGGGCCTCGCGCTCCCGCGCTCCCTCGACTCGGTCGTGGCCCTCTTCGCCGTACTGCGCGTCGGCGCCGCCTACGTGCCGCTGGAGCTGGACCACCCGGACGAACGGCTCAGGGCGATCGTCGCGGACGCCCGCCCGGAGACGGTGCTCACCGTCAGTGCCGTGTCGCACCGGCTCACCGGCGACCTGATCGAACTGGACCGCCCGCTGCCCGAGGCCGAACCGTTCGTGACCTTCACGCCGGGCGACCCGGACCGGCTGCGGCACCCCGCGTACACGATCTACACCTCCGGCTCGACCGGTCGGCCCAAGGGGGTGGTGACCGAGTACGCCGGACTCACCAACATGCTGGTCAACCACCGGCGCCGGATCTTCGAACCGGTCCTGGCGGAGCACGGTCACCGGACCTTCCGCGTCGCCCACACCGTGTCGTTCGCCTTCGACATGTCCTGGGAGGAACTGCTGTGGCTCGCCGACGGCCACGAAGTGCACATCTGCGACGAGGAACTGCGCCGCGACGCGCCCGGGCTGGTCGACTACTGCCTGGAGCACGGCATCGACGTCGTCAACGTCACTCCCACCTACGCGCAGCAACTGGTGGCCGAGGGCCTGCTCGACGACCCGGACCGCCGGCCCGCGCTGGTGCTGCTCGGCGGGGAGGCCGTCACTCCCGCCCTGTGGCGGCGGCTGGCCGGGACCGAGGGCACCGTCGGCTACAACCTGTACGGGCCCACCGAGTACACCATCAACACCCTCGGCGTCGGCACCTTCGAGTGCGAGGACCCGGTGGTGGGGGTGGCGATCGACAACACGGACGTGTACGTGCTGGATCCGTGGCTGCGGCCCCTGCCCGACGGCGTCCCCGGCGAGTTGTACGTCGCGGGCATCGGCATCGCCCGCGGCTACCTCGGGCAGCCCGCCCAGACCGCGCACCGCTTCGTCGCGTGTCCGTTCGGCGCGCCGGGCGAGCGCATGTACCGCACCGGGGACCTGGTGGTGCGGCGGCCCGACGGCAACCTGATGTACCTCGGCCGTACCGACCAGCAGGTCAAGATCCGCGGCCACCGGGTCGAACTCGGCGAGGTCGAGGCCGCGTTCGCCGCGCACCCGGCGGTGCGGTTCGTCGCCGCCGTCGCCCAGCCCGACCCGCGGGTCGACGGCGCGTACCGGCTGGCCGCCCATCTGGTGCTGGACGGAGCCGACCTGGCCGAGGTCGCCACCGAAGTGGGCGCCGGGCTGCCGGACTTCCTCCGCCCCACGCACTACGCCCAGGTCGACGGCATCCCGCTGACCGTGAACGGGAAGGCCGACACCGGGGCCCTGCCGGAGGCCAAGCCGCTGGGCGCGCTGCGCACCGCGGGGGAGCGCGGCCCGCGGACGGAGACCGAGACGGCGGTGTGCGCGCTCTTCGCCGAGGCCCTCGACCTGGACGACGACGAGGTGAGCGCGGTGAGCGACTTCGTGGCCCTCGGCGGGCACTCCATGCTGGCGGTGCGGCTGACCGGGCTGCTCCGCGGGGAGCACGGTCCAGTGATCACGATCCGTGATCTGTTCACCCTGCGAACCCCGGAAGCGATTGCCCGTCACCTCGATGACAACTCCTGACACCCAGCGGCCCCGCGCGGGGTCCGACATCCTCCGTACCGCCCTGCGGCGCAACGTCGGCGCGATGGTCTGGGGCACCGTGCTCATGGGCCTCTACCAGGCGGGTGAGACCGCCTTCCCCATCGCGCTCGGCCTGATCGTCGAACACACGATGCGGGACCGCGGCCTCGGTTCGCTCGGTGTCTCCATCGCCGCGCTGGCCGTGATCATCACGACCGTCTCGCTGTCGTGGCGGTTCGGGATGCGCATCCTCCAGAAGGCCAACACCACCGAGGCGCACCGCTGGCGGGTCCGGGTCGCGGGCTGCGGACTCCGGCCGGTGCCCGGGAACGTCGGCCTCAAGTCCGGCGAGGTGCTGACCATCGCCACCGAGGACGCCGACCAGACCGCCGACATCATCGAGGTGGTACCGCTGCTGATCAGCTCACTGGTGGCGGTGCTGATCGCGGCGGTCGCGCTGGGGCTGGCCGACATCCGCCTCGGGCTGCTCGTCATCGTCGGAACCGTCGCGATCCTGTCGGTCCTCAGCGTGATGTCCAGACGCATCGGCTCCAGCACCCGCGAGCAGCAGGCCCGGGTGGCCCGGGCGGGCGCCAAGGTCGCCGACCTCATCATCGGCCTGCGCCCGCTGCACGGCTTCGGCGGCAACCACGCGGCGTTCCGCTCCTACCGCGAGGTCAGCACCGAGGCGGAACACCAGTCCGTCACCGTCGCCCGCGTCAACGGCGTCTACGCGGGCACCGCGCTCGCGCTCAACGCCGTCCTCGCCGCCGCCGTGACCCTCACAGCCGGCCGGCTGGCCTTCGACGGCCTCATCGGCATCGGCGAACTCGTCATGGCCGTCGGGCTGGCGCAGTTCATCATGGAGCCGCTGAAGCTGTTCTCGGAGATGCCCAGGTACGTGATGATCGCGCGGGCATCGGCCGAGCGGATGGCGCTGGTGCTGACCGCGCCCCCGGTGAAGACGCCGGGCACGGGCCGCCCGGCCGCGGGCGCGGACCTGGAGGTCGACTGCGTCCGGCACGGAGCCCTGCGCAAGGTGAGGTTCCGGGTGGCCGCCGGCGAGTTCGTGGCCGTCGTCGCCCACCAGCCGCGCGCGGCGGCCGACCTCGCCTCGGTCCTGGCGCTGCGCGTCCCGCCCCACGCGTACGAGGGAGCGGTGCGGGTCGGCGGCCGGGATTTCGCGGACCTGTCGGTCGAGGCGGTCCGTGAGCGTCTGCTGGTCAACCCGTACGACGGGGAGATCTTCGCGGGCACGCTCCGCACGAACATCGACCCGTCGGGCACCAGCGGGACGGTCGCCGCGGCCGTCGAGGCGTCGATGCTGACCGACGTCGTCGCCCTGCACCGCGAGGGGCTCGACCACCCCGTCCGTGACCGGGGCGCGAACCTCTCCGGGGGCCAGCGCCAGCGGCTCTCCCTGGCCCGCGCGCTCGCCGCCGACACCGACGTGCTGGTGCTGCGCGACCCGACGACGGCCGTGGACGCGGTCACCGAACAGCTCATCGCGCGGGGCGTGGCCAAGCTGCGCCGGGGCCGCACCACCCTGGTCATCACCAGCAGCCCCGCCCTGCTGGACGCCGCCGACCGGGTCCTCGTCCTGGACGACGGCGTCGTCACCGCCGAGGACACGCACCGCAACCTCCTGGCCACCCGCGAGGAGTACCGCCAGGCGGTGACCCGGTGACCGGGCGACCGGGCGACCAGGTGACCAGCGGCGACCAGCGGTGACCGGGCGACCAGGCGACCGGCTGACCGGGCGGTGACCGGTTGATCACGACCACGTACTTCTGTGCCGGATGTTTGCTCCGGCGCCGACAGGAAAGGGGCTCTGTGATCACCGGTGGTGACAATCCGGTGCAAAGCGCGTGAACACGAGCAGCAAGGAGGTTCCGATGTCCTCGAAACGACGTCGCAAGAAGAAGGCCCGCCGCAAGAACGGCGCCAACCACGGCAGGCGTCCCCAGAGCTGAGGACGTCCCGGTGCCGAGGGTGGGCGGCGTCCGCCGCCCACCCGACGTGTCGACAAGGTCCTATGCCAGCGCCCAGGCCACGTCCCGGAGCAGCGCGTGCCGCCAGCCCGCCCGGTCGTGGCCCGACGCCGAACGGGAGACCCGCACCGTCGCACCCGCCCGGGCGGTGAGGTCCTCCACCAGGCCGCAGTGCGCGAGCATGCGCGTCTCGTGCTCGCCCAGGTCGAAGGCGACCCGCAGCCCGGACAGATCCGGCCGCCCGCGCAGGCGCGCCGCGAGGGCGCCACCGACCGGGCCGCCCAGCGGGTCCGCCAGGTCCGCGGCCTCCGGCGACCACCACAGCGACGGCGACTGGCAGGCGACCCGCGACACCAGGCCGGGGAACTCCAGCGCGGCGTACAGCGCGCTCAGTCCGCCCAGGCTCTGCCCCGCCACCACGAGCCGGTCCCGGTCGGCGGGCACACCGCTCTGCGCCACGAGGGGCAGCAGTTCGTCCCGCACCGCCTCCCACAGCGCGGGCCGGCACCCGAACTCGGCCCCGCGGTCCTTGGCGGGGAGGAACACGAGCGTGACCGGCGGCATCTCGCCGCTCGCCGCGGCCGAGTCGAACGCGGTCGCCGCCGGATGCAGGTGGAGCCAGTCGTCCCCGTCGAGCAGCAGCACCACCGGTCCGCCCCCGCCCACCGCGTGGACCCGCACGGTACGCCGGCCACCGAGCCGCTCGCTCGCCCAGCGCAGCCGGGTGCGGGGGAGGGGCAGGACGTCGTGGGCGCCGACCGCGGGCCAGTGCGGCTGGGGCGGCGCGTCCGGGGTCGCGGCGACGGACCGGCCACCGCCCGCACCGGCCGGATTGAACGGATCGGCGTACGCCGCGCCGCCCACCAGGAACCGGTACGTCACCCGCAGCCGCGCGGGCATGCGCACCTGGGCGTACCAGCAGTCGGTGGCACCCCACCGGCGCAGCGGCACCGGCTCCGACCAGCTCTCGAAGCCGAGGGTCGCCGCCTCGGCCCCGCGCCGGAGGAACAGGGTCACCCAGCCGTCGCCGTCCGGTACCGACGCGGGCGTACGCGCGCCGGCCCAGAAGGCTTCCGTGCCGGGGACACCGGTCAGCCCGAACGCGGCGAAGGGTTCTTCCCCCACCCAGCCCATGCACGTCTCCTTGTGGAGCGAAAAGCCGGAAGACTAAGCTCGTCGTCGGTCTTAGGAGAGCCTAACCTAACCCTCCGGGAGGCAGTGGGCATGAGCACCAACCCCTTCGACGACGCCGACGGCCGTTTCCTCGTCCTCGTCAACCACGAGGGACAGCACTCGCTCTGGCCGTCCTTCGCGCCGGTGCCCGGCGGCTGGACCGTCGTCTTCGAGGAGAACACCCGGGACGTCTGCCTGGAATACGTCGAGACCAACTGGACGGATCTGCGCCCCCGTTCCCTGGCCCGCCCCCTGGACGCCTGACGACGCGTCGGGCGCCGGGCAGCTCGGATCGCCGGGCCCGCCGGACACGGAAAGGGCGCGCCGCCGCGCCCCTGACCGGCGGAGCCCGCCGAAGTACCGCGCGCCCGGCGCGGGCGGATCACGCGGTGCCGGTGAACTCCCAGGTGCCGTGGGCGACCCGGAGCACGTCGAAACCGGGCACCGACCGCAGGAACTCCGCCCCGGCCGGTGCCGTCGCCCGTGCCCCTCGGTCGCCGGGACGCGGACCTCCGCCCGCGACCCCACGGGCACCCGCACCGTCTGCCGGAGCGTACGGCCGACGGCGGACCACGCCACGGACGCCTCCCGTGCACGGTCCGGATCGAGGGTCCGTGCCCGGCCGTCAAGAGGTGTGGCGGGTGGTGGTGCGGTGGTCGGCCGCCCGCACGTGCCGGGCGGCGGACCACCGGTCCGGCCGGCCGTCGGCGGGCGCCCCGCCGCCCCGGTATGCGCACCGAACCGGGACGGCGTCCCGTTTACGTAAACGGGACAGCGTTCCGTAAGCTAAACGGAGCAGTGTTCCGGTTGTTGTGACTCCGGTAACCGGACTCCTCACCGCCATGGGTCCACGAACCCGCCGGTGTACCGAAAGGAACCTCTCATGTCAGCATCGACCGACGCGCCCGGCGCCACCGAAGGGGCCACCCCGGTCCTGTCCTACGCCCCCGTGGTGCTGCCGGTGCCCGGACGGCCCGTGCACCTCTCGTTGCGGGTCACCGCGCCCGCGACCGGCCGCGACCTCCCGGTCGTCCTGCTCTCCCACGGTCACGGAGGATCCCTCGGCCTCTCCTCGGAGGACGGCTACGCGCCGGTCGCCCAACGGTGGGCGGCGGCCGGATTCGTCGTCGTCCAGCCCACCCACCTCAGCTCCCGGCGCCTGAGTCACCTGTGGGAAACCACTCCCGGGGCACCGTTGTTCTGGCGCTCCCGCGCCGAGGACATGATCCACATCGTTGACCGGCTCGACGAGATCGAGAAGGCCGTGCCGCTGCTCGCCGGACGCGTCGCTCGCGACGACATCGCCGTCGCCGGACACTCCCTGGGCGGCTTCACGGCCGAACTCCTGCTCGGTGCGGAGGTCACCGACCCCGACTCCGGGGAGCGGGTCGGCTACCTCGAACCGCGCATCAAGGAAGGGGTACTGCTGGCCGCGCCCGGCCGGGGCGGCGACGCCCTCAACGGGCCGATGGCCGACCAGGTGCCGTACTTCCGCACCATCGACCTCTCCGCGATGACCCAACCCGCGCTGGTCGTGGCCGGCGACCAGGACGATTCACGGCACTTCACGGACATGGGGCCGGCCTGGCACTACGACCCGTACCACCTTGCTCCCGGCCCCAAGACCCTGCTCACCGTCTTCGGCGCCGGACACCTGCTCGGCGGAATCCAGGGGTACGACGCCGCCGAGAGCGCGCAGTTGTCGGACGAGAACCCGGCGCACGTCGCCGCGGTCGCCCGGCTCACCGCGGCCCACCTGCTCGCCCGGTTCCAGCGCGGCGACGACGCCTGGAAGCAGGCCCGGGACGAGCTGGCGAGCGGCTCCGGCGCCGTCGGGCGGGTCGAGTCCAAGTAGCGACCGGCGCACGGGGACGGTGCGGCAAGGCGCCGCGGCCACCGGGTACGCCGGTGGCGAGCCCGCTCCTCACGGGCGTCGGCGGCCTCTGGCCGAGGGGCTCAGCCCTCTTCCTCCGTGTCGAACCGGGCCAGCCGCGCCATCACGTCGTCGGTGAGGCGGGTGAGCAGGCGGGCCAGGTCGTCACGGTCCTGCTGGGGCCAGTCGGCGAGCGCCTCGGCGAACCAGCCCAGCAGGGAGGTCACATACCGGTCGGCGGCCTCCGTGCCCGGCCCGGTCGGTTCGATGAGGCTCGCGCGGCGGTCGTGGGGGTCCGCGACGCGCCGTACGAGAGAGCGCTTCTCCAGTGCCTGGACCTGGCGGGTGACGTGCGGGCCCACGACCTGCATGCGATCGGCGATCTCGCCGATCCGCAGCGGCCCGTCGGCCGTACGGAGGGCCAGCAGCACGCCCATGGCCGGACGGTCGAGGGCGAGACCCGCCGCCTCGGCGGCGCGTTCCGTGAGCCTGCCCTTGCTGAAGGCGGCGCTGAGCTGGGTGATCCTGGGCAGTACGGCGAGCAGGTCGGCGTGCGGGTTTTCCGGTACCGGAGGCCCGGAGGGCGCGGGGGTCATGAGGTCTCCATTTACATACCTGAGTTAGGTATCTATGCTGCGGGGAGTGGCCGGTGCCTGAGAGGGTGCCGTATGGCCTCCATAAAGATACCTAAGGTACGCATGTTTGCCGTCCGTGCGGCGCGTACCTCCGTCCTTCCGGGGCCCGCCCCGGGGAAGAGGTGAGAAACCATGATCCACTCGTCCCGTCCCGCTCGCCGCGTACTGATCTCCGGAGCCAGTATCGCGGGCCCCGCGCTCGCGCACTGGCTCGACCGGTACGGCTTCGAGGTGACCGTCGTCGAGAAGTCCGCCGCAGTCCGCGGGGGCGGGTACGCGATCGACGTGCGCGGGACGGCCCGTGAGGCCGTGGACCGCATGGGTCTGCTGTCGAGGCTGGGCGCGGCGCATGTCGACAGCCGGCGGATCACCTTCGTGGACGCGGCGGGGGAGGCGGTCGGCACACTGCAGCCGGAGCAGCTGACCGGGGGAGAGGCGGGTCTCGACCTCGAAGTCCGGCGCGGTGACCTGGCCGAGGCGCTGTACTCCCCGCTGCGGGACCGGGTCGAGTTCCTCTTCAACGACTCGATCGCGACCCTGGACGACGCCGGGGACGCCGTGCACGTCGTCTTCGACAGCGGCAGGTGCCGCACCTTCGACCTCGTGGTCGGCGCGGACGGCCTGCACTCCAACACGCGGCGGCTGGTCTTCGGCCCCGAGGAGCCCTTCCACCGCTACCTCGGGTACGTCTTCGCGGGCTTCACGCTGCCGAACGAGTTCGGGCTCGCGCACGAGGCCGTCATGTGGAACGAGCCGGGCCGCAGCGCCGTCCTCTACGCCCACGAGCCCTCCGACCGGGTGCACGGCTTCCTCACCTTCTCCCGCGACACCCCGCCCTTCGAGGCGTTCCGCGACCCGGGGGCCCAGCGAGAACTGGTGGCGGCGCGCTTTCCCGAGCAGCTCTGGAAGCTGCCGCGCATGGTGGAGGGCATGCGCCGGGCCGACGACCTCTTCTTCGACATCGTGAGTCAGATCCACATGCGCACCTGGTCCCACGGGCGCGTCGTACTGGCGGGCGACGCCGCGCACGCCACGTCGTTCGTCTCCGGCCAGGGGTCGAGCGTCGCGCTCGTCGGCGCGTACGTCCTGGCCGGCGAACTGGCCTCGCACACGGATCACACCGAGGCCTTCGCGGCCTACGAGCGCAGGATCCGCCCCTTCGCGGAGCGCAACCAGGCGCTGGCCACCGGCGGCGGCTCGGCGGTCACCCCCACGACACGGCAGGAACTCGATGCCCGCAACGCCCTGTTGCGCGACCCGGAGGCGGCGGCGAGGGCGATGGTGACGCAGAGCGCGAAGGACGGCAGGGCGGCGTACTCGGCCCTGGAACTGCCCGACTACCCGCGGGCCGCCTGAGGCGGTACCGGCCGGCTGTGCACCGCGGAGCGCGGTCGCCTCCGCCCGGTTCAGTGCCGG
Organism: Streptomyces sp. NPDC048392; assembly: GCF_043200575.1. Classification (NCBI taxonomy): domain Bacteria; kingdom Bacillati; phylum Actinomycetota; class Actinomycetes; order Kitasatosporales; family Streptomycetaceae; genus Streptomyces; species Streptomyces sp. NPDC048392. The sequence goes on from NZ_JBICYB010000006.1 coordinate 149,461, forward strand.
GGGCCGCCCGCCGCCGCGTGGCGAAGGGCCGTTCCGCGACCGCCGGCCATGCGGGAGGAGGTCGACCCTGGTGTCGTGCGGGGTCGTGGTGTTGGGCCCGGTCCGGGAGTTGCCGTACCGAAGGCGGTGGTTGACCACCGCGCCCGGCTTCGCGCCGCCCGCGGGCCACGGAGTGGTGGCGGCGGCTGACGCCGAGACCCTGGGTTGCTGTTGCTGTCGTTGCTGTCGTTGCTGACGCGTGAGCGGTTCGGCGTACGGCGGGACCGTCGCCGGTAGGGCCGACCGGGTAGAGGATGCCGCACTCGGTGCCGCGCGCCCGGGAAACGCCCCTGGCACTGCTAGTTTCGCCAGCCGTCGGAGGAATCCGGACGTCTCGGTCCAAGGCGGGCGTCGCTTGCAGAGGGAGTATGGGTGACTGGTGTGCGCGAGGAATCATCGGGGACGGGCGCCCCGTTCGGGCGAAGGACCTTCATGGCGTCGGCCGTCCTGACGGCCGCCGTCCCCGTCTCGGCCGCCGCCACCGTGCAGGCGGCCGAGCGGCCGGAAGGCGCCCCGGCCGGCTGCCGGTCCGTGGCGAGGCTGCTCGCCGTCCCCGAACGCGGTCGCGGCGTCGACTGGCTGAGCGAAGCCCTGCAGGTGGCCGTGGCACTGGAACTCGCCACCATCCCGCCGTACTTGTGCGGATGGTGGTCCGTGGCGGATCGCGGAAGCCACGTCGCCCGGCTGATCCGGCGCATCATCGCCGACGAGATGTACCACATGGGAGTGGTCTGCAACCTGCTGGTGGCCGTGGGCGGCCGGCCGCGGATCACGGACGCGGCCCTCACGTATCCCGGCCCACTGCCCGGCGGGGTGCGCGACGGGGTGAACGTCTACCTCTCGGGCCTCACCAGACCCTTCGTGCACGACGTGATGATGGCGATCGAGGCCCCCGAGTCCCCTCTCGCCCGCGGCGTGAACAACTCGCCCAGCATCGGCCACTTCTACGACGACCTGCTCCACGCCTTCAGGTCCACGGCCCCCGAACTGTCGGCCCGCGGCCAGTTGTCCGAGCACATCGGCTCCGACGTCCTGGAACCCGTGGCCGACCTCGACGGCGTCGAGCGGGCGATCGAGACCGTCAAGGAGCAGGGCGAGGGCACCGCCAGTTCCCCCGAGGACGCCTTCGGGGACGACTACCCGGCCCACTACTACGCCTTCGGCGAGATCTACCACGGGCGGCAGCTGCGCCAGGAGGACGACGGCTGGCGGTTCACCGGTGCCCCCGTACCCTTTCCCGACGCACGCCCCATGGCCCGGGTCCCGGTGGGCGGGTGGCCCGGCCCGCCGAAGCGGGTCCAGAATCTCCTCGACCGGTTCGACACCGCCTACGCCAAGGTACTGAGCACCCTCGAGGCCGCCTGGGCCCACGGCGACGCACGCACCCTGCGCTCGGCCGTCCGGACGATGCGGGGGCTGGAGGGCCCCGCCGTGGAGCTGATGGAAACCGCCATTCCCGACGCCCCCGGCAACTACGGCCCCCAGTTCCGCCCGCCCCACGCGTGACGTCGGCGGGACGGCCGGTGGTGCCCGGCGAGGGGGCCGCCGAGCCTTGGCGCCAGGAGCCCGACCGGAGCCATGGCGAGCGCGCGAGGGGCGACGGCCGTCGGCGTGCCGCGGGTGAACGGCCCGCCGGGCAGTCGGCACCGGCGGCGAGCCGGCCGGCTCCCCCCTGTCCCCGACGGCCGGTACGGCGATGCCGGCCGCGAGGTTGATGCGTCCTGCTGGCCCGCGTGGTCTGGACCAGGCTTCCCGCAGGTGCCGTCCAGGAGCGGGAGGCGGCCGGGCCGCCGTCCTGGGCCTGCGCCGTCGAGGCGGTCGCCGTGAGACGCGAGGACGGTGTCCTGGCCCGCGGAGACGGCGAATCGCCCGCCGTCTGTGTGGAGATCCTTGCCGCGCGCGACGTCCCGCTCGGCGGTCCGCGTGCGATGACGGTGCGCCGCACCCTGCCCCAACGGGCCCGGACGCTGATCGGAGCCTGGTGCTTCGCCGACCACTACGGCCCCGACGAGGTCTCGGTGTCGGGCGGCATGGACGTCGCCCCTCACCCGCGCATCGGCCTGCAGACCGTCAGCTGGCTGTTCAGCGGGGTGATCGAGCACCGGGACAGTCTGGGCAGTCACGCCTTCGTCAGGCCCGGCGAAGTGAACCTCATGACGGGCGGCCACGGCATCAGCCACTCGGAGGTGTCGACGCCCGACACGACGATCCTGCACGGCGTCCAGCTGTGGGTGGCGCTGCCCGGAGAGCACCGGGACACCGCCCCGGACTTCCAGCACCACGTACCCGCCCCGGTGCCGCTGGACGGCGGTGAGGCGCGCGTCTTGCTCGGTTCGCTCGCCGGGGACACCTCACCGGTCGGCACCTTCACGCCCCTGCTGGGCGCCGAGGTGACCCTGGTCCCGGGCGCCACCGCCGCCCTCGACGTCGACCCCGGCTTCGAGCACGGCGTGCTCGTCGACAGCGGTGACGTACGCGTCGACGGCACGGTCGTACGTCCCGCCGAACTGGCATACGCCGCGCCGGGACGAAGGACCCTCACGCTGACGAACGAGGCGCCCGGAACCGCCCGGATGCTGCTGGGCGGTCCCCCCCTTCCCGGAGAGATCGTCATGTGGTGGAACTTCGTCGGCCGCACCCACGACGACATCGTGCGGGCCCTCGAGGACTGGGCGGACCGGTCCGAGCGCTTCGGCCTGGTCGAGGGCTACCCCGGTGACCGCCTCCCGGCACCCGTACTTCCCAACGCCACCCTGGCCCCGCGCAAGAACGCCGGAGCCCGGGGAGGGGTCACTCGGGCCAGGCGGAGTTCTCGATGACCTCGACGAAGTCCGTGCGCCGGAAGCCGGGCACGAAGTGTTCCAGAACGTCCGCGTTCACCGTGCCGAAGGTGGTGTCCGGGCGGTGCCTGAACCCGTCGGTGAACGCCTGGAGGATCTGCTTCTTGAAGTCCGGCCGTGGGTGGGCGGCGGTGACCGCGTCGATCTCCGCCCGGGTGAGGGCCGAGAGGTTGACGCCGAGCACGTCCGTCTCGACGCCGGCGGTCGTCGCCGCGATCTCCGGCGCCAGTCGGTACGGCACCTCCGGCGTGGTGTGCAGCGCGACGGCCGTCCACACCGTGCCCGCGTCGGCCTCGGACCCCCCGTGGCCCAGCAGGAACGCCCGCGCCTGATCGGCACCGTCCAGCTCGAAGCGCTGGTCGTCGCCGCGGTAGGGCGGCACCAGGCCGGTGTCGTGGAAGAGCGCGGCGACGTACAGCAGCTCCGGGTCGGGCCGCAGGCCCCGGGCGACGGCCTGGAGGCTGCCGAAGAGGTAGACGCGGCGCGAGTGGTGGAAGATCAGCGGCGGTGTGGTGTCGCGGATGAGGGCGGTCGCTTCCCGCGCGAGCTTGCTGTCGGGGATGCCGATTCCGGCGATGGTCTCTGGCATGGCGCTTCTCCCGGGGACGGTGCCTGTCGTGTCTGTGTCCACCCTGCGGCGGACAGCCGCGCCGCGTCCGCCCCCCGATGGACACGAACCCCTCGGAACCGGTCATGGCCGCCGCGCGGTGGTGGCGAAACGGTGCTGGTACCGGATGGGGGACAGTCCCAGATGGCGGGCGAAGGCCCGCCGCAGGCTCTCGTAGCTCGGGAAACCCGAAAGGGTGGCGGCCTCAGTGGCGTTGTGCCCGGCGTCGAGCAGGGCCTTGGCCAGGTCGAAGCGGATCAGCTCCACGTACTTCATCGGGGTGGTGTCCAGCTCGGCCCGGAACATGCGCGTCAGGTGCCGTGGACTGACCCGCACCCGCGCGGCCAGGGCCTCCAGGCCGTGGTCCGCCGTCGGATCTCCCTGCACCGCCTCCTGGACCAGCCGCAGTGCCGGAGTCCGGGGAACCGGGCCCTGGAGCGAGGCGGAGAACTGCGACTGTCCGCCGGCCCGCTGCATGTACACCACCAGCGAGCGGGCGACCCGACGGGCCAGGGCGGGACCGTGGTCCTCCTCCAGCAGGGCGAGGGCGAGGTCGATGCCCGCGGTCACGCCGGCGGACGTGTACGTGGTGCCGTCCTTCACGAAAAGCGCGTCGGGCTCGACCCGAGTCGACGGGCAGCGGCGGGCCAGGGTGGCGGTGTGCTGCCAGTGCGTCGCCGCCCGCCTGCCCTCCAGCAGACCCGCCGCACCCAGGACGAAGGCACCGGTGCACACCGAGGCGACGCGCCCCGCCCGCTCCGCCAGTGCCTTGGCGGCCGCCCCGAGAGCGGGGTCCACGGGGGCGTCGGGCAGCGCGTCGCCGCCGACGACGACCAGCGTGTCGTAGGCCGCGGCGGCCTGCGCGTCGGCATCCGCCGGCACGCGCATGCCGATGGACGAGCGCACCGATGCCCCCTCCGCCGAGACGATGGTCAGCCGGTAGTCGGCACCGAAGCGGTTGGCCTCGCTGAAGACCTCCGCCGGGCCGGACAGGTCCAGCAACTTCATGCCGTCGAACACGAGGACACCCACAGTGTGCGGTCCCGCTGCCATCGCTGCCTCCGCGATCCGGTTCTGAGGAAATCTGGTGATTATGGGTGGAAATGAGGTATGTCGGTTGTCGGCGTAGGGTGGCCCGAACGGACCCGTCACGGAAGGATCAGTCATGGGCACGGTCACCACCTCCGACGGCACGGACATCTTCTACAAGGACTGGGGCCCGCGCGACGGGCTGCCGATCGTCTTCCATCACGGCTGGCCGCTCAGTTCCGACGACTGGGACAACCAGATGCTGTTCTTCCTGTCCCACGGTTATCGCGTGATCGCGCACGACCGTCGTGGCCACGGGCGTTCGGGCCAGCCCTCGACCGGCCACGACATGGACACCTACGCCGCCGACGTCGCGGCGGTGACCGACGCCCTCGACCTGCGGGACGCCGTGCACATCGGGCATTCGACCGGCGGCGGCGAGGTGGCGCGCTACGTGGCGCGGGCCAAGCCGGGCCGGGTCGCGAAGGCCGTACTCGTCAGCGCCGTCCCACCGGTCATGGTGCAGTCCCAGAACAATCCCGGCGGTCTGCCGATCGAGGTCTTCGACCGGCTCCGCGCGGCCCTCGCCGCCAACCGCGCGCAGTTCTACATCGACGTGGCGTCCGGCCCCTTCTACGGCTTCAACCGGGAGGGCGCGACGGTCTCCCAGGGGCTGATCGACCACTGGTGGCTCCAGGGGATGACCGGCGCGGCCAACGCCCACTACGAGTGCATCGCGGCGTTCTCCGAGACCGACTTCACCGACGACCTCGGGCAGATCGACGTCCCGGTCCTCGTCGCACACGGCACCGACGACCAGGTCGTGCCCTACGCGGACGCGGCGCCGCTGTCCGTGGAACTCCTGCGCAACGGCACCCTGAAGTCGTACGAGGGGCTCCCGCACGGCATGCTCTCCACCCATCCGGAAGTCATCAACCCCGACCTCCTGGCCTTTGTGAAGTCGTAGCCGGCCTGGGAGCGGTGCGCTCAGCGCGCCGATGCCTTCTGCCGGTGACCGGCCGCCTTGGCCTGATTGCCGCAGCGCCGCATGGAGCACCACTTGCGCGGTCGCCCGCCGTCGGAGCCGAGACAGAGCATCCTGCACACCTCAAAGGCGCAGGCGGTCAGGCGGGAGCGGCGCCGGTCGTCGGTCATGAGATCGATCAGGTCCCGTGCGACGAGCGACAGCAGCTCCTCCTTGGTGAGCGCCCGGTTCCCCTTCGGCGCCCACTCGCCGTCGGACGGCAACTCCAGCAGCGGCACCGGCGGTTCGGCCCTGGCCAGGAGATTGACCAGGTCGACCGACTGCTGCCGCGGCCGGTGTGCGTCGACCGCGCTCGAGGCGATGTCGTGGGCGGCCGCGCGCAGTTCGTGCAGGGACCGCAGAACGTCCTGAGGGTCGTATCCCTCCTCAAGCGTCATCCCCACACCACGGCACCAGGCTTCGAGGCGTTCGGCGTCGCCCATCCGCTCGATCGGGACTTCGGGCCTGCGGCCCACGGTGGCCACGAGATTCAAGGACAGGCTTCCGGCGTCGAAACGAAGGGCCCGGAGCTGCGCGGTGACCCTTCTGCGCGGCGCGTCCCGCTTCACGGCGTCCATGGTTTGATAGTAACCGTAGAAACGGTTACTAAGGGAGCGGAGCGGAGCCATGCGTATCGCGGTGATCGGGGCGGGCGGCGTCGGAGGTTACTTCGGGGCCCGGTTGGCCGCCGCGGGGAACGAGGTCACGTTCGTGGCCCGCGGCAGGCACCTCGAGGCCATCCGCACGTCGGGACTGGTCGTCCACAGTCCCCTCGGCGAGCTGCGCACGTCGCCCCGCTCCGTCGTGTCGAGCATCTCCGAACTCGGTCCCACCGATCTGGTGCTCGTAGCCGTCAAACTGTGGGACACCGAGGCCGTCGCCGAGCAGTTGCGGTCCTCGGCGGTGAGCGAGGCGCCCGTGCTGTCACTGCAGAACGGGGTGGACAAGGACGCCGTCCTGCGGGGCCGGCTGACGGACGAGCAGGTCCTGGGCGGTGTCTGCTTCATCTCCGCCTTCATCGAGGAACCCGGAGTGGTCAGGCACAACAGCCCTCTGCAGAGGGTGGTGCTCGGCGCCTACCGACCCGGTTCCACGGCGTTCGGCCGGACCGTGCTCACCACGTTCCGCGACGCCGGGATCGACGCGGAGACGAGTGACGACATCGAGCGGGTGATCTGGGAGAAGTTCGTGTTCCTGGTGGGCCTGTCGGCGACCACGGCAACCGTCCGTCAGCCCATAGGCGTTGTCCGCGCCAACGAACAGAGCCGACGTCTCCTGCACGACGTCATGGCCGAGACGGTGGCCGTGGCGAAGGCGTCCGGAGTGCGGCTGGACAGTGGCTTCGCCGAAGCCCAACTCGACTTCTGCGACACGCTCCCCGCGGCCATGACCTCCTCCCTGCACAACGACCTGGAGAACGGCAACCGCCTGGAACTTCCCTGGCTCAGCGGGGGAGTGGTGGATCTCGCCGGCCGACTGGGCGTCCCCGCGCCGCGCAACCGGACGGTGACCGACATCCTCGCGCCGTACGTCCTGGGCCGGCCGACCGGGACCTGATCCGCGCGGCGCCCTATCCTCCGACCCGGGCGAGGAAGTCACGGATGTGTCCGCTGATCTCCTCCAGGTGGGTCTCCAGGGCGAAGTGCCCGGTGTCGAGCAGGTGGATCTCGGCGTCGGGCAGGTCACGCCGGAAGGCGCGTGCCCCGTCGGGGCCGAAGATCTCGTCGTTGGCCCCCCAGACGGCCAGCAGCGGCACCCGGGTGTCGCGGAAGTACTGGTGGAGCCGGGGGTAGAGGGCGACGTTGGCCGGGTAGTCGCGGAACAGCGTGAGCTGGACGGCGTCGTTGCCGGGCCGGCCGAGCAGGGCCTGGTCGAGCACCCAGGCGTCGGGGCTGACAAGGCTCTGGTCGGCGACCCCGTTCACGTACTGCCAGCGGACCATCTCCGGAGTGAGCGCCGCCCGGACGGCGGTCTCCGTCTTCGGGGTCGGGTTGTCGGTGTAGGCGAACAGTCCGTCCCAGAAGGTCTTGACGAAGCCGTCGGTGTAGCCGTTGCCGTTCTGCGTGACGATCGCGGTGATGCGGTTCGGGGTACGGGTGGCGATCCGCCAGGCGACCGGTGCCCCGTAGTCCTGCACGTACACCGCGAAGCGGTCCACGCCGAGGTGTTCCAGGAGGGCGACGGTCACGTCCGTGAGTGAGTCGAAGCTGTAGTCGAACTCGTCGGCCCCGGGTGCGGCGGAGTGTCCGAAGCCGATCATGTCGGGTGCGATCACGTGGTAGGCGTCCGCGAGCTTCGGGACCAGGTTCCGGAACATGTGGGAACTCGTCGGGAAGCCGTGCAGCAGCACCAGCGTCGGCGCCCGCGGGTCGCCGGCTTCCCGGTAGAAGACGTCCAGGCCGTCGACGGTGACGGTTCGATGGTGCACGGTGACGCTCATGGTAACCCCTCAAGTGTCGGTTAGTGGTTAGGTGCAGTTCAGCATGCTGGGGCTAACCCGTCAAGTGCTATTTAGGGGTTAGGGAGCAGTGGCGGGGAGTAGTGACTGCTGTAACCTGTCAAAAGCAAGGAAGGGGTTAGAGTGGATGTGGTGACCGACAGAGCCGCGGAGGACGTCCTCCTGGAGCTGCTCAACACGACCCCCGTCGTGGACGGCCTCGTGAGCGACGCTCTGGGCACGTCGGCCGAAGGCGTCGCATGGGTACGCCGTCACGGAGGGACCGGGTCACGCGAGGAGGTCGCCTACCTGGTCGCCGCGCGCGGCGCCCTTCAGGACGTCGTCCGGGGACGGTGCGACCCCGCCTGCCTGAACGAGTTCCTCCGGGGTGTCAGCAGCGTGCCCGGCATCAAGGACGGCACGCTGGAATGGCGCCTCCAGGTGCCCGACGCGCACCGCCTGACGGTGGAGCTGGTACTGACCTGGGCGCAGGTCGAGAAAACCAGGCCGGGCCGGCTCAAGCCGTGCGGCAACCCGGAGTGCCGGCGCTTCCTGCTGGACCGGAGCAAGCCCAACAGCGCCCGCTGGTGCTCCATGGCCGAGTGCGGGAACCGGATGAAGGCCCGTCGGCACTACCGGCGCGTCAAGGACTCGCAGCCCTAACAAGACCCGCCGAGGTCAGGCCGCTGCCGCCGCCTCGTGCTTCCGGGATCCCGAGAAGGCGATGTTCTCCTTCGCGCGCCGTGCGGATGGCCATGTGCTCCGGCGGACAGGTGGCCGACACCGTGCGCCCCACCCCTGTCTCGTGCGGTTCGCGCCGCGTCAGCGATGAGCGCACAGGGGGCGGTCTCCGACCAAGCGGTGACGACGGGTCAATCGATGTACCTCGTCAGGCGCGAGGACCTCATGGAGAGAAGGGACCACGGCCGAGTGAGTGGCGCGGGAGATCCCGCACCTCGTCCAGGTGTGCCAAAGCCTCGCAGCGGAGGCGTCGTGGCCCGGTCAGGCCGTCGCCTCGTCGTCGAAGGGGGCGCCCAGACGGCCGGCCACCGTCGTGAGGGCCTCTCCCAACGGGAGCGCGACCCGCGCGGCGGCGAGCCGGTCGCCGCGGGTGGCATCCCGGTTGACGATCAGGACCGGCTTGCCCGCCTCGGCCGCCTGGCGGACGAAGCGGAGCCCGGACATCACCGTCAGCGAGGAGCCGAGGACCAGCAGCGAGGACGCCGCGCGCACCAGTTCGCGGCAGTGCTCGACACGGCGCGGTGGCACCGCTTCGCCGAAGAACACCACGTCCGGTTTGAGGATGCCGCCGCAGACCGCGCAGGGCACCACGCGGAAGTCCCCGACCTGTTCGTCGGTGAGGTCGGCGTCGCCGTCCGGGTTGATACCGGCGGCCACCGGCGCGAAACCCGCGTTGGCCTCCTCCAGCCGCAGGGCGAGCTCGCGGCGCGGGCTGAAGGCGCCGCAGGACAGGCAGACGACCCGGGCCAGGCTGCCGTGCAGTTCCACGACGCCCTCGCTGCCGGCGCGCTGGTGCAGACCGTCGACGTTCTGGGTGATGACTCCGGTGAGCAGCCGGCGCCGCCCGAACGCCGCCACCGACCGGTGCCCCGCGTTGGGACGGGCGCGGCCGAAGGTGCGCCAGCCGAGGTGGCTGCGCGCCCAGTACCGGCGGCGGGCGTCGGAGTGGGCGGTGAAGTCCTGGTAGGTCATCGGTGTGTGCCTGCTCAGGCTCCCGCCCTCGCCCCGGTAGTCGGGGATCCCCGACTCCGTGGAGATGCCCGCTCCGCTGAGCACCAGCACACCGCCGGCGCGCAACGCGTCGGCGACGGGCTCCAGATCCGTGGTGCCCGGCGGCAGGTCCGCTCCCGGGGTCCAGCTCAGAGTGGGGCGCATGCGCATGCGGCAAGGGTACGGAACCCGCCGCGGTCCTCGGCGTGGCCTGGCGCACACCTTTCGCTGGCCCGCTTCAGGCCTGGCCTGGAGCGTTCGCTGTCCCGCTTCCGGCCCGGCGTACGCCGTCCGCTGTCCTGCCGTCGGCCTGGCGCACACCTCTCGCCGTCCCGCTTCCGGCAGGTGGCGCCCGCCGCCCGGTCCACGGAGGGCGCCGGCATGACCTTTCCCGCCCCGGGTGACAGACTTGCACTGTCCAGGGGTGCCGAGAGGTTCCTGCTGCGAGGGGCGGCCTGGCCCGGGAGTGGTCGATGTTCCGCAAGCGTCCCGCACCTGACGGTGAAGAGCTGCTCGCCCGGCTGGCCTCGCTGACCGCCCGGGCGAAGGAGCTCGCCGAGCTGCGGCGCTCACAGGTGGAGCTGGCGATCGCCCTGCAGCGCGACATGCTTCCCGCGGACCTGCCCGCCGTCCCCGGCATCCACCTGGCCGCGTGCTACTCGCCCGCGTACGCCGGGCTCAACGTGGGCGGCGACTGGTACGACGCCTTCACACTCCCCGACGGCCGCATCGGCCTGTCCGTCGGAGACGTCCAGGGCCACGCCATCGACGCGGCCGCCTTCATGGGCCAGGTCCGGGTCGGCCTGCGGGCGCTCGCCTCCGTGACGAGCGAACCCGGCGACCTCCTCGCCTGCACGAACGAACTTCTCCTCTCCCTCAACAAGGACCTGTTCGCCACCTGCACCTTCATGCGCTACGACCCGGCGACCGGCCTCCTGGAGAGCGCCCGGGCCGGTCACGTCCCCTGCGTCCGGGCCACGGCGGACGGCAGGGCGGAGGTCTGTCAGGACGAGGGCGGACCGCCGCTGGGCGTCCTGGAGGGGAGCGACTACCCGGTGACCCGCTACCGGCTCGGCACGGGCGGAGTGTTCGTCCTGGTCACGGACGGTGTGGTGGAGGGGCCGTCCCTGAGCGTCGACGACGGTCTGGAAAGGGTGGTACGGCTGGCGAGCCTCGCCGCCGCCGTCGGCATGGAGGCGCACTCGCTGGCGGCTGCCGTGCTCAAGAACGCGGAGCTGATCGGACACGAGGACGACGCCGCCGTGCTCGTCATCGGCCACGACGGCCGTGCGGTTACGTCGTAGCCACGACGGTCGTGCGGTTACGTCGTAGCCACCACGGCCGTGCGGTTACGCCGTAGGGCGGGACGGGGCCTCTCCCACCTCGCTGAGCCGGCGGCGCCGGTGTCTGATGGCTGCTGTGGTGGGTATCCGTGCATGGCCGCGACCGGTCGTCCTCGTCTGTGCGACGCTGCTGGTCGCCGGCTGCTACTACGCGGCGGGGCGGCTGGGGCTGTCGCAGCAGCTGACCGCCGACGGGTCGACCGTCACGCCCGTCTGGCCGCCCACCGGCCTCGCGGTGGCCTGTCTGCTCCTGTTCGGGCCGTGGTGCGTGCCGGGCATCGCCCTCGGCGCGCTGCTGGTCATCGCCTCCCTGGGAGCGCCGGGTGCCGCGGCCGTCGGGATCGTGGCGGGCAACACCGCCGCCCCCGTCTGTGCCTGGCTGATGCTGCGGGCGGTGGGGTTCCGCGTGAACCTGAGCCGCCTGCGCGACGGACTGGCGCTCGTCTTCCTGGGGGCGCTGACCGCCATGCTGGTCAGTTCGGGAGCGGGCGTCGGCATGCTGCTGCTGTCCGGCAAGCTCCCCACCCACCACCTCTGGCTGGTCTGGCTGGCCTGGTGGGTCGGTGACGCCACGGGTGTCGTCCTGGTCACCCCGTTGCTGCTCCTGCTGTACCGCGCTCGTCTGCCGCCTCCGTCGGTGCGCTGGACCGAGGCCGTCGGGCTCGCCGCCGTCGTGTGCGTGCTGGTGCCGTTGATCATGTACAGCTCGGTCAGCGTGCTGTTCCTGGTGTATCCGCTTCTGATCTGGTCGGCGCTGCGCTTCCAGCTGGCGGGGGGCATACCCTGCGCCCTCTTCGCCTCGGTGATGGCCACCGTCGTGGCCCGGCAGGAGGCCGGTTCCTTCGGGAGACTGACCGATGTCGACACGATGATGAAACTCCTGGCGTTCAACGGGACCCTCGGGCTGACCGCGCTCCTGCTCTCCGCCGTGATCAGTGAACAGCTCAACACCAGACGGTCGGTGGAGCGGGCCTGCCAGGAACTGGTCGAGGCGTTGCAGCACCTGAACGCGGGCGGCTCCGGAAACCCCGGGGCGCCCGGAGGAGACGTCCGGTGAGCACGGTGGCGTGGGTCCCCGCCGCCGGCACGCCCCGGACGTCTCCCGCCGGGGACGTGCGCGCGGCGGTCAGAAGTCGTGGTCGTCGGTGTTCCCGGGGACCAAGACCGTCGGACCGCCGCGCGTGATGACTCCGTCCCCGGTGAGCCGGACCCGGCCCATGTCGCCGGCCAGGAACATCCATCTGCCCCTCCAGGCCGGTGATCCGCCCGGAAGCGTGGGCCACCGCGGCGCGACCGGCCAGCTCGCCGAGCTTGGCCGGATCCCACAGCGGGAACGCCTCGGCGACGACGGAGCGGGCACCCCTCCCCCCGGGTGGGCACGGACGTGAGCACCCGTCGGGGGTCTTCGGGCGACTCCGCACGGGTGGCGAGTCCGGCCGGACCGACGTCCGTCCGCGTGGCCTGCCAGGTCCACGGCGGCCTCGTCGAGTACGACGGCTGAAGCGACGACGCCTGGCCGCACCTGTCCGACCACGGCGGTCACGTCTCCGCCCTCTTCATCGACGTCGACGACGCCCGGCTCCCAGGAGTGCCCACATGCTGACCCCGTCCCTCCGGCGCCGGAGTTCCGCCCCGCGCCGCAGACCCCGGACCACAGGCGCCCTGAGCGGCACGGCGTGCCTGCTCGCCCTCGCCGGAACGGCCCTCGCGGCCATGCGCGCGCCGGCCGCCGACGCCGCCGCCCCGCCCACTCCGGTGTCCTGGCGCGCGGACCTGTCCCGGACCGGCACCGACGACGTCAACGTCCGGTACGGCTCGGGCGCCCTGCGGGTCCGGGACGGCTCCGTCAGCCCTGCCTCCCTCGGCCGGAACCGCGGCTACGCCTCCGCCGTACTGGACACGCACCACGTGGAACGGCCCGTTAACCGGGTCACCGTGGACCTCGACGCGACGGTGCCCGAGGCGGCGAGCGTCGAGGCCGACGTCCGTGGCCGCACGGCCGACGGAACCTGGACCGAGTGGCGGCGGGCGGCGGCCGGCACCCCGGCCCGGCTGCCCCGCGACGTCGTCGACGTCCAGGCCCGGCTGACCCTGTGGAACGTAAAGGGCGAGCCCACGGCCGCCGTGCGGTCGGTGACCCTGACGGCGGACGACACGGGCAGCGCCCCCGCCGACCCCGTGCCTCCGGCGACCGCCGCCTTCTCGGCCCGCGTCTACGCCACCCGCGAGGGCCTGGTCGGGCACACCACCGCCAACGGTCACGTCATCGGGGAGAACGACCACTTCGTGGCCCTTCCCTCCCGGCGGGCCCTGTCGCCCAGCGGCAGCGGCCAGTACTCGGTGCAGGTGTGCGGGCCCGCCCGCTGCGAGACGGCACCGGTGTGGGACGTCGGCCCCTGGAACACGCACGACGACCACTGGAACCCCTCCGCGCGGCGCGAGCAGTGGCAGGACCTGCCGCAGGGCCTGCCCGAGGCGCAGGCCGCCTACGAGGACGGCTACAACGGCGGACGCGACGAGTTCGGCCGGCAGGTCGCCAATCCGGCCGGCATCGACCTCGCCGACGGCACCTTCCACAACGTCGGCCTCGACGACAACGGCTGGGTGACCGTCACCTACCTGTGGACGGGCGGCGGCGAGCCCACGTCGTTCCTGACGCGGGGCACCGGAGTGAGCGTCCGGCAGCGGGCCACCACCTCCGCCCGCGTGGCGAGCCTGCCAGGTCCCACGGCCGTGCCGGTGCGCTGTCACGTCCAAGGTCAGCTCGTGACCTACGACGGCTACGGCAACGACGCCCGGTCCTCTCTGCCCGGCCGCGGCGGCCACGTCTCCGACATCCTCGTCGACATGGCCGATTCCCGGCTCCCGGGCGTCCCCGCCTGCTGACGACGCGGCGCCTCAGCGGGTGACCGCGGCACGGGCGCGCGGCTCCGGCTCCCGCGCCCGCCCCGTCCGGCAGCGCGGAACCCGGCGGGGTACGGCGCTGCGGCACCCGGTCGCCCGCGAGTGGTGTCGGGTCCCGTGTCCCCCGTCCCGTGTCCCGTGTTGCGGGTCGAGGCCGGTCCAGGCGTTGGCCCGGTCGTGGGTGGCGCGGGGCGCCGACGCCCTCGGGAGGACGGGGCCGAGCCCGGACCGGTTCCGCTGTGCGCGGGCGTGCGCGGGACCACGCAGTCGTGCGGTGCCGAGCAGGGTGGTGCACGGGACTTACACGCGTACGCCGGAGGGGATCGGAATCGCCCGCACAATGAACGCATGGTCTCCCCTTCCAGATCCCGCGCCGGTGTGCGGGGCGCTCCGACGCGGACGCGTCTTGCGGCGGCGGTGGCCGCGGCGCTGACCGTCGGCGCCGGACTGACGCTCAGGGCCGTCGCGGCGGGCGACGTGGCCAAGTACGGCGGAGACGCGCTGTACACCCTGCTGCTGTCCGCCCTCGTCCTCGTGGTGGCGCCGCGAACGTCACCGGCGAAGGCCGCCGCGGTGGCCCTGGCGGTCAGCTGGGGCGTGGAGTTCCTGCAGCTCGGTGGCGTACCGGCGCACCTCGCCCGGGAGAGCACGGCGTCCCGCCTGGTCCTGGGTTCCACCTTCAACGCGCCGGACCTGTTCTGGTACGCGGTCGGGGCGGCGACCGGCTGGTTCGCCGCGAGCCGGGTTCGCGCCGGCCGGCGCACACCGGCCGCGGCGGCCCCTTCTCCGTACTGACCCGCTCGCCGGATCAGCCGAATGTAAAGCGCACCGGCGTTCCGACCGCGGCCTGGGCCGCCGCCGCGAGGGCCTGCTCAGGGACGACCGCGACGACCGGGTAGCCCCCCGTCGTCGGATGGTCGTGCAGAAAGATCACCGGGCGTCCGTCGGGCGGGACCTGCACAGCGCCCAGCACCATGCCCTCGCTGGGCAGTTCACCCGTCGACGCGCGTTCCAGCGGCGGCCCCTCGGTGCGCAGGCCGATGCGGTTGCTGTGCGGGGAGACGCGGTAGGTGGCCGAGGCGAGGGTGCGCAGGGCGGCCGGGGCGAACCAGTCGGCGCGGGGGCCCAGGCGTACCGGCAGAACCAGTTCGGCCGGTGGCCCGGGCCAGGGGGCGGTGACGGGCAGCGGTACCGGCCGCGCGGGGGTCCCCACCGCGACGACGTCTCCGTGCCGCAGGGGCTCCGGGCCCAGCCCGGACAGCAGGTCCGTCGAGCGGCTGCCCAGGACGGGCTCGGTGGCGATGCCGCCCGCGACCGCCACGTACGAGCGGACGCCCGCGGTCACCGCCCCGACGTCCAGGACCGAGCCCGTCGGCACCCGCACCGGAGCGCCCCAGGCGACCGGCCTGCCGTCGAGTGTCACCGGGCAGTGCGCACCGCCGACCACGGCGGTGACGTCCCGGTCGGGCCGCAGCGCACAGCCGGTCAGGGTCGTCTCCAGCACGGCGGCGTCCGGGGCGTTGCCGAGGAGGCGGTTGGCGAGTCGCATGGCGGGGGCGTCCAGCGCGCCGGAGCGGGGGACGCCCAGGTGGGCGTGGCCGGGCCGGCCGGAATCCTGCACCGTCGTGAGCGCCCCGGAGCGCACGGTCGTGAGCCTGGCCGTCATGCCCCGGCCTCCGCGCGGGTCCCGTCGGCCGTGGTGCTCTCGGTCCCGTCGTCGTCCGCGGTGACGAACCGCACGCGTGTCCCCGGCATGAGCAGAGCCGGCGGCTTCCGCGCCGGGTCCCACAGCGGACGCGGATCGGACATGGTGCCGATCAGCTGCCACCCGCCCGGCGTGGCGCGTGGGTAGACCGCGCTGTAGGGACCGGCGAGGGCGACCGCGCCGGCCGGGACGCGGGTCCTCGGCGTGGACCGGCGGGGGACGTGCAGGTGGGGCGGGAGGCCGGTGAGGTAGCCGAATCCGGGGGCGAAGCCGCAGAACGCGACCCGGAAGGTGTGGAAGCCGTGGAGGGCGCCGACCTCGTCGGGGCCGACCCCCCACAGGGCCGCCACGTCGGCCAGGTCCGGGCCGTCGTAGCGCACGGGGATCTCCAGCACGTCGCCCGTGTCGTCGGTGACCGGCGGCACCTCCCAGTCGGCGACCCCGCGGGCCAGCGCCTGCGGGTCGGGCACCCCGTCCAGCAGGACGGTCCGCGCCCCCGGCACGACGTCCGTCACCGGCGGCAGGCTCCCGGCGGCACGCCGGCGCAGCACCTCGGCGTGGAAGGCCGCGGTGTGCTCGGCGTCGGGCAACTCGACGAGGAGACCGTGGCGACCGGCGGGGCGCGCCGTGCGGGACCCGGTGCCCGTCGTGGGCCCGCCGCCCGTCATGCGAACGCCCCGATCCCGACCCCGGCCGCCCGAAGCGCCTCGCGCACCCGCGCCGCGATCCGGGCGGCGTTCGGGGTGTCGCCGTGCACGCACAGCGAGCGGGCGGCGACCGCGACGGTCGTACCGTCCACGGCCTCGACGGAGCCCTCCACGGCGAACGCCAGCGCACGGCGTACCACCGCCTCCTCGTCCGTCACCACGGAGTCCGCCTCGTGGCGGGGGACCAGGGTGCCCCGGGCGGTGTAGGCGCGGTCCGCGAAGGCCTCCGGGACGCCGGTGAGCCCCGCGTCCGCGGCGGCCGCGAGCAGCCGTGAGCCGGGAAGGCCGAGTACGGGCAGCGCGCCGCCCGCCAGCCGTACCCCGGCCACGACGGCACGGGCCTGCCCGGCATCGTGAACAGTGCGGTTGTAGAGCGCGCCGTGCGGCTTCACGTAGGCCACCGCGGCCCCGGCGGCCTCGGCGAAGACCCGGAGCGCGCCGATCTGGTACGCCACCTCGGCCGCCAGTTCGCCGGCCGGCACCTCCATGGCGCGCCGCCCGAAGCCGGCCAGGTCGCGGTAGGACACCTGTGCCCCGATCCGCACGCCGCGCTCGGCGGCGAGGTCGCAGACGCGGCGCATCACGGACGGGTCGCCCGCGTGGAAGCCGCAGGCGACGTTGGCGCTGGTGACGACGGTGAGCAGGGCGTCGTCGTCGGTGAGGGTCCAGCGGCCGAAGCCTTCACCGAGATCTGCGTTGAGGTCGATCACTCCTCGAAGGTAGACGATCGTTGAACGATCCGACAAGAGCCCGATGGCTCGGCCGCTCCCCGAGACGCAGAGGATTCACCCCTTGTTAGATCGTTCAACGATCGCTAGTGTCCGTGCATCTGCCACACATCTGGAGCTGTGGTCCCCGAGGCCGATGAGGTCGCGCTCCGACGCTCCGGATCCGTGCCCTGCCCCCTCATGCCTGAAGAAGGCCACCGAATGATCGTTCTCCTCGGTGTGGTCGTGGTGATCCTCGGATTCGTCACGCGCCGCAACCCCGTCCTCGTGGTGGGCGTCGCCGGTATCGTCACGGGACTGCTCGGCGGGATGAACCCGCTGGAGGTCCTCGCGGCCTTCGGCCGGTCCTTCGCCGACAGCCGCTCGGTCACCGTCTACGCCATCGTGCTCCCGGTGATCGGGCTGCTCGAGCGCTACGGCCTGCGCGAACAGGCCCGCAACCTCATCGGCCGCCTGGGCAGCCTCAGCGCCGGCCGCTTCCTCACCGTCTACCTGCTGGTCCGGCAGGTCACCGCGGCCTTCGGCCTGAACAGCATCGGCGGCCCCGCACAGACCGTGCGTCCCCTGGTGGCCCCCATGGCCGAAGCCGCCGCCGAACGCCGCACGGGGGCCAAGCTGCCCGACCGGCTGCGCGAGAAGGTGCGCTCCTACTCGGCGTCCGCCGACACCGTGGGCGTCTTCTTCGGCGAGGACTGCTTCATCGCGATCGGCTCCATCCTGCTGATCACCGGCTTCGTGAACTCCACGTACCACCAGGACATCGAACCGACCCAGCTCGCCCTGTGGGCGATCCCGCTAGCCGTCTGCGCCTTCCTCATCCACGGCGCCCGGCTGCTGCTCATGGACAAGCAGCTCGAGCGCGAGATGGCGCTCGCCGCCGCCGAGCACGACCTGCCGCTTCCCGAGGGGGCCGACAAGTGATCAAGGTCGAATGGCTGTACTGGCTGATAGGCCTCGTCTTCGTCGTCATGGCGGTGCAGATGGCCGCCGACCGCAGCAACTCCAAGCGGTGGACGTCCGCCGCGTTCTGGGGCCTGCTCGGACTCACCTTCCCCTACGGCACCGGCGTCGCCGACGCCACCGCCGGCAACGGCGGCTGGACCCTGCCCGCCGAACCACTCGGCGTCGCCGTCCTCGCCCTGATCGTGCTCGCCGGCTTCAACTTCCTCGGCAAGGGCGTCCCGGTCACCACCACCGGCGAGCAGCGCGAGGCCGCCGCCGCCCGACTCGGCAGCAGGATCTTCATCCCCGCGCTGACCATCCCGCTCGTCGCCATCGTCTGCGCCTCCGTGCTGGACGAGTCCGGGCTCTTCGAGTCGGGCAAGGCCACCCTCCTCGGGCTCGGCCTCGGCTGCGTCGCCGCGCTCGTCGTCGGCATGCTCGTCACCGGTGAGAGGAAGCTCGCCGTCCCGGTCCACTCCGGCCGCTCCATGCTGGAGGCGATGGGCTCCGCCCTGCTGCTGCCCCAGCTCCTGGCCGTGCTCGGCTCGATCTTCGCCGCCGCCGGGGTCGGCGACCAGGTCGGCGACATCATGAACAAGGTCCTGCCGGACGACTCGAAGTACATCGCCGTCCTCGCGTACTGCGTGGGCATGTTCCTGTTCACCGTCATCATGGGCAACGCCTTCGCCGCCTTCCCCGTGATGACGGCGGCCATCGGCTGGCCGGTGCTCATCCAGCAGATGCACGGCAACGAGCCCGCCGTCCTCGCGATCGGCATGCTGGCCGGCTTCGCCGGTACCCTCTGCACGCCGATGGCCGCCAACTTCAACATCGTCCCGGCCACCCTGCTCGAACTGAAGGACCAGTACGGGCCGATCAAGGCGCAGCTGCCGACGGGCGTCGCCCTGCTCGGCTGCTGCACCGTCATCATGGCGTTCTTCGCCTTCTGACCTCGGCCGTCCGCCGGCCCCGGCTCCGGTCCCCCGCCGCTTCGGCACCGCCCGCGCCCGTACGACCCGCAAGGAAACGTCCATGACCCGTGTCCTCATCACCGGCTTCGCCCCCTTCGGCGGCGAGCGCGTGAACCCCTCCTGGCAGGCGGCGTCCCTGGTGGCCGCCGAACCGTCCGCAGGGCTCACGGTAACCGCCGCCGAACTGCCCTGCGCCTTCGGCGCGTCCCTCGACGCCCTGCGTGACGCCGTCCTCGCCGCGGCCCCCGGCCTGGTGCTCTGCCTGGGGCAGGCGGGCGGACGCCCGGGCGTCACCGTCGAGCGCGTCGCCGTCAACATCGACGACGCGCGCATCCCCGACAACGCCGGAGGGCAGCCCATCGACGAGCCGGTGGTCCCGGACGGCCCCGCCGCCTACTTCTCCACCCTCCCCGTCAAGGCCTGCGTCGCCGCGATGCGCGAGGCCGGGGTCCCCGCCGCCGTCTCCAACACGGCCGGCACCTTCGTGTGCAACCACGTGGCGTACGGCCTTGGCCATCTCATCGCCACCGAGTTCCCCCACATACGCGGCGGGTTCGCGCACGTGCCCTGGGCGCCGGAACAGGTGACCGACGGCACCGCGCCCGCCCTCCCGCCCGCCACCGTCGCCCACGGCCTGCGCGCCCTGCTGGCCACCGCCGCCCGCACCCCCGCGGAGCGGGACCTGAAGGTCACCGAGGGAGCCACCCACTGATGCCGCTCAGCGCCCACGCGGCAGCCTTCGCCGACCTCGCCCTGGCGAACATCACCCGCGAGTACCCCAACTTCCCCGCGCACCTGGTCACCTCTCCCGACGAGTGCCTCGAACCCCGCTGCCTGCACCCCGCCTTCTACGGTGCCTACGACTGGCACTCCTCGGTTCACATGCACTGGCTGCTCGTCCGCCTGCTCCACCGGCACGGCGGCACGCCCGCACTCCCGGACACCGGAGCGGCCGTCGCCGTGCTCGACCGGCACCTCACCCCCGGCAACCTCGCCACCGAGGCCGCCTACCTGCGCGACCGCCCGTCCTTCGAGCGTCCCTACGGCTGGGCGTGGCTGCTCGCGCTCGCCGCCGAGTGCCGGGTGCACGGCGGCGCGGAGGGCGACCGCTGGTCGGGGGCTCTGGCACCGGCCGTCGCCGCCGTCGACCGGCTGCTGGCCGACTGGCTGCCCAAGGCCACCTATCCCGTGCGTCACGGCAACCACCCCAACAGCGCCTTCGCGCTGGGCCTCGCACTCGACTCGGGCGAACTGTCGGCCGGGACCGACCAAGCCGTACGGGAACGCCTGCTGAGCTGGTACGCCGACGATCACGACGCGCCCGCGCACTGGGAACCGTCGGGGCAGGACTTCCTGTCCCCGGCGCTCACCGAGGCCGACGCGATGCGCCGGGCCCTCCCCCCGGAGCGCTTCGCCGTATGGCTCGACCGCTTCCTGCCCGGACTCGGAGCCGGTCACCCCTGCGCGCTGCTGGAGGTACCGGTGGTCTCCGACCACGCCGACCCCCAGATCGGCCATCTGCTCGGCCTCACGCTCAGCAGGGCCGCGGCGCTGCGTGCCCTCGCCGACGCCCTGCCCGTCGGTCCGGTCCGCGCCCGCCTGGGCGAGGCGGCCGAGGCGCACCTCGCGGCGGGCATGCCGGCGGTGGAGCGTGGTGACTTCACCACCGACCACTGGCTGGCGACGTTCGCCGCACTGGCGCTGGCCCCGGTGGCTCCCGCGACCCCGGTGACCCCTGCGGCCCCGGTGGCTCCGCGTCGCTGACTGCCCGTCAACCGCTCGTCCGGGGAGGATCCTCAGGCCCCGGCCACGGGGGCGGGCGCACGTCTGATCGGCATCATCGTCTCGACCCCGCCCTGCGCGAGATGGTCGAGGATCAGCCGGTTGACCAGGGCAGACTTCTCCAGCGGCACCAAATGGGAGGCGCCGGGGACGACGGCCAGCTGAGCACCGGGAACGGCGCGGTACAGGGCGCTCGTGTGCTCCAGCGTCACCAGGTCGTCGTCACCGACCATCACCAGGGTGGGCGCCCGGACACGGGCCAGCTCGTCCGTGGTGAGTGCCGGCTGGGTGCGCCACATGTCGAGCACCTTCGCCGCCGCCACCGGCCAGTGTTCCGGACCGTCGGGCGAGACGGCCTCGTACAGCTCGCGGAAGAACGCCAGATCCGGCCCCTCGGGCGACATCGCGTCGAGCATGCCCGGCTCGACGAAACTCTCCGCCGCGGGGCGGAAGTTGGCACCGATCACCACGGACCTGCGCACCAGGTCGGGCCGGGCGGCGGCGACGAGCAGGGCGACGACGCCCCCGTCGCTCCAGCCGACCAGGTGCGCGGGCCCGCCCACGACCGACTCGACGAAGGCCACGGTGTCGTCGGCCATGTCCCGGTAGGTGAGCGGGCCCGCCACGTCCGGGGTGTGTCCGTGCGCGCGCCGCTCGGGCAGGAAGAGGCGGTACGCGGCGGCGAGGTCGGCGCGCTGGGCCCCCCAGGTGCCGTTGGTGCACAGACCGCCGTGCAACAGGACCAGCGGCTCGCCGTCCCCCTCGGTCTCGTACCAGGTCCTGACCCCAGCAAGGTCCGCGTAGTCGCCCATGGCCCAGGCCCTCTCCGGCCACCGTCGCTCACGGCCAGTCTCCGTCCCGTCCCGCACGCCCGCAACGCGGGGAGGCGTCAGTTCTCCGGGCCGAGGAGACCGCGTCGGTACGCGGGAACCAGGTGCCGCGGGACCCGCAGGGTCACCCCGTCCACCGTCACGGGCACCAGCCTCGGCGTACTCGCCTTCCACTGGGCCCTGCGGTGGCGGGTGTTGCCCCGGGACATCTTGCGTTTGGGCAGGGCCACGGGAAGGGTCCTTTCGGCAGACGGCCGGCCGGCCCCGCGCGCGCTCGAAAGGCGGCGGAGCCGGGCGTGGGACCACGACGCTTCTTGAAAACGGTGTTCATTAGCAATTGTGGTGCTCACGGCTGACGCGCGCGGTGGGGTATGCCGCAACGGCGACACCGTGCTGCCGCGACGACGGCCGGCGACCGCAACACGGCTGCACAGTCGCGGGATCGGTGCCAACGACGCGAGGGGCACCGCAGTGCCGCGAGTGGCGTGGGCCCGGGGCCGGGCGGGGAGGATCCCAGCCGGCACCCGTCCCGCACGTCGGAAGGCAGGCACCCATGCACCGTCTCCTTGCCCGAGTACTCGGCCTCGCCCAGGCGCCCCCGGCCAGAGGCGTCGCGGCAGCCCTGGCTCTCACCCTGGCCTCCTCCGTCCTCGCCGCGTCCGCGAGCACCGCCGCCGCTCCCGCGGACACCGGACCGGGGCGCGGCCCGGGAGTCAACGACTGGTTCACGTCCTGGGCCGCCTCGCAGCAGAGCCTCGCGCCCGCCCCCCTGCGTGACCAGTCGATGCGTATGATCACCCACCTGAGTCAGGGGGGTGACGCCGTCCGGATACGCGTCCAGAACACCTTCGGCGAGACACCGCTGACCGTCGATGCGGCGACGGTGGCCCGCAGCGGCGGCAAGGACGCCGCGACGGAAGGCCGCCCGCGTCCCGTCACGTTCGACGGCCGGCGCCAGGTCGTGGTCCCGCCCGGCGGTGAGGTGTGGAGCGACAGGGCCGTGCTCAGGACCGCGGCCCAGGACGACATCGCGGTGTCGCTCTCCGTCTCGGGCACGGTGGCTCCGGGGCGCCACGACAGCGCCTTCCGCACCAACTACCTGACCCCGCCCGGCTCGGGTGACCACACCGCCGACCCGGCCGGTACCGCGTTCACCGAAACGACCGGCTCCACCTATCTGGTCAGCGCCGTCGACGTGCACAACCCCCGGCTGCGGGGGAGTCTCGTCGCCTACGGCAGCTCGGTGGTCGACGGAACCGGGTCGACGAACTGCGGACCGGGCTGTAGCCGCCCGGGCGCCGACCTGCGGTGGACCGACGACCTCGCCCGGCGGATCACGTCGGAACTGCCCGCCGCCCGGCAGCTCGCCGTGGCCAACGCCGGTATCGGCGGCACCACCAGCGCCGCGGCCTGCCCGGGCATCGGCGAGTCCGTCCGCGGCCTGGACGCTTCGGCCCGGCTGGACCGAGACGTCCTCTCCCTGCACGGGGTCACCGGAGTCCTCTACTACTACGGGACCAACGACCTCCCGGCCGGCTGCGACGCCGCACAGATCCAGGCCAGTTACCGCGAGGTGTTCCAGCGACTGCGGGCCGCGGGGATCAAGGTGTACGTCACGCCCATCACCCCGCGCCCGGGCTACACCGACCAGAACAACCGCGACCGGCACGCCGTCGGCACGTTCGTCTCGAAGTGGAACAGCTGTGGCGGCACCTGCGACGGAATCCTCCCCTTCGACCAGGTACTCGAAGACCCCGTGCGGCCCAACAGCATCCACCCGCCGTACGACACCGGTGACGGCGTCCACGCGAACATCGCCGGCCAGCAGGCCCTCGCCGACATCATCTCGCTCCCGATGCTGGCGGCGTCGGCCCGGCGGTGAGCCTTCCGTCAGGCTCGTGAATTCCTTGCGGGCGCAGGGCGTCGACGGCGAGGTCGGGCAGTGAGGTCCGGCTCGGCTGACGCCCGACGCGCCGCCGGGGCTCGGCGGCTCGGTGCCGAGGCCGGGGGAGCGGTGGGCCCGTCGCGCAGGCCCCGGCCCCGGGGAAAGCCGCGCAGGCGCTCCGCCGCGAGGTCCAGGCCGGGCAGGAGGCGGCGGGCCGGGACGCCGCGGGCGGTGAGGATCTCCGCCGTCCACGTGAGAGTGCCGGTGAAACGGCTCGGGACCGTTCACGTAAAGGGTGGTGGCCAGGGACTCCACGGTGTGGCGACGTCCTCGGCGGTGCGTTCGCGCTGCGCGTCGTCGGCGCCCATGGGAGGGAAGTCGCGACCGGCAGGGTGCCGTCACAGGGTGCGCAGGCCCCGGTCGGCGAAGGCGATGAGCCACTCGAAGCTCTCGTCGACGTCGGTGCTCCACTGGAAGCCGTCCGCCGCCTGCAGCGTGGCGAAGCCGTGGAAGAGGCTGCGGAGCAGCCGCAGGGCGTGGTTCACGTCGCGGTCCTCGATGTCGTAGCCGCGCAGGACCGCGGTGAACGCGCCGAGCAGCCGCTGTCCGGCGGTGGCCAGCGGGTCGTCCGGCCCCGACGGTTCCTCACCGATCGTCGCGGCGTACCGGCCGGGGTGCTCCAGGACGAAGGCGCGGAAGGTGCGTGCCGCGGCCGACAGGGCGTCACGGCCCGCGTAGCCCTGGACCGCGCCACCGACGGCGTCGGCGGCCTCGTGCAGGGCCAGGGCGGCGATCCGCCGGTTGAGGTCGTCCTGGCCGCCCACGTGCTTGTACAGAGAGGGGGCGCGTACGCCGACCCGCTCGGCCAGCAGGCCCATCGTCAGGTTGGCGAAGCCCACTTCGTCGGCCAGGGCGGCCCCGGCCGCGACCACGGCCGCCGGATCCAGGCCCGCCCTAGGCACGGGCGGCGTCCGAGCGGAGGAAGGCCAGCACGAGCGAGACCACCTGGTCCGGGAACTGGTCGTGCGGGTAGTGACCGGCGCCATCGAGCATCTCCAGGCGGCCGAGCCCGGGCGGCAGGGCCTCGACGACCGCCGAGCCCTCCGCGTGCGGGTCGGCCCAGTCGGGATCGAGTGTGCCCATGACGACCAGGACCGGGCAGCGCACGTTGCCGAGCTGGGCGCCGGCGTCGGTCGGCGCGCTGCGGCCCATGGCCTGCATGGCCTTCATCCGGCCCGGTTCGCGCAGCAGGGCTTCGATGCGGCCGAGCCGCTCGGTCCAGCCGACCGGTTTCGCACCCGGGTATGCCACATCGAGGTACGAGCGCCAGATCGGCACGCTGCCGAGCACACCGGCGCCGAGCAGTCGCAGCATGCCCCGCCGGAACCGCCTCACCCGCAGGTCGCCGAGCCGGACCGACTGCTTGCGGGTGAACGGCGCCAGCTCGACGACCGAGGTGATCAGCGAGGGCTCCCGCGCCGCGGCGATGGTGGCGGCGCCGCCCGAGACCGAGTGGCCGACCAGTACGGCCGGGCCGCCGAGGTGGCGGATCAGGGCGAGCAGGTCACCGGCGATGGCGGTGCGGCTCCAGGCGGGCCAGTCGACGCTCGACTCGCCGCAGCCGCGCAGATCGACCGCCGCGACCCGGTAGCCGGCCGCCGCCAGCCGCGGGATCACGGCGCGGTACGCGGCGCGGCTGTCGCCCATGCCGTGTGCGAGGACGAGCAGCGGGCCCGCCCCCGTCACCTCGTACGCGAGGGTGCCACCGTCGACAGCGAGGTACTCAGTCATGTCACTCCCCAGTAGGGCTAACGGCATTAACTAAAAGCTATTGCCGTTAGTCGCGACTGTCAACGATATGACTGAAGCGCGGAGCCGGGCCCGTGTGAACCGTGGAGCGGCGGCGGTGCCGGTTCAGTCCACCGGAGCGCGTAGCCGCGCCGCGCGCTCCACGGCCGACTGCACCTCCCGGTACGAGACGCCGGTCTCGTCGGCGTGGGCGGCGATGCCGTGGGCGAGCGCGGCGGTGGCGTCGGACCAGACCGCCAGGGCGACCGTGGCGTTCTCCCCGGAGTTGCTGCGGTAACGGTTGTCCGCGGCCTCGACGGCACGCCTGAGGTCGATGAGGCGTCTCGGGATTTCCATGGTCGAAAAGCCTAGGGCGGCACGCTGCGCGCCTCAGTGTCTCGCCGAGCGAGAGTGCCCTCGGTGAGGGCACTCGTCCTTGCTCTCACCGGTGCCCATGCGGTCCGGAGACGCGGCAGGGCGAGGCGCTGGCAGTGCCTCCTCCCGGCCGCCGACGACGGTGACGGCGGCTTCCCCCCGGTGCCCGGTCCCGCCTCGTGCGGGGCGCGCCGCGTGCTGATCGCCGGCAGGCCGCCGAACCCCTTCATGGCTCGTCTCACCCGCGGCCGCGGGGCGTCGAGCATCCGCGGGGTGCCGTATGCGGCATTGGGCACGTCTCGATCGACACCCCTGCGCGCTCCCCACGTCTTCCAGTGCCACCGCGGCCGCGGCCCGCCCCTTGCCGGAGTCTCCGCAGATCGTGGCGGCCCTGTGCGCCGCGCCTGTCGGTACGTGCCGGACCGCCGACTTGACAGCAGGGGGTTGACCTTGTGGACGCGTGACGGTTACAACGTTGGAACACATGATAGAAAGCGGTTGCTGTCAGCCTGCGGTCCCGCCGACGAGTCCGGGATCCCCGTTTCCGTGCACGGGTCTCGACGCGATGCTCATTTCAGTGCGCGCGGCCGCGTCCTGGTCGACCGCATCAGGAACGGCGGAGGCCACCCGACCGGCGGCGCGCGCGGCCGCCGGGCCATCTTCCACGGAGTTCCTCACCGTCCTGCACAAGTCCGCGCCCACCGGCACGAGCGTGCGGCGCGGGCGGCGGCATCGGCCCCGGCGACCCGTACTGCACCGAACCGCACGGCGGAGCCCCGGGCCGGGCACCGGCCGTCACGCCCGAGGAAGAGGACCACGCATGACGCTCTCACTGACCCACGTCCACGGGGACCGCATCACCGTGGCCCACGAGGCCGCCGGAACCGAGCTGTTCTCCTACGTGTACCGACCCGAAGCCGACTGGGAGGCGCCCAAGCCGTATCTGCACCCGGTCCGGACCCTGTCCGGAGGACTTGTCACGGACTACCGGCCCAACGACCACCGCTGGCACAAGGGGCTCCAGCTGACCGCCTCCCACCTGTCCGGACAGAACCTGTGGGGCGGCAACACCTATGTGCACGGCGAGGGCTACCTCGCACTGCCGAAGAAGGTCGGCTCGATGGCCCACGTGGCCTTCGAGGAGGTCGGCGCCGCGGCGGACCGCGCCGTCATCGCCGAGAGACTGACCTGGCACCCGCGCGACGGCGAACTGTGGGCCGAGGAGGAGCGCCGCATCGAGGCGCGCGACGTCGACCCGGAGACGGGCAGCTGGACGCTCGTCTGGACGTCGGCGGTGACCAACCGGCGTGCCGAACCCCTGCGGTTCGGCAGCCCCACCACCCATGGGCGCCCCGCCGCCGGATACACCGGACTGTTCTGGCGCGGCCCCCGCGCCTTCCGTGGCGGCCGGGTCTTCACCGCGGAATCCGCCGATTCCGCGGCGACCGCCGAGTCCGCCGAGTCCGCGGGGAGCGACCCCATGGGCTGCCAGGCCCCCTGGCTGGCGTACGTCGGCGAGCACGACGGACGGGACGGCCACGCCACGGTCGTCTTCGAACACGCGCCCTCCAACGACCACTCGGGCGAGAAGGGGACCCACCCGGCGCACTGGTTCGTGCGCAGCGACCCCTTCGCGGCGGTCGCACCGTCCTGGGCCTTCCACGAGGAACTGGTCCTGCCGCCCGGCGAGACCCTCGCCCGCGCCTACCGCGTGGTCGTCGCCGACGGCGCCTGGGACCGGGCACGGGTCGCCGCGCACCTGGCGGGACTCACCTGGTGAGCGCGAGCACGACGGCTTCCCGGCAGGGCGGGCGGGTCGCGTCTGACCGCGTACGACTGGCCGACCGTCGAGGGGCTGCCCGCGGCGGCACCCCGCACCTGCCCCCCAAGGTGCCCCGAGGGCTACGTCGTCACGGCGGGCCCGGGTGCCGTGCAGACCCTCACCACCTCGGGCTTCGAGCAGACGCCTCCGCAGCCGGGCACGGTCGCCCGGTTCACGCCCGGCACCGTCCACCGCCCGATCGACGCCGGGTGCCTGGGCCTCCCGCTCCGGTCTGGTGACACCTCACCGCTGACCGGCCGCGTCACGCTCGGGCGGTGTGGAAGGATCCCGGGTCCATGGAAGAAACGACTCGCACCGATGTGGTCCTCTCCGGGTACGGCCCGGTGGGGCAGGCTTTCGTCGACGGGCTGGCCCGGCAAGGGGACGCGCTCGAACGCCGCTACGGCGTACGTCCGCGGGTGGGTGCCGTGCGCGTGGGCTCGGCCCAGTGCCGGCCGGGTGACGACGGGTCGGTGCCGCCGCGCTCCCAGTGGGGTCCGCCGCGGCCGCTGGGCGAGACGTTCGACCGGACCGGCGCGCGTGTGTTCGTCCAGGCAGTCCCGTCCTCGCCCGAACTGAGGCAGCACGCGGCGGAGGAGGCCGTGGCCGCACTGCGCCGGGGGATCCACGTGGTGACGGCGACCAAGAGCCACCTGCTCACCCACTGGCGGGAACTCGACGCGGCCGCCCGGACAGGCGGCAGCATGATCAGGATCTCCGGCGCGACCGGCGCGGCCCTGCCCGCGGGTGACCTGGCGCGAACGTCCCTGCGCGGCCTGGACTGCCGGACGATCCGGGCCTGCCCCAACGGCACCGTCACCTTCGTACTCGACCGCCTCGCCGAAGGCCACACACTGAGCGACGCCCTCCGCGCCGCGAAGCTGCGGGGCATCGCCGAGGCGGATCCCTCGGCCGACCTGTCCGGCGAGGACGCCGCCACCAAGGTGCGGCTGCTGGCCGCGCTGGCCTGGGGATGGGACCCGGCGGAGGTGCGCGTGCGGGCGCAGCCGGTGGACGAGGGCACCGCGGGCCGAGCCCTCGACGCGCTCTCCCGGTCCCGTCGCCTGCGCGCGGTCGCCGGCGCGTCGGCGGACGAGCCCCTCGTCGTGCACGTACGCCTGGAGGACACCGAGCCGGGCGACCCGCTGCACGCACTGACCGGACCCGAGAAGGCCGTGGTCTTCGGCTGCCCGGACGCGGGCGACGTGACCGTGAGCGGCGGGCGGTCGAGCCCCGAGGGGGCGGCACTGGCCCTGGTGAAGGACACCGTCGAGGTCGCGGCTCCCCGCACGGGGTTCTGCTGAGGCACGGTACGGCGACTCCGCTTCCTTCCCACGGCACGGTGAGCACGGTTCCGCCGCAGGCGTGGTGCCCCCGACGCGCCGTACCGCCTGCGCGGCGCCGGCCGGCGAGCAGGTCCGGCCGGTCACGGGCGTGACCTGTCCGACGCTCGACGAGCCCGGTCGGCCACGCCGTGGAACGAGGACGACGTTAGGCGGCGCGGCGGCCTGGGCACTGGGAACGGGCCTGCCGGACCTCCGGCGGTCCCGTTCCGACCGGCGAGAGGGAAGCACCCCATGAGGGCTCTTCGTGACTGAGACCGGGGGCGAAACCCCTGGGGAGCGGCCGGGGCGCGGTCCCGGCGCTGCCACCGTGGTGGTCAGGCCCTACGCCCATCCGCTGCCGCTCGGCTTCTTCTCGTTCGGTATCGGCATGGCCGTACTGGCGGGCATCGGGCTGGGGCTGATCACCGGCGAGGAGATCCGGGCGACGGGCATTCTGCTGGCCGTGTTCGTGTTCCCGCTGGAGTTCCTCGCCGCGGTCATGGCCTTCCTGGCCCGCGACACCGGCGCGGCCCGGACCGCCGTACACGGCGGCGTCCGCCGGGTCAGCCCGGGCGGCGGCGGTTCGGTCGGGAAGGTGTTCCGTCCCAGGGCGTGGACCTCTCCGGCAGAAGACGACGTGGTCAACGACGTCGTCCTCGAACGGCCCGAAGGACGCGTGTCCATGGCGTGGTGCCTACAAGCGCCGACCGGAGTGGCCGAAGCCGTAGCCGGTGAAGTCGGCGAGCGGGACGTATCCGATGCGCCGGTAGAGGGCGTTGCTGGTGAGGTTGGCAGGGTCGGTGAACAGCACGACCTCCGTCGCACCGGCCGCCAGCGCGGCACGGCTGACCTCGGCCGTCACGGCACCCGCGTAGCCGCGGCCGCGGAACCGCGCCGGGGTGTAGACGGGATCGATCCGGACCTGCCCGCCGACCAGCGGATTCGCGCCCGCCATGGAGACGGGTGTGCCGTTCGGCGTCTCCCAGAAGGTGTAGCGCTTCTCGGCGAAGCGCGTGTCGCCCCAGGACGCGGCGTCGATGGTCACGGCCTCACCGACATCCGCGGCGAAATCGCGGCACCAGCGCATGAGGTGCTCGTGCTCCCGCTCGCCCACGAGCCGGCCACACCCCGCCGGGACGGGCTCCGGCGGGGTGAGCGTGCCGAGACGGTGGAGACGGGCACCCCAAGTGCGTACCGGTACGGCGCCGGTGTGCCGTCGCCAGGCCTCGGCGAACACGGTGGCGGTGTCGTGGTCCGACAGGACGCCGGAGGGGGAGTGGCCGAGGCGGGCCAGGTGGACGGCGAGGGAGTCGGCCTGCCCGGGGGAGAGGGCGGTGAGGGTCAGCCGGTTGGTCGGCGGGCGGAGGAAGACGGCGTGAACCTCGCCGCCGGCCTCCAGCCGGCCGAAGACGGTGGTTCCCGGTCCGAACGCGTCCGTGCCACGCGTCCGGAGTTTCTCGATCGTCGTCAGTGGCGTGGTGTGCAGGGCGGGGCGCGAGCGCAGGAAGTCTCCGGCCCGGGAAAGAAAGTCGTCGAGCTCTTCGGTGAGGTACCAGCCGTCCGGTCGCATGCCTCATGATCCCTGAACGGCGCGCCTCGGGGGAACGGTTGCCCGGGAGCCGGGAGCCGGGAGCCGGGAGCGGGGCTGGGGAGCCGGGACCGGGACTCGTCGACGCCTTCGGGGAGCGGCCGTTGGCCTGGTCCCGAGGCCGCCGCGCTGCGTGCCGCCCTCCACGAGCGCCGCTGCCGGTACGACGACGGAAACGCCGCCGAGCGTGCGGTGCGCCGCTGCTTCTCCGGCCGGGACGACCGGCGGCGACCGTCCGCTCGCGCACCGCGCGCCGGGCACCGCGCACCGGGCACCGGGCACCGCGCTCCCGCCGGCCCTCGGCCGACCGAGGGGCGTCGCCCCGGCACAGACGCTTCCGGCCGTTTTCGGGGCACGACGCGGCGTTCTCCGTCCGGCGGGGGCGGCGGTCGCGCAGAGTGGTTCCCATGACGTCACCCGCAGAGCTGCTGCGCTCTCTCGCCCGCACCCGTGCCTCCCTCGACGGCGCGGAGGTCACGTACTGGTGGTCGGGAAACGTGTACAGCTGGAGCCCCGACGAGCCCTACGCGTGCCTCTTCGGCTTCGAAGGCGTCAACGTCGCCCGCCTCGTGCACGACCCCGAGGACGGCCCGGACGCCTACCGGCTGCTCACCCGCGAGGCCGCCTTCTACCTGGACCCCGTCACCCGCGACATCCTGGACACCTGGCGGGACCTGCCGGTGGTGCACATCTGGAACGACCCGGCCAACCAGAGGTGGCGCCCCTTCCCGGTCCCGACGACCGACCTCGGCGGACAGGTCTGCTTCAGCCTGGAGATCCCGCTCGCCTACCCCTCGCCGCTGCCCGTGGCCCAGTACCCGCTCCACTCGGCCGGCGACACGTACAAGGCCCTGGAACTCTTCCAGTTCTTCGCCCACCGCGCGGACCTGGACGGCCCGGCGCCCAGTGTCCCGGCCACCATGTCGTGGACCCGGATGTCCCCGTGGGTGCCGTGGATGGCCCGCGGCCAACGGCCCGGCGGCCTCGCCTATCACTGCCGGGGGCGCAAGCTCGGGTCGTACGCCGAGGTCCCAGAGCGCACCCGCGCCCACATCGCCGGCCACCACCCGGAGTTCGCCAGGGCCCCGGAGAAGTGGAGCGAGCCGAACGAGACCAGCTGGACGTACTTCCGCGAACTCAACCCGCCCCGGTGAGCACGGCTGCTCCTGACGAGACGTCCGGTCCGCGCCCCGCACCGGGGCCGGAGCACCGGCCTCCTCCCTGCGGCACATGATCGAGCGTTTTATGGTTGTCCGATGCGATTTGTTCCCGGATGGGTTCTGCTCTCGTCAGGGTGTGCGCCCGTTCTGCTGATCGCAGGCTGGACCGGTGCGGCGCTGTTCGAAGGGTCCGCCTACGACCCCGTCACTCAGACGATCAGCGTCCTGGGAGCCTACGGAGCCGCCGGGTTCTGGGCGATGACGGCGGCGTTTCTCGGTCTGGGCGTCTGCCACCTGGTGACCGCCTGGGGGCTGCGGGCGGCCGCCACCGCCGGACGCGTGGCGCTGGGCGGCGGCGGACTCGCCGCGCTGGTCGTGGTGGCGCTGCCCGCGCCGAGCAGCGGCGGTTCCCTGCGGCACGGCGCGGTGGTGGTGGCCGGGTTCACACTCCTGGCGGTGTGGCCGGTGCTGGCGGTCAACGGTGGCCCAGCAGCCCCCTGGGCTCTGCGCCCGGCGCCCTCGATCGCGGTGACGGCCCTGATGGCCGCCGGTGGCGTGTGGTTCCTGATCGAGTTGCGACGACACGGTGACGCCGGCGTCGCGGAGCGCGTCGTCACGTCTGTCCAGTCGCTGTGGCCGTTCGTGGTGGCCGCCTCCTGCCTCCGCCACTCCCGGGATCGGGACGACGAGCAGGCGCTCCACGCCCGGTAGACACGTCCCGCGGCTCGGCTGCCGAAGCCTGACACCTGATCACGACCGTCGGCACCGGTGCCGTGGCGCTCAGCGACGCCGCACCAGCGCCGGCGGACTCAGTCCTCACCTCAGCACACTCAGTGGAAGATGCACCGACGGAACGTGCGCGATGCCGTGCACGACCTGGACCGAGGCGAGGGCGAGGAAGCCGGAGGCGCGCCGGGCGGGCTGGACGGGACCCCGCCGGGGGGCTGGTGGCCCGGCGCGCCGGCGCCGTCATGGCCGTAGCCGCGTTCGACGTCACCGGGGGCCGCGTCGTCCGCACCCGGGCGGCCCGCAATCCCGACAGGCTCCCGCCGTGGGTAGGCTGACTCGGATCACGGCCACCGGGTCGCAGCAGATGTGACAGATGGGGAGCTTTCGCCATGACCACAGCGCACGACCTGACAGTCGTCTCTCTCGAGGCCCCCTCCGAGTACCCCGTCGAGCGGGGCGACCTGTCGCTGGCCCTGGCCGGAGCCGAACTGGTCGACCTGCTGGAAGCGGAGACCGTGTCGCTGGACGGTCTCCTCCTGAGGCCGGTGTCGCCGTCCCCGTCCGGCGACCGGCTCCTGGACGCCGCGGCGTCCTCGGTCACCGGGGAGCCTGCCGAGTCCGTGGAGGACTGGCTGTGGCGCAGGGGACGCGGTCTGGCGGCGGAGTACCTCGCCGCCGCGGGCGCGCAGGACGCCGGTCGCAGGCGCCCGCGATGGACCGTACGGCGTACTGCCGACCGGCCGGCCCCCGCCGATCCGGCCGCCCGTCGGCAGGCCACCGAGCGATGGTCGTCCGGCGATCCGGTGCTGGTGGGACTCGCTGCCGCGGTGGGCATCCGGCACGAGTCGGCCGATCAGGTGGGAGATCCCGAGGACGACGGGATCGCGGCCGTCCTCGCCACCGTGAACGACGCCGTGGTGGAGCTGGCCGCCATCAGGCAGCGCCGCAGCATCGAGGAAGCGGCGTTCGACAACATCTGGCGTGGCATGTGACGGCCCCGTCGTGTCAGATGCGCCAGGAACGCAGCGCGTCGGCCACGTCGTAGATGCCCAGCCGGGTCTCACGGACCTTCCTGATCAGGTCGGACAGGGCCCCGTAGGGCGGGTCGATTCCCTCCCCGGACTGGTCCATGTACTGACCGGTGACGAACGCCGCGAAGAGGCTGTTGCGGTGGGGGAGCGGTTCGAGACGCACGATGGTGTGCAGGAGGGCGGCCGCGCGCCACGCACCGTCGGGGTTGGAGGCGGCCAGGGTCGGCATGCGGGTCTTGTGCCGTGCCACGGCCGCGACCAGCGCCGAGTAGTCCGTGACCGACACGTCCTCGTCGTCGAGAGCGGCGTCCTGCACGTCCAGGAGCCAGGGGACATCGATGTACAGAGGCTCGCTCATCAGGCGGCGGTGACTCCCTCGCCGCGCTGGGACGGGGGGATCTCGTCCGGGAACGCCTCGTCGAACTCGGCGCGCAGCCTGTCCGCCCAGGAGGCGGCGCCGGCGACGAACCGTTTGCGCTGCATCTCGCGGACACCCAGGTCGTGCATGTACTGCTTGAGGCTCTTGCCCTCGGCTGCGGCAGCAGCGCGCACGCCTTCCAATTCGTCCTCGGTGAAGGTCACGTTGAGTGATGGCATACCGGCATGGTACCTACTCGGTACCTGACGCGCGACTCGCCGGACGACCCACCGGACGGGAGAGGACACCCTCGGCATGTCGCCGCCGTCCCGCCGTGACGGTCGGCGAGGATTCCGTCGTTCGCGGGCCGAGCACACCCGGGCGATCCGTACGGACTCGCAGGCTCGCAGGGAGGCAGTGGTGACGATCGAGCGGGTCGGACTCGTGGTCCACGGTGGTCGGGAAGGTGCCGGGGAAGCGGCACGGGAAGTCCGGGAGTGGTGCGACGAGAACGCCATTGTGTGTACGGACATCGACGTGTGGAGGGACGAAGGCCGCCACAGCGCCCGGGAGGAGATGGACGCGGCGGGCGACCCGGACCTCATCGTCACCCTGGGCGGTGACGGCACCTTCCTGCGCGGCGCCCGGCTGGCGGCGGAGAACGACGCCCTGATCCTGGGCGTGGACCTGGGGCGGGTCGGGTTCCTGACCGAGGTGCCCGCGCCGGAGGTGCGCTCCGCCCTCGACGCGGTCCAGGGTGATCGTCTGGAGCCGGAGAGCCGCATGCTGCTCACGCTGCGGGCCTCCCGCCCGCTGGAGATCCCGTCGGAGATGGAAG
Source organism: Streptomyces sp. NPDC048392 (assembly GCF_043200575.1). NCBI lineage: Bacteria > Bacillati > Actinomycetota > Actinomycetes > Kitasatosporales > Streptomycetaceae > Streptomyces > Streptomyces sp. NPDC048392. The sequence continues at coordinate 183,979 of NZ_JBICYB010000006.1, forward strand.
CCCTGCTGCGTTACGGGCGGGGCCCGTTGCTGCCGCCGCCCCGGGTGCGCACCGACTGCGAAAGCGGAAACGAGTGGGGCATCGCTTTGAACGTCACCGCTCTCAACGACGTGGTCGTCGAGAAACTGTCGAGGGACCGGCAGATCTCCGTCGGCGTGTACGTATCCGGCCGGCTGCTCGCCTCGTACTCCGCGGACGCACTCCTCGTGGCCACCCCCACCGGCTCCACCGCCTACAGTTTCGCCGCTGGCGGCCCGGTCGTCTCTCCCCGGGCGGAAGCACTCGTCTTCACCGCGGTGGCCCCGCACATGGCGTTCGACCGCTCGGTGGTCACCGCGCCGGACGAGCCCGTCGGACTGCGCATCCTCGAACGGTCGGGCGGGGCCGCCGTGAGCATCGACGGACAGCTGCGGGGTGTACTCGGCCCGGGCGACTGGATCGGTGTCTACGCCGCTCCCCGCCGACTGCGGGCGGTGCGGCTGGGGCCCACGGACTTCTACGGCCGACTGCGGGAACGCATGCGGCTGACCGACGCCCCGGCCGCGGTCGCCGACGGCACGCCCGCCCCCCTGTGGCCGGTCAGCACGCCCCCACCAGTCGATCTCGCCCACCTGGCGATGCCCGTACCGGCCGGCAAGGCTGCGGAGCACTGAAGTGCTGCGCGAATGGCCGTAAACAGCCGTCAACGGAGTACAACCCCCGAAGGGGCGCAAAGGTCTCCATGGGTGGCCTCGGCAACACCATGGGGAGGCCAGTCCATTCACGGATCGAGGTGCCATGAAGCGTTCCATGCAAGCCGTGGGGGCGTCGTTGATCGCGGTTGGGGCCGTCGGGGCGGGGCTGCTGGCGACGGCTCCCGCCGCCGGCGCGGCGACCACCGGTGCCACCGCGTCGTACAACGGTGTCTGCGGCTCGGGCTACAAGGTGGTGAACTCCATGCCGATCGGCACAACCGGCACGGTGTACCTCACCTACAACTCGTCAACGGGCAGGAACTGCACCGTGACCATCCGCAACAGCACGGGCTCACCCAAGTACATGGTGGCCTACGTGCGCAACATCGACAGCGGCGAGGACCAGTACGACGCGGGCGACTACCGGTCGTACGCCGGGCCGGTGTACGCGTTCGCGCGCGGCGCCTGCGTGGAGTGGGGCGGCGTCATCGACAGTCTCCAGGCCTGGAACTACGGCTCCAACTGCGGCGCACTCGCGGCCAAGGTCCCGCAGCGGGACTGGTTCGCCGGCGACCGCTGAGGCAGCACCGGGGCTCCGCCGACTGCGGGGCCCCTCTCCCGGGCCGGGAGCACCCGGTCTCAGGCGGGCTTGCGCCACACCGAGATGTGCTTCGCGGAGTCCTCGGTGAACGAAGTCCCGTCCCAGTCACCGACGCGGCGCTCCAGCTCGAGCCCGGCGATCCGTGCCATCAGGTCGAGCTCCGCCGGCCAGGCGTACCGGTGCCGGGAGTGGTCGCGTCGGTAGCCGCCGGTTTCCCCGTCGCGGGTGAAGTGGTGCGAGACGAGGATCTGTTCGACCAGGTCGAAGGTGTCCAGGCCGAGATGCTCTTCGGAGACGTCGAACGGGACCGCGATCTGTCCGGGCGGCAGGAACCGCAGCGGCGGCACGCCCAGCTCGATGACGAACCGGCCGCCGGGGCTCAGATGGCGTGCCGCGTTGCGGAAGCACTCGACCTGCTCGTCCTGCGTGAGCAGGTTCGTGATCGTGTTGTAGACGAGGTAGACCAGAGCGAACTCGCCGGGGACGACGGTCGTCGCCATGTCCCCGATGGACACCGGCAGCGTCTGCTCGTCGGCCTTGCGCCGCAGGACCGCCGCCATGTGCTCGGACAGCTCGACACCCACCACCGGCACACCGCGTTCCCGCAGCGGGACGCCCACGCGTCCGGTGCCGATGGCGAACTCCAGCGCCCGGCCGTCTCCGGCGAGCTCGGTGAGGAAGGCGAGTGTCGGTCCGAGAACGGCGGCCGAGGTCATCTCGGTCTCCTCGGCGTCGTAGCGGTCGGCGGTCTCGCGGGTCCACAGCTCACTGCTCGTCACGGACAGCCACTCTGCCGGGTACGGAAGGAAGTTGTCGACGCATTTACGGCCGGGTCGCACCGCGGTCGGCTGCGCGACGAGAGCGTCACCGTTCGTCGCGCAGCCGAAGAAGGTATGCCGCGGTCAGCGCGACGGCACGGTCCTCGTCCTGCGCCAGCTCCACCAGGGCGCTGGACGCTCGCGTCCCCGGAATGCCCGCCAGGGCCTGGGTCAGCCGTCCGCGAGCGGGCGCTCCGGTGGTGTCGTGGGAGAGGCGGTCGACGAGTCCGGTCGCGATCCGGTCGGCCACCGTGGGATCGGCCGCCAGCACGCTCAGCGCGTCGGCCGCGTCGGTGTCGTTCCTGCCCGCCACGATCATGTCGACGAGTGTCGGGAGCGCGTCGGCCACCCCCAGGCCCCCGAGCGCCAGCGCCGCGTGGCCGCGGACCACGGCGTCGGGATGCCCGAGGGCGTGCCGCAGATGTGCGGTGGCCTCGCCGCCCGGCAGCTCCGCGAGGGCTTGGACGGCACGTTCCCGCACCGCGGCCACAGGTGAGCCGAGGCCCTCCGCCAGCAGTGCCGTGCCGTCGTCGCCCGACCGCGCCAGGGCCCACCGGATGGCTCCCGCGACGTTCGGATCCGTCTCGCCCAGTGCCGCCTCGACCAGGGCCTCCACCGGCACCGCGACCTCGTGGACGCAGGAGAGGGCCGCGCGCTGGCGTGCGTCCGCGCTCTTCGAGCCCAGCGCCTGGAGGAGTGCGACGACCTGAAGGACGTCCTCCCAGCCGGCGGGGCCCGCGGCCTCGATCCGGCGCAGCCTGGTGAGCAGCTCGGTCTCGGCCGCGATACGTTCGCGAGTCTGACGGACGAGGCCGTCGACGAGGGCCGAGGGCGTGAAGCCGGGCTCGTCGAGCGCGCGTCCGATCTCGCGCAGCGACAGCCCCAGCGACCGCAGGCTCTCGATGTGGAAGATCCGCCGGATGTCCTCCCGGGAGTACTCCCGATAACCGGAGCCCGTACGAGCGGAAGGCCGTACCAGACCGAGCGACTCGTAGTGCCTGAGCATGCGGGCACTGACCCCGGACCGTCGCGCCACCTCACCGATCAACACACTCCATCATCCCTCCCGCCCGGACCCGCCGAGGGCCACGACGCGTTTCGCCTCCTCGACCGCCGAGGCGAATCCGGCGTCGGGATCGCGCAGCAGCGACTGTGTCGCGAGCGCGTGTGCGCGCACCAGCGGGGCGGGGGAGGCCGTCGCGGCGTCCAGTGCCGTCGCGCTCGCCTCGCCCAGCTCGGCCAGCGCCCGGCTGAGGCTCAGCTGCGTCTCCCGGTCACCGCGCCCGAGCTGCGTCGTCAGCGCCGCGGCCAGGGCGGGCTCCCCGCCCGCGGGCACGAGCACGACCGCGGCCCGCCAGGCGCTGCGCGCCACTTCGTCGTCGGCGTCGGACAGGACCTTCGGGGTGATCACCGGCCACGCCCGCCGGTCCCCGATCTTGGACAGCGTGTGCAGCGCCTGGCTCCGTGCCCGCGGACGCTCGGAGCGGACCTCACGGACCAGCAGGGGGAGCGTCACGGACACCGGATGGCGGGTGAGCGCCCAGGTCAGCATGTCGCGGACGAAGAACTCCGGCTCGGTCGCGCACCGCTCGACGAGTTTGCCGACGAAACGGGGGTCGGGCGCCGTGCCCACCGCCAGCGCCGCCCGCAGCCGCACCGACGAACGGCCGTCCTCCAGACCCCGCATCGCTCGTACCGCATCCGTGTCCTGCCCCGTCATGGCCATCGGGACCACCTCCTTGGCGAGGATTGAAGGCCCTGTCACCGTGTCAAGGTCAAGCGACGTCGCGGCGCGCGTACGGCGCCGTGCGCGGTCCCGCACCCATCACCGGGAAGAACCGCCTCGGCACGCCTCGGCGTCAGTTCGCCGCCGCTTTGACCAGCAGGCCGTACAGCGTGGTCAGTTCATCCCGGGACAGCCGGCCGAGGGATGTCTTCAGCACGCCTTCCACGATGTCCGCGCCTGTGCCGTACGCCGCTTCGCCCTCCCCGGTGAGGTGGTGACGCACGGCACGTCCGGGTCCCTCCTGGCGGGCGATCAGGCCCCGGTCGGTCATCCGGCGGGCCAACTCGCCCATGGACTGGTCCGTCTGGAAGGTGAGCAGCGCCAACTCGTGGAGGGAGGCGTCCGGCTGCTGGTGGAGGTGGCGCAACACGTCCCACTGGACGAGTGAGAGTCCGGTGGCCGCGCCCAGGGCCTTGTTGCTCTCGCGGTGGTGGCGCCACTGGAGCCGTTTGACGGCCAGACCCACATCCCGCAACGACGGTGTCATACGTCCATTCTAGCAAGGCTCCTTATATAAGGAGCCTTGCTCAGGGGTGCCCCTCCGTCTAAGGTTCCTTAGGAAGGGAGCCGGGCCGGCTTCCCAGTACCTCGGCACGCGTCCGGGGAAACGGCGAAACGGAGCCGCCCGTGACCACCACCCTCACCCTCCACGACATCCCCGTCGCCTTCACCGACCGGGGAACGGGCCACGCCGTGCTCCTGCTGCACGGCGGCGGGGGGCCGGGCACCGTCGAGCCGTGGGCGGACCGCCTCGCCGCCTCCCGGGAGGCCCGGGTCATCACGCCCACGCACCCCGGTTTCAACGGCACTGTGCGACCCGCGCCCCTGACGACGGTCGCAGGGCTCGCGGCCCTCTACACGGACCTCCTGGAGCGACTCGAGCTGCGTGACGTGACCGTCGTCGGCAACTCCGTCGGGGGGTGGATCGCGGCCGAGATGGCGGTACGGGCCCCCGAGCGGGCCGGTCGCTACGTCGTCGTCGACGGGGTCGGCGTACGAGTGCCCGGCCACCCCGTGGCCGACTTCTCCTCCCTCACCCTCAACGAGGTGGCCGCACTCTCCTACGCCGACCCGGCAGCCCACTTCACCCGTCCCGACGATCTGCCGCCCGCCGCACGGCGGGCCATGCCGGGAAACCGGGGTGCGCTGGAGCTGTACGCCGGCCGTGCCATGAGCGACGCCACACTGCTGGACAGGCTCAGGAAGATCACCGACCCGGCCCTGGTCGTATGGGGTGAAGCCGACCGCATCTGCACTCCCGGCTACGGACACGCGTTCGCCGCCGCCATACCCGGTGCCACGTACACCGTCGTCAAGGGCGCAGGCCACCTTCCCCAGATCGAACAGCCCGGTCGACTCGCCGACCTCGTATGGAACTTCATCACCTCCCGCGCACATGCGTGATGCGGTGGTCGCGACACCTCACCGCGGGAGAGGATGAGTGTCATGACGGGAGACAGTTCCTCCATCGACAGCACCAGGCCCAGCATCGCCCGCGTCTACGACTACCTGCTCGGCGGCAAGGACAACTACGCGGTGGACCGGGAGATCGGCGACGTGTTCAGACGTGACCTTCCCGGTTCGGTGGCGATCGCCTTCGCCAACCGCGCGGCGCTGACCCGGGCGGTGGGGGAGATCGTGACGACGACCGGGGTGCGGCAGTTCATCGACCTGGGCAGCGGTCTTCCCACCGCCGACAACGTGCATCAGGTCGCGCAACGCCGGGCGCCGGACGCCCGGGTGGTGTACGTCGACACCGACCCCCAGGTGCTGGTGCACGGCCGGGCGCTGCTGGAGGAGAACGACCGGACGCGGGTCGTGCCGGTCGACGTGCGCGACCCCGAGAGGGTGCGCAGCCATCCGGACACCTTGGAGCTGATCGACTTCGGCCGCCCCGTCGCCGTCATGTTCAGCGCCATCCTGCACCACGTCAACGACGAGGAGGACCCCGCCGGGATCGTCCGCTTCTGGCGTGACCAGGTGCCGCCCGGGAGCCACTTCTTCGTCAGCCACTTCCGCTGCGGGAACAATCCGGAGACGGCGGAGGCCGAGAAGGTCCTGCAGGGGACGTTCGGCCGCGGCCGCTGGCGGACCGACGAGGAGATCGAGGCCCTGCTGGACGGCCTGGAGATCCTCGACCCGGGGATCGTGCCGGCTTCCCTGTGGCGTTCCGCACCGGGCGGCGGCCCGCACAACGGCGACGAGGGGCGGGAGCTGACCGTTTGGGAGCGTCTCATCGCCGCGGGGATGGCCCGCAAGCCGTGAAGCCGCCTCGCCTGCGGCGGCGCCGGGGGCGTCGAGAGCACGAGGCCGGGCGAAAGGAGGAAGATGGTCCAGGTCGGAACGACGGCCGTGCTGGCGGTGCTGCCGGACGCCGAACCGCTGCTGGAACTGGCTGCCGGGGTGGACGGTCGGGCGGTGCGACCGGGGGTGCCCGCGCACGCCGCACTGCTGTATCCATGGTTGCCCGCCGACGAGATCGGTGAGGAGGAGCTGCGCCGGCTGAGGGACGCGCTACCGGCCGGCCGGGTCCCGGTACGGCTGGCCACGGTCGAACGAGCCGGTGGATTCGTCGGAGTCCCGGTGCCCGGACTCGACCGGCTGGCCGAGGCTGTTCGCAGCGCCTTCCCGGCACATGTCCCCTACGGCGGGCGGTTCGGCCCCCGCCCCCCGGTGCACCTCACCGTGGCCCTGGACGTAGCCCCGGAGGCAGCAGCCGAAATCGCCTGCCGGACCGGCGCGGCACTCCCGATCACCACTGAGGTCGGCATGTTGCACGCCGTCGCCCTCACTCCCACAGGCTGGCGGGGCCTCGCCGAACTGCCGCTCACTCGCCGGCGCGGCGGTGCCACGACGGCAGACGCCGGCCCGCCCGCGACACTCAGTCGAGACAGAACTCGTTGCCCTCGACGTCCAGCATCGTGATGCACGACTCGTTCTCCTCGTCGGCGGGCATGACTCGCTCGCACACCGCGCCGAGCGCGACCAGCCGCGTGCATTCCGCCTGGAGGGCGGCGAGGCGCTCCTCCCCGGCGAGTCCGGCGCCGACCCGTACGTCGAGATGCACCCGGTTCTTGCCGGCCTTCCCCTCGGGAACGCGCTGGAAGTAGAGGCGCGGGCCCACACCCGAGGGATCACTGCAGGCGAACCACGCGTCCCGGTCCTCGGGAGGCAGGGAGCGGTTGACGTCGTCCCAGGTGGCGAACCCCTCGGGCGGCGACGGTACGACGTACCCCAACACCTCGCACCAGAAGCGGGCGACGCGCTCGGGTTCCGCGCAGCCGAAGGTGACCTGTACCTGCTTGACCGGTGACATCCGCGCACCCTAGCGGGGGGCCCGTCACTCGCTTCCGGTGCGGAACCGCGGCGCAGACGGCGCGTTGCGCGGGGCGTGGGCACGCCTTGGCAGTGACCCATTCGTCACTCCGCGCGCCCTGCCGAGCCCCGACGGCCAGCGGAAATGATGTGCGGACCGCACGGGACCGGGCGGATCCGCACACCTGCCCCGGGGCAGGTGGACAGGCAGGGGAAAGGTTCCACCTTGTTGCTTCTCATCTCTCCGGACAGTGTCGAGGAAGCCCTCGAATGCGCGAAGGCGGCCCAGCACCTCGACATCGTCGACGTCAAGAAGCCCGACGAGGGCTCGCTCGGCGCCAACTACCCGTGGGTCATCCGCGAGATCCGCGCGGCGGTGCCGGCCGGCACGCCCGTGTCCGCCACCGTGGGCGACGTTCCGTACAAGCCCGGCACGGTCGCCCAGGCGGCGCTCGGTGCGGCCGTCTCCGGCGCCACCTACATCAAAGTCGGCCTCTACGGATGCACGACGCCCGAGCAGGCCGTCGAAGTCATGCGCGGGGTCGTCCGGGCCGTGAAGGACTACCGGCCGGACGCGTTCGTCGTAGCCTCGGGCTACGCCGACGCCCACCGGGTCGGCTGCGTCAACCCGCTCGCGCTGCCCGACATCGCCCGCCGCTCCGGGTCCGACGCCGCCATGCTCGACACCGCCGTCAAGGACGGGACACGGCTGTTCGACCACGTTCCGTCCCACCTCTGCGCGGAGTTCGTGCGACTCGCCCACGAAGCCGGCCTCCTCGCCGCACTGGCGGGCAGTGTCAAGACCGGCGACCTGCGGGACCTGGCGCGCATCGGGACCGACATCGTCGGGGTGCGCGGTGCGGTCTGCGAGGGCGGCGACCGCACCGTGGGGCGGATCCGGCCGCACTTGGTGGCCGCCTTCCGGGCGGAGCTGGACCGGCACGTCCAGGAGCACGCGGCCACCGTCGCCGCGAGCTGAGCGGCCGGCATGCCGACCAGACGCTCCCGGGGCGCGCTCCCAGGCCACGACGGGCGCTTCGCCGTCGTGGATCCCGCGACGGGCGAGGCCTTCGACGAAGCCCCCGACCAACAGCCGGCCGAGCTGGACACCGTTGTCGAACGGGCACACGCCGCGTGGCGCGGCTGGCGGGCCGATCCCGCCGCCCGCTCGGCCGCGTTGCTCGCGGCGGCCGATGCCGTGGAGGCCGCCGAAGCCGGTCTCGCCCCGCTGCTCACCCGCGAACAGGGCAAGCCGCTGGCCGAGTCGTCCTCGGAGGTCGCCCGGACGGTCGCACGGCTGCGCTACTTCGCCGAGCTGGACCAGGGGCCGCAGCCGATCAGGGACGGCCGACCGGTACGCAGCGAGATCCGCTGGCGATCGCTCGGACCCGTCGCCGCGATCGTCCCGTGGAACTTCCCCCTCCAGCTCGCGTCGGCGAAGATCGCGCCGGCGCTCGCCGCAGGCAACACCGTGGTCCTCAAGCCCTCCCCGTACACGCCCCTCGCCACGCGGCTGCTGGGGGCCGTGATCGCCGACGTCCTGCCCGACGACGTGCTGACGGTCGTCACCGGTCACGAGCCGCTCGGCGCCCGCCTCGCGGCACATCCGGGGATCCGCCACGTGACCTTCACCGGCTCGATACCCACCGGACGCGCCGTCGCCCGGAGCGCGGCGGCCTCACTCGCCCGGGTCACCCTGGAACTGGGCGGCAACGACGCGGCCATCCTGCTGGAGGACGTCGATGTGGAGCGGATCGCCGACCGGCTGTTCTGGGCCGCGTTCCGCAACTGCGGGCAGGTCTGCATGGCGGTCAAGCGCGTCTACGCCCCGGCCCGGCTCTGCTCCCGGGTGGTCGAGGCCCTCGCGCACCGGGCGAAGACAGCCGTGGTCGGAGCCGGGCTCGATCCGGGCACGCAACTGGGACCCCTCAACAACGCCGCCCAACTGGCCCGGATCGAGCGCTGCACGGCCCGGGCCCTTGCGGACGGCGCCCGAGCCGCGGCCGGCGGACACCGCCCGGACTCGCCCGGCTACTTCTTTTCCCCGACCATCCTGGCCGACGTGCCGCCCGTCAGCCCCGTGGTGACGGAGGAACAGTTCGGCCCGGTCCTGCCCGTCCTGCCGTACGACAGCGTCGACGAAGCCGTCGACGCGGCCAACGGCACCGGGTTCGGACTGGGTGGTTCGGTGTGGGCCGCCGACCTCGAGCGGGCCGAGGCCGTGGCGGACCGCTTGGAGTGCGGGACGGTGTGGATCAACCACCACGCCGAACTGTCCCTCGCACAGCCCTTCGCGGGCATCAAGGAAAGCGGTGTGGGGGTGGCAGGCGGGCCGTGGGGGCTGAGCGGGAACCTCCGACCGTTCGTCGTGCACCGGAGGGAGGAGACCTGAAGTGAAGTTCCGCGCGGCGGTGCTGCGTTCGTACGAGGGCCGCTTCGCCGTCGAGGAGGTGAGGTTGCACGAGGGCCCCGTCGAGGGGGAGGTCCTGGTCCGGATCGCGGGCTGCGGGATGTGCCGGACCGATCTCGCGGTCCGGCGTTCGGCGGGCCGCTCCCCGCTGCCGGCCGTGCTCGGGCACGAGGGGGCGGGAGTCGTCGTGGAGACGGGTGGCCCGGGCACCGGCCTGAACGTCGGCGACCACGTCGTGCTGAGCTTCGACTCCTGTGGGCACTGCCACGCCTGCCTGGGCGCGGCACCCGCCTACTGCGACTCCTTCGCCTCGCTCAACCTCTTCGGAGGGCACCAGGAGAACGCCGTGCGGTTCACCGACGCGCGCGGGGGCGGACTGGCTCCTCGCTGGTTCGGCCAGTCCTCGTTCGCCGAGTACGCGACGGTGGCGGCCCGCAACGCCGTGCGGGTCGATCCCTCGCTCCCCGTCGAACTGCTCGGACCGCTCGGCTGCGGCTTCCTCACCGGGGCGGGAACGGTCTTGAACTCCTTCCGCGCCGGCCCCGGCGACACCCTCGCGGTGTTCGGTGCCGGAGCCGTGGGACTGGCCGCGGTGATGGCGGCCGCGGCGGCCGGGGCACTGACCGTGGCCGTCGACCGGCACCCCGAACGGCTGGCCCTCGCCGAGCGGTTCCACGCCATCCCGCTGGATACCTCGGCGACCGACCTGCCCGCCCGCATCCGGCGACTGACCGACGGCGGCGCGCACTACGCACTGGACACCACCGGCTCCACCGAGCTGATCAACGACGCGCTCCGGTCCCTGCGCCCGACCGGCCACCTCGGCCTGGTGGCCCGGCTCCACACCGCCCTGCCGCTCGAACCCGGAACACTGGACCGGGGCCGCGGGATCTCGCACATCTGCGAGGGCGACGCGGTCCCCGGGCTCCTGATCCCGCGGCTGACCGCACTGTGGCAGGTCGGCCTGTTTCCCTTCGACGAGCTGATCCGCACGTATCCGCTCGCGGACATCAACCAGGCCGAACAGGACTGCGACGCGGGTCGCGTCGTCAAACCCGTCCTGATTCCGGAGGAGCGGCGCGACTGAGGGGCCGGCCGCACGAGGCCGCGGTCCGCCCCGGTCGCCGTCCACCACCCCACCCACACCGAGGGAGCACACATGGCCGACACCGCACACCGCGACACCGGGGCGGAAGGCGTGGCGGGAGGCGTCGGTCTGACCGCGCTCCTGGTCGCGGCAGCACGGGCGATCGAGACCCACCGCCCCGACAGCCTGGCCCAGGACACCTACGCGGAGCACTTCGTCCGCGCCGCACCGGCGTCCGCGGACTGGCCGGTCCGCCCGTGTCAGGTCCCGGACGGGGACTCGGACCCCCTGTGGGGGCGGTTCGCGCGGTACTTCGGTCTGCGGACCCGGGTCCTCGACGACTTCCTCGTCCAGTCGGTGCGCGCGGGCGGCGCCCGCCAAGTGGTGCTGCTCGGTGCGGGGCTGGACACGCGGGCCCACCGGCTTGAGTGGCCTCCCGGGTGCGTGCTCTTCGAGATCGACACGGAAGGCGTGCTGGCGTTCAAGCACGAGGTGCTCGACGCACTGTCGGCCACGCCCAGGACGACCCGCGTACCCGTCCCGACCGATCTGCGTACCGACTGGGTCAGTGCCCTGACAGGCGCCGGATTCGACGCGGCGGTGCCCACTGCCTGGCTGGCCGAAGGGCTGCTGTTCTACCTGCCCGGCGCCGCCGAGACCTGTCTGATCGACACGGTGGACCGGCTGAGTACCCAGGGCAGCGCCCTGGCCTTCGAGGTCAAGCTCGACGAGGACCTGCTGGCCCACCGCGACAGTCCGCTCTACACCTCGACGCACCACCGGCTCGGCATCGACCTGCTCGGCCTGTTCAGTCTCGGACCACGGCCCGACTCCGCGGCCGGTCTGACGGACAAGGGCTGGACCACGTCCGTCCACACACCTTTCGAGTTCACCCGCCGACACGGACGCGGCCCGCTGCCCGAGCGGAACGACGCGCTGGCGGGCAACAGGTGGGTGTTCGCGACCAGGCCGCGCCGGTAACGCTCCTGCGGGCGGCCGACGCGGCCACGTACCCGCCTCGTGCCGACCGCGCCCCTTACCAGGCGGCTCGTCATCAGGCGGCCCTTATTCATGACTTCAGCCTGATTTCATCCGCAACAGAGCGATCCGGCCAACTTCCCCCGGTTCTCCCCCCTCTCGACAACCGGACATCCGGTCCCTCCCTCTCACAGCGCGGGCACAGCAAGTGCCCGCCACCCCGCCGGCTCCGCCGGCCGCCTGCTTCCTTCCCACCGCACCCCCCCCAGCACCTGAAGGACGAGGGATCGATGACCAGAACGCGTACCACCCGACTGCGTCGTCCGCTGGTCGCGGGCACGACGGCCGTCGCCGCCATGGCCGTGACGGCCGGCCTCGTGGCCGCCACCGCCGAACCGGCGAAAGCGGCGACAGGGCCCAGGCTGAGCCTCATCGCCGCGACCAACTCGCTCACGCTGACCTCCTGGAAGGAGGACCCGGGCGTCTACCTCGACCTCGGCACCTACCTCACCGCCGAGGGGAGGCCGCTGGAGCTGAAGGTGACCCGGAAGTCCTACAAGGACCCGGTGACCCTCACCCAGACCGTGTACGAGGGCGGCAAGGCCAAAGCCAGGGCGCTGCCCAGAGGCACGGTGAAGGACTTCTCCGGACTGCCCGGCTTCGCGGAGATCACGGTCACCGACAAGGCGGGCAAGAAGGTCCTCAGCCGGACCGAGGACTTCTGCCCGAACAACGCCAGCGGCCGGGTACGGCCCGACGCCCCCGCCACCTCAAGGTATCCGGAGAGCTGCCCCACCAACCCGTTCACCCTCGGCTCGGTGTGGGGCGTCGAGAAGGGCTGGGCGGCCAATACCTACGCGGGTTCGTACACCGAGCCGGTCAGGCTGGCGGCCGGCACCTACACCGCCAGGGTGGGAGTCGCCAAGAAGTACCGCGACCTGTTCGGCATCGCCGACAAGCCGGCCACGGTCAAGGTCACCGTGGAGGAACGCAGCTACGACGACGAGCAGACCGCCACCGAACCGGCGTCCCGGTCGGCGGCCGGGGAGCACGCCGCTCACGGAGCCACCCACCAGGGCCCGGCCGCGCACGCGGGCCACGGGCCGGGACACGCCCCGACGCCCGCCCAGGCCGCAGCGCCGGTCACGAGCGGCGCGGGCCCCTCGTACAACGTGGGCCACGGGCCGCTGCGGGCGGCGCCGCCCGCACTGCCGTGGGCGCTGAAGAAGGAGCAGGCCGCGCGCTCGACGCGAGTCGGTGACACGGGCGGTCAGACCGACGGCTCGCGCAGGGCCCCGGCGCTCCAGCCGCTGGCCAAGCGGCCCGCGGGCAAGTCCTCGGTCCCGGCCGTGCCCAAGCCCGACCTGCGGTCGCTGCCGGCCTACGGCATCGTCGTCAGCGACGGCGAGCAGGACATCCCCGGCAAGGACTACCTGGCCTTCAGCGCCAACGTGTGGAACGCGGGTCCCGCACAACTCGTGGTGGACGGTTTCCGGTCGCCCGGCAAGGCCAGGATGGACGCCTACCAGTACTTCTACGACGCCAAGGGCAAGCAGGTCGGCTACACCCCGACCGGCACCATGGAGTGGGATCCGCGGTCGGGCCACGTGCACTGGCACTTCACCGACTTCGCCAGCTACCGGCTGCTGAAGGCGGACAAGAAGGAGGCCGTACGCAGCGGCAAGGAGGCCTTCTGCCTGGCCAACACCGACGCGATCGACTACACGGTGAAGAACGCCAACTGGCATCCGTTCAACACCGACCTGTCCACCGCCTGCGGCCAGGAGAACTCCGTCTCCGTCCGGGAGGTGCTGGACGTCGGCTCCGGTGACACGTACTCCCAGGACCTGCCGGGCCAGTCCTTCGACATCACGGATGTACCGAACGGCACGTACTACATCCAGGTACTGGCCAACCCGGAGAAGCGGCTGAAGGAGACCAGCGTCGACAACAACAGCGCGCTGCGGAAGATCGTGCTGGGCGGCAAGCCGGACAAGCGGACGGTGACCGTGCCGCCGCACGACCTGGTGAACGAGAACTGACAACCCGTCAGGAGCATCACCGCCCCGGTCCAGAGGCCGACGGCCACCGCGGTGGCCGTCGGCCGGACACCTTGTCGTGCGGCTGCGTCATGACCGTCCGACGCGGCTGCCCGGCCGAAGGGGCACGACGCGGTCCACGACCCTCTCGACGTCGGGCGTGTCGTGCCCGCGCCCTTCCGCGCGGGGGCGAGGACGATGCCGGGCTGTTCGGCGGCGCCGGCGGAGCACTGGCCGGCGTCGCCGCCGTCCGGATCGCCGAGCAGGGCGTCGCGGCCGCCTCGTCACCCACGAGGGCGCCCACCGGCTCGCCCGTCCCGGCCGGCTGGCTCCCCGGCGCCGCTGAGGGGCAGCACCCCCGGCCCGCGGCCCCTGCGGCGGTGGGGCGCCCGACCCGGGTATCCTGCTGCGAACGTTGCGGGTGACGGTGTCGAAGTGGTCCAGGTTCCAGCCGGGGAGCGAAGCGGTGCGCGCGCTGAAGGCAGTACTCCCAGTCCTTGCCCTGGTGGCGGTGACGGCGGCGTGCTCGTCGTCCGACGACGCGGACGAGCAGCGGCTGGCCGAGCGGCGGGAGAACTACTGCGCGCAGCTCGGGGCGTGGCAGAAGGCGCGCAACACGGCGGCCACGAACACGCCGGAACCCTCCGGGTCCGGGTACGACGAGGTCGGGGGCGCCGCGCAGAACGCCTTCCGCGCGTTGCGACACCTCCGGGACGAGTCCGTCGGCGGAGGCCGCACCTTGGGGGAGGCGACGGCCGCGGCGATGAACAACGCCGACTCCGGGGCGGAGGCGCTTGTCGTGGAGTACTGCGGAGACGTCGGCTTCGAGACACTGACCCGCTGAGCCTGTCGAACGATCCCTCCAGCCCGAAACCGGGCCGGCTCGGTCCGCAGGGCACGCCTGTGCGTCGGCCGCCCGCGGGTCCGGCGGTCAGGTAGTCGTCCAGAAGCTCGACCTGCCGCTGCGGCGGAAACGTCGCCGGGTGAGGCGTGGCACGCCGACGCGTTCGCCGGGCCGCTTCCGATTCCCGCGGAATGGGGCGCCGGCCGGAGCCGTCCGCCGAGGGACGCGGTCCGGACACTCACGCTTGCCGGGTGTTGCTCGACGGCGCTTTCACGTCCCGGGGACCGCACCGGGCCGAGCGGCACCCGCCGGGCCGACGGTGACCGCAGCCCAGGGGTATGGGCCGGGCGTGACACCGGCCCCGGGCCCGGTCCGAGGTCCCCGTCGGCCCTTTCCCCGGACAGGACCTAGCGGTGAGCGATCGCCTCCACGGCGGTCAGCTCCTCTCCGGTCAGCTCCGCGACGCGGTGCGCCGGCACACCGGCGGCCAGCGCACGGACGAGCAGCGCCGCACGCCCGTCCACACGCGAACGGTAGGCCTGCAGCTCCTCCTCCAGCCGTGCGACATCCTCCGGCGCGGCATGGTGGCGAACGCGGCTCAGCTCCGTGTGACTCAGGGGGACCGGGAGCCGTTCGGCCTCCTCGGGGACGGCCGAGGTGTCCTCGGGAGGCAGCAGACGAAGCCCCGGAGACGATGCCGTGACCCCCTGTGCGTCGAGCCACGCGCGTACCGCGGGGGTCTCCATGCACGCGAGATCCGCCACGGCCGCCGGTGGCACACCGAGCGTCGAGTCCGTGCCGTCCAGCAGGACGAGGTAGGCGTCGTCGGTCATCCTCGGGTTCCTCAGGGGAGAAGGCGGTTGGTGTTCTGACGGCCGCACCTGTACCCGCCCTGGGCCGTCTCACCGGTTCGGGCGCGCACTCGAGCGGTACCCGGCCACTTCAACGGCTCGCGCATCGACTGGCACGCACGCGGAAGAAGGGGCCCATGAGTTCACTCACGGTTCAGCGGAACACCGACGACTTCCACGACTTCGAGGCCGCCGTGCCAAAGGAGGAGCGCAAGGTCCTGGCGAGGACGCGGGCGTTCATGCGAGACGAGGTCGAGCCCCTGGTGGCCGAGCACTGGGGCGACGACACCTTGGCATCGTCCTGTACTACGACGTCGCGCGCTTCTTCGCCGACGCGGAGGCCATCTACTCCTTCGAGGTCACGAGGGAGATGAACACCCTGATCGTGGGCAAGGCGATCACCGGGGAGAGCTCCCTCGTCTGACCCCGGGAGGGGCCCGGCACGCTGTCTGCCGGGACTGGCGGTTTCCGGGAGAGCGGAACTTCATGCGCGAGCGGGTGCTTTCCGCCCGTTCGTGTGTCACCGGCCGCCTTCGCCGACGCCGACGTGGAAGCGGACCGATAGTGGACGAGCCGCCGGTCGGGGAATCGGCGGGCTCCGACGGCAGCATTCCACTGTGAAAGTCCGAGGTGCATCATGACGCCCACCAACGAGGCGACGGATCGCGTCCAGTTGGTCTTCTCCCTCTTCGACGCCGACGGGAACGGATACCTGGAGCTCGCCGACTTCGACCTGATGAGCGACCGCGTTGTGGCGGCCGTACCGGCGGCCGGCGACGCCGTGAAGGAAAGGCTTGCCGGATCCTTCCGCCGCTACTGGGACACCCTGCTGACCGAGCTGGACGCCAACGGCGACGGACGGATCAGCCCCGAGGAGTTCACCGCCGTCGTCCTCAACCCGCAGCGCTTCGACGCCGCCGTGGACGAGTTCGCCGAAGCACTCGCCGCGATGGGGGATCCGGAAGGAGACGGCCTCGTCGCCCGTCCCGACTTCGTCGCGCTGATGACCGCCATCGGCTTCGAACGGCGCAACATCGAGGTGCTGTTCGACGCCTTCGGGCCGGACGAGGGCGACCGTATCCGGGTGACCACCTGGGCGGACGGCATCCGGGACTACTACCGGCCCGAGAAGTCCGGCATCCCGGGCGATCACCTGACAGCGGGCATGTCCGGGTGACCGGAACCAGCGAGCACTCCGGCAGCCGGCGGCAGCGGCTCAGGAGGAGAAGCGCTCAGGAGCCAGAGTAGTCAGCAGTGACCGGATCACCAGGTCCGTGGACGCGGCCAGCCCGACGGAGTCGGGGTCCAGCAGCCACTGGACCTGGAGACCGTCCATGACGGCGATGATCGCGTTGGCCGCGTCGCGCGCGCGTGCGGCGTCGGCCTCGGTCAGACCGCAGGCCTCGCTCAGGGCGTCGGTGACGAAAGCGCGCAGTCCGGTATAGCGGTCGCGGAAGTACGCCTGCGCGGGGTGGTCGTCGGTGACGGACTCGGCGGACAGGACGGCGTACAGCCGCACGATGCCTTCCCGCTCGGCGTTGCGCCGGGCGGTGTCGACGAGGTGGCGCAGAAACGCCACCCCGTGCGGGCGCTCGGTGCCCAGCTGCTCGATGTCCTTGTGGTCACGCAGTTCGAGGACGCTGGTGAGCAGCAGTGCCTTGGACCGGAAGTAGTGCAGGACGCCGGCCTGGGTCAGCCCGGCCCGGTCGGCGATCTCCGCCAGAGAGGCGTTGTTGTATCCGCGGGCGGCGAAGGTGTCCGTGGCGATGCTCAGGATGTCCTGCTGGCGCCGCAGGGCTTCGGGGCTGCGTGGGGTACGGGGCCCGGCTGTCGGTCTGCGCGTGGGCCTGCCCACTGATCGGTCGCTCACGTGCGACAGCCTACGTTCTGCCCCGCCACCCGATCAGCGACCTCCCGCCCGGTCCGGCAGTAGGGACGCAAGCCACTTACTAAGTACTCAGTAAGTGTGCTTTCATGACGCCGTCATTCCGCGCTCCACGGTCTGTGTACCGGCCGGCTCGGGGGCTCCTCCGGACGCCGTCACGCGCCGCCGGCAACCCCGCCCCGCACCGAAGCGAAGGAGTTCCCCACCGTGTCGACCAGTACGAGATCGCGCCCCCCGGCCGTCCGGTCCGCGACCGCCACCGCAGTCGCCCTGGCCCTCACCGGCCTCGCCCTCGCGGGGACCGGGAACGCACAGGCCGCCGACCCGGTCGCCCAGGTCTGGGTCACCACACCGGACGGCGCCAAGAGACTCACGTACGGGGGCGACGTCCCCTTCACCGGCGGTCCGCAGCCCATCGACATCCGGATCGACGGCGCCGGCAGGGGCCAGCGGTTCACCGGCGCGGGCGCCTCCGTGACGGGCGCGTCGGCCCACCTCGTCCAGAGCCTGCCTCAGGACGAACGCGGCGAGCTGATGCGCTCGTTGTTCTCCACCGCCGGAGACGGCATCGGGCTGAACTACCTGCGCCAGCCACTGGCCAGTACCGACTTCGACGCGAGCGACGCTCCCCACTCCTACGAGGACACTCCCGGCCGGTTCTCGATCGACCGGGACAAGGCCGAGATCATCCCCGTCCTCAGGCAGGCCACCGCGGTGAACCCGCAGATCCGGTTCATGGGATCGCCCTGGTCCGCGCCCGCGTGGATGAAGACCGGCAACTCGCTCGACGGTGGCAGCCTCAAGCCGGAGAGCCACGCGGCCTACGCAGACTACCTGGTCAAGGCGATCAAGGCCTACCAGCGGGAAGGCATCGTGCTCACCGATCTCACGGTGCAGAACGAGCCGGAGTTCGCGACCAGTTACCCGTCGATGTCGATGACCTCGGCGCAGCAGGCCGATTTCCTCAAGGTGCTCGACCCGAAACTGACGGCGGCCGGACTGCCGACGAACATTCTCGCCTACGACCACAACTGGGACCACCCGAACTACCCCCTCGACGTCTTCTCCCGTACGTCGGGCATCGACCGCGTCATCGGAGCCGCGTTCCACTGCTATGGCGGCCAGGTCTCCGCGCAGCAGCAGGTCGTCGACGCGGGCAAGCGCGTCTTCTTCACCGAGTGCTCCGGCACCGACAGCTCCGACACGTCCCGGACCTTCGGCGACACCCTGCGCTGGCACGCCGAGAACCTCGTCGTACAGAACTTCCGCCACGGTGGCGAGACCGTCCTGACCTGGAATCTCGCCCTGGACCAGAACGGCGGCCCCCACCAGGGCCACTGCACCGACCGGTGCAACGGCGTGGTAGAGATCGCCGGTGACCGGGTGACCCGCAACGCCGAGTACTACGTGCTCGGCCACCTCAGCAAGTTCGTCAGGCCCGGCGCCACCCGCATCGGCTCCAGCAGCCAGGGCGCCGGGGGAGTGCAGAACGTCGCCTTCCAGAACCCCGACGGCTCCCGCGTCGCCTACGTGGTCAACACCGCGGCCGGCGCACAGCGCTTCTCCGTCACCGACGGCGGCAGGTCGCTCGCCTACACCCTGCCCGCCGGGTCCGTCGCCACCTTCGTGTGGAGCGGCACCGGCGGCGGGCCGACCGGGCCGATCGACCCCGGCACCTGGTACCACGTCGTGAACGCCGGCAGCGGCGCCTGCCTGGACGCTGCCGACTGGGGCACCGGCAACGGCACCGCCCTGCAACAGTGGACCTGCGGCAGCGGTGCCAACCAGTCCTGGCAGTTCCGCCCCGCCGGCGACGGCTACTACCAGGTCGTCAACCGGCACAACGGCAAGGTCTGGGACGTCGACGGCGGACCCGGCGCGACCGCCGACGGCACTCGCGTCCATCTGTGGGACTACGTGGGCGGCACCAACCAGCAATGGCGCCCCGAGCCCTCCGGCACCACGGGCCACTACCGCTTCGTCGCCCGCCACAGCGCCAAGTGCCTGAGCGTCGACAGCGCCTCCACCGCCAACGGGGCCCGGCTCGCCCAGCAGCCCTGC
Source organism: Streptomyces sp. NPDC048392 (assembly GCF_043200575.1). Taxonomy (NCBI): domain Bacteria; kingdom Bacillati; phylum Actinomycetota; class Actinomycetes; order Kitasatosporales; family Streptomycetaceae; genus Streptomyces; species Streptomyces sp. NPDC048392. Next base: position 203,328 of record NZ_JBICYB010000006.1, read on the forward strand.
TCACAGGCCTCCGCGCAGACGTTCACCCTGGCGGCCGGCTGACCCCTTCCGCCGCCCGACCCGATGACTTCCGGGTCAGGCGACGGTCGCAGCCGGTAGGGACGTCTGCCCCAGGAGGGACAGACCGATGCCGAGCCTCATGGGCGCCTGCTTCAGTCGCGACGCCCGCGTGAGCCGAGCCGGGACGGGCCCCGCCTCCGGGAAGCGAGGCCGGGCCTGGTCCGCCGCCGACGCTTTGCCCGGTCCGGCCCGGCCCGGAGCGCGTGGCTCACCTGGCGTGCCGGGGGGCCGTCCCGGGGCTGACGGGTCGAGAGGGGAAGATGGGAACATGACCGAGATCCGCACTCCCCGTCTTGTCCTGCGCCGCTGGCTGGACGACGACCTGGCCCCCCTGTCCGAGATCCAAGCCGATCCGGCGGTGACGGAGAACATCGACGACGGCCGGCCGTACTCCCTGGAGCGAACCGCCGAGCAGATCGAGGTGTGGGAGGAGGAGTGGGACGAGGAAGGGTTCGGGATGTTCGCGGTCGAGCTTCTGGGCTCCGGTGAGCTGGCGGGCGCCGTAGGTCTGTCCGTCGCCCACGCTCCGGGCGAGGTCGCGGGCCAGGTGGCGATCGGCTGGCGGCTCGGGCGGGCGTTCTGGGGGCAGGGATACGCCTCCGAAGCGGCCCACGCCACCCTGGAGTTCGCCCTGCAGGACCGCGGCCTCGACCGCGTGGTCGCCGTGTGCCGGACGGGTGACCGCGCTTCCGTGAACGTACTCGGCAAACTCGGCATGCGGGCCGAATCCACCGCCCGGCATCCGGTCCACGGTCACGAAGTGACTGTTTTCGGCATCGACTTGACGCAGTACGAGGCATAGCCCCGTGCGGTCGCCCGCGCGGGAACACGCGTGGTGTCGTACGCGGGAACGCGCGTGCCGCTCCGACGGGATCTCCGCAGCCGGAGACCGTCCCGGTGCCGTGGCCGCCGGGGCCGTTTCGGGGGCGGCCGCGCGCCCGACCGGGTGACGGCCTTCGGATGCCCGGGGCCGGTGGTACTGCCGGCCGTCTACTCCGCGGGAGGCTCATGCCCGCTCCCTCCCATGCCACGGAGCCGGTCCGCATGGCGGGTGACGGTGTCGATGCGGTCGGCCAGCTCCGAGTGACCGGTGGCGAGGTGGTCGCGCGCGCCGGCCAGCGGGCGGATGAGCCCGGCGGCGTCGTCGTCGCCCAGCGCCTGCAGGAGGGGGGCGCGCGCCTCGGCCGGGAGACCGGTGAGGGCGGTGACCTGGCCGGCGAGCTGGCGCAGGTCGCCGGCTCTGCCGCGCGCCCAGGCGTCGACGGCGCGGTCGGCGGCACGGCGGTCCCGGGGATCGAGGGCAACGGCGGCGGCGCCGTGCTCAACGTCCTGTCCGTGCTGTCCTGGCTGCACCCCGCCGGTCTCGGGGCCTACGCGGCAGCCAAGGCCGCGGCGTGGGCGCTGACGGACGCCGCCCGCGAGGAGCTGGCACCCCGCGGCATCAGCGTTTCGGCGCTGCACGTCGGCTATGTGGACACCGCCATGGCCAGTGCCGTCCCGGCCGATCAGAAGACCGGCCCCGCCCACGTCGCCGCCCAGGCCCTGGACGGGATCGAGCGGGGCCTGCCCGAGATCCTCGCCGACGACGTCACCCGGCTCGTCAAACAGGGTCTCGCCACAGCGCCGGCCGGGGCCTGAGCGGACGCGCCTCGTGAAGAGGCCGATCAACTCGAAGACGGCGGCGTGCCCTCCGGGCGCGGGTGCTCGCCGCGGGACCGTCCGGCGCGGACGGTGTCACGGGGGTGAGCGCTGAGGGCGGCAGCCGTGGTCGCAGCCGCCGCGGGTGCGCTGTGCGGCCCGTGGTCCGTGGCCTGAAGCCCGTGGCCCGCGGCCTGTGGTCCGAGGCCCCGGTGCCCCGGTCCAGGGCAGGCACCGGTGCGGCACACGGCCCGGCCGGGCCCGTTCGCGATCGGTCACCGGGCCCGCACGGGCCGCTCACCACAGTGCGCCGTTGCCGCGCCCGGCCAGGAAGTGGCTCATCCCGTTGCCACCGAAGTGGCCCACACGGGCGCAGTGGCCGAAGCATACGGTCGAGGGCACGCCACACGCCGTGCCCTCGTGACCAAGCGTGGGCATCGTGTGCCTGACGGCCGCCGCTCACTCCAAGGACCCCTTATGCAAGCCATCACCGTCCACGACCGTGACGCAGGTGTCGACGGGCTCGCCCTGACGGAACTGCCCCGTCCCCACGCTGCCGAGAACGACGTCATTGTGCGGGTGCACGCCGCCGGCTTCACCCGCGGAGAACTCACCTGGCCCGGCACCTGGACGGACCGGGCAGGCCGTGACCGGACGCCGAGTGTGCCCGGGCACGAACTGTCAGGGGTGGTCGTGGAACTGGGATACGGCACCACCGGCCTCACCGTCGGCCAGCGGGTGTTCGGCCTGGCCGATTGGACACGCGACGGATCGCTGGCCGAGTACACCGCAGTGGAGGCCCGCAACCTGGCCCCGCTTCCCGCAGACGTCGACCACACCGTGGCCGCCGCGTTGCCGATCTCGGGGCTGACCGCGTGGCAGGGGCTGTTCGACCATGGGCGGCTCACGGCAAGACAGACGGTCGTGATCCACGGCGCTGCCGGCAGCGTCGGGTCGATCGCGCTCCAGCTCGCACGCGAGGTGGGCGCGCGCGTGATCGCCACCGGCCGTTCCGCCGACCGGGACACCGCTCTCGGTCTGGGCGCCGACGTCTTCCTGGACCTCCAGTCGGACCGGCTGGAGGACGCCGGAGAGGCCGACGTCGTGTTCGACGTCATCGGCGGCGAGATCCTCGACCGCTCGGCCGCACTGGTACGTACCGGCGGCACCCTCGTCACCATCGCCGCGCCGCCCGAGGTCAGGCCCGAGAACGGGCGGGCCGTCTTCTTCGTCGTCGAACCCGACCGGCACCGGCTCGCCGACCTCGCGCAGTGGGTGAGGGACGGGCGGCTCAAGCCGGCCGTCGGTGAGGTGCGTCCTCTCGCCGAAGCAGCCGCGGCGTTCGCGCCCGGCCCCGGCAGGCACGGCAAGACGATCATCCGCATCGTGTCCGGCAGCCCCACGCAGGCGGGCACCCGATGACTCGTGTACCGCTCGACGCCCTGCCCGTGCCCGACGGTGCGACGTCGGCCGCCGCCCTGGACGTGGCGACGGCCTGCCTTCCCCCCGTGCTGCTCAACCACTCGCTGCGCGCCTACTTCTGGGCGGCCGCCCGCGGTACGGCGGACGGCGTTTCCTTCGACCCGCAACTCCTTTACGTAGCCGCGCTGTTCCACGACATCGGGTTGGTGCCGGCATTCGACAGTCACACCGTCGCGTTCGAGGAGGCGGGCGGCCGCGTCGCCCAGGTCTTCGCAGCCGGCGCCGGATGGCCGGCGAGGCGCCGTGAGCGCCTGTCGGACGTGATCGTCGGCCACATGCGGCCGCAGGTGGACGTCTCCACCGACCCCGAGGGACACCTGCTGGCCCGTGCCACCGCGACCGAGATCGTCGGCACGGAGGCGGACGACTACCCGGCCGGCTTCCGCGACGAGCTGCTGGAACGCTACCCCGGGCTGGAACTGGCCGAGCGGTTCCTGGCGTGCTTCCAAGACCAGGCCACGCGTAAACCCGGCAGTCCCGCGGCCGGCGCGGTGCGGTCCGGGCTCGCGGAGAGAATGGCCTCCAACCCGCTCGACTCCTGAGGCAGAGGCGAAGACCTGTTGTGACACCGCCGGTCAGCGGCTCCGCGAGGCGGCGGTGTCGGCGAGAGCGGGCAGGGCTGCCCTCCCGGACCGAGGCCGTCCTGCCCCGCGTACCCCCAAGCCACCGACCGGGCGTCACCGTGCCGGGTCCTCGTCGTCCTAGGGTGGACGCGGCCGGGGCGTCGTGCTTCCACCAGGAGCGCGGAACACCGGCCGCGACACCGTCAAGCCGCCGTTTCCGAGCCCCGAGGACGGACCCGTGAAGATCACCGCCGCCGACGTCGTCGTCACCAGCCCAGGGCGCAACTTCGTCACCCTGCGCATCACCACCGAGGACGGGCTCACCGGCCTCGGGGACGCCACGCTCAACGGGCGTGAACTCGCCGTCGAGGCCTACCTGCGCGAGCACGTGGCCCCGCTCCTGCTCGGACGGGACGCGCACGCCGTCGAGGACACCTGGCAGTACCTGTACCGGGGCGCGTACTGGCGCCGGGGTCCGGTCACCATGGCGGCCGTAGCCGCCGTGGACACCGCGTTGTGGGACATCAAGGGCAAGGCCGCGGGCATGCCGGTCTACCAACTGCTCGGCGGTGCCTGCCGCACGGGCGCACTGGCCTACGGCCACGCCTCCGGCCGTGACGTACCGGAACTGCTCGACTCGGTGCGCGAGCACCTGGCGGACGGATTCCGGGCCGTCCGCATCCAGAGCGGCATCCCCGGTCTCGACTCCGTGTACGGCGTCGCCGCCTCCGCCGCCGGAGGAGGGGAACGCTACGACTACGAACCCGCCCGTCGCACCCGCACCGCTCACCCGCGCCCCACCGAGGAGACCTGGGACACCCGCGCCTACCTGCGCCACATGCCCACCGTGTTCGAAGCCGTACGGCACACCTTCGGCCCCGAACTGCCGTTGCTGCACGACGGGCACCACCGCATGACGCCCATCCAGGCGGCGCGGCTCGGCAGGGACCTCGAGCCCTACGACCTGTTCTGGCTGGAGGACGCGACACCGGGCGAGGACCAGGGCGCGCTGCGGCTGATCCGAGAGCACACCACCACCCCGCTGGCCATCGGGGAGGTCTTCAACTCCGTCCACGACTACACCACGCTGCTGGGGGAACGGCTGATCGACTACGTCCGCTCGGCGGTGACGCACACCGGCGGCATCACCGCCGTACGCAAACTCCTCGACATGGCCGCCGTGTACGGCATCAAGTCAGGCATGCACGGTCCGACCGACATCTCGCCCGTGGGCATGGCGGCCGCCCTCCATCTCGACATCGCCGTACACAACTTCGGCATCCAGGAGTACATGCGCCACGCCCCGGACACCCTCGAGGTGTTCCGTACCTCCTACCGCTTCGAGGACGGCCTCCTGCACCCCGGCGACGCCCCCGGCCTCGGCGTCGAACTCGACGACGAGGCCGCGGCCCGTTTCCCCTACGCGCCCGCCTACCTGCCCGTGAACCGCCTGCGCGACGGCACCGTCCACGACTGGTGAGGCCCGGCGCGCGTGACGGGCGCCCCCGACCACGCGCGCCGGCACGACGGGGCCGCCGCTGGCCGGACCCCGAGACCCGGCCAGACCGCGGCCGGTGGGGGAGCGTGGCAGAGTGGAGGCGCCCCGTCGTCCCCGAGAAGGTCCCCTCCGTATGCGTCTACTGCTCATCAGGCACGGCCAGACTCCGTCCAACCTCAAGCACCTCCTGGACACGGCGGAGCCGGGCCCCGGCCTGACCTCCCTCGGCCAGGAACAGGCGGCGGCCCTGCCCGACGCACTGGCGTCGGAGGAGATCGACGCGCTGTACGCGTCGACGCTCGTACGCACCCGGCTGACCGCCGCACCACTTGCCTCGGCGACCGGACTCGAGGTCCGTGTCCGAGCCGGAATCCGGGAGCTGGCCGCCGGCGATCTGGAAATGCGCGGCGACGACGAGGCGGCCCACACCTACATGCACACCGCCTTCGCCTGGTCCGCGGGCGACGTGGGGCTCCGAATGCCCGGGGGCGAGAACGGAGTGGAGGCACTGGCCCGTTTCGACGCCGTCGTCGCCGAAGCGCACGAAGGCGGCGCGGAGACGGCGGCGCTGGTCAGTCACGGTGCCGTGATCCGCATGTGGGTGGCGGCGCGGGCCGACAACGTGGACGTCGTCCACGCCGCCCGGCATCCACTTGCCAACACCGGCGTCGTCATCCTCACCGGTTCGCCCGACGAGGGATGGCGAGTGCTGCTCTGGGAGGGCGAGTCCCTTGGCCCCCTTCCCCACACGCCGGACCCGGACGATCCCACCGGGGCCGCCATGCCCACGCCCTGATCCCACCCACTGCGGCTGCCGCCGATGCGGTGCCGTGCCGGGAACCGCCCCGGCCGGTCGGCTGGTCGCAGTCGCGCCCCTTTCCCCGAGCGCCGGTGTAGAACCATGGCTGTGACGGCACGCACAGGCAAGGTGATCTGCGACATCACGATCTCGGCCGACGGCTGTTCGGCCGGACTCGGCCAGACCGAGGAACGCCCCTTCGGGGACGACGGAGGCGAGGGCACGGGCGAAAGGCTGCACGCCTGGATGTTCGACGATCCGGACGGGAACCGGGCCGAGGCCGAGCGGATGGCCGCCGCCGAGGCGTTCATCATGGGACGCAACATGTTCGGCCCGGTGCGGGGCGCGTGGGACCGGCCGTGGAACGGCTGGTGGGGCGACCGTCCGCCCTTCCACGCCCCCGTCTTCGTACTCACCCACCACGCGCGTGAGCCACAGCCGATGGACGGCGGTACGACGTTCCACTTCGTCACCGACGGCATCGAGTCGGCCTTGGCCCAGGCGCGCGCGGCGGCCGGAGACGGCGATGTCGCGATCCAGGGCGGCGCGAGCACCGTCAACCAGTACCTCGCCGCAGGCCTGATCGAGGAGCTGCGGCTGCACATCGTGCCGCTCACGCTCGGCGCGGGTACCCGGCTGTTCGAAGGTGTCCCCCCACTGACGCTCGAACAGGTGACGTCGCGGGCGGCGGCCTCGGTCACCCACCTGACCTACCGTGTGGTGACCTGAGCCGGAGGCCCGTGCGCCCCGGACCGCCCGTCCCGTACCCCGCTCGGACGTTGCCGCCCGGCGTGTCCCGGTGGGCACGGCGGGCCGAGCGGTGCGGTCCCGGTGAGAGCACCGTCCGCTCCGGACCGTCCGCTCCGGGCCGTGGTGGCCGGGACCCCCTCCACGCGGCTGTCCTGCTACGCGGCTCCCTCGTCGGAGGGCATCGGGGCGGGATAGGGCTCGGCGAAGTCGGCAGAGCGGCTGACGCCTTCCCACCGGGAGGCTTCCGCGAGCCGGTGCCGGGAGTGCTCCGTCGCCATCTCCACGGCGTTGACGCCGAGCAGGAGATGCGACGGCGGGTTGTCGCGTCGGGCCGCGCCGACGATGATGGCGGCGGCGCGCCGGGGATCGCCCGCGGCACCCGCGTCGCTCTGGCGCATGCGCCGGTTCATGAGGCCGACGGTCTCCTCGTACTCTGCGGGCACCGGCTGCACCGTCATGGAGGATCCGGCCCAGTCGGTGGCGAATCCGCTCGGCTCGACGACCATGACGCGTACGCCGAACGGCGCGGCCTCCGCGGCGAGCACGCGGCTGAATCCGTCCACCGCGAACTTGGCCGCCTGGTAGGACGCGATGCCGGGTGATCCGCCCACTCGCCCACCGACCGACGAGATCTGCACGACCGTGCCGGCGCCTTGGCGGCGCAGTACCGGCAGGGCGGCCCTGGTGACGTTGTACACGCCCCAGAAGTTGGTCTCGAACTGCGTACGGAAGTCGGCTTCGTCCGTGGTCTCGATCGGTGACACGTTCGCGTACCCGGCGTTGTTGACCAGTACGTCGATGCGTCCGAAGCGGCTGATCGCCGCATCGACGGCTTCCCGGGCTCCGGTGCCGTCCGTGACGTCGAGAGCGACCGGGTGGACGCGGTCGTCGCCGTGCCGCTGTACGAGATCGTCGAGCTGTTCGGGGCGGCGGGCGGTGGCGACGACCAGGTCGCCCGCGTCGAGGACGGCGGCGACCAGAGCGCGCCCGAGGCCGCGCGAGGAGCCGGTGACGAACCAGACCTGCTGCCTGTGCTTGCGTTGTTCCATGCTTTTAGTAAAACACTGTTTCGTTAATAACACAACAAGGTTGCTCTATGATGGAGTGATGACCGGGTCCGGATTCCAGCGCGCCCGCAGCGCACAGGCCAAGCAGCAGCGCGAAGAGGCGATCCTCGAAGCGGCCCGCGAGCTCGGTACCGAGCGCGGCATCCGCGAGATCACGCTCACCGACATCGCCGCGGCCGTGGGCATGCACAAGTCGGCCCTGCTGCGCTACTTCGAGACGCGCGAACAGATCTTCCTCAAGATCACTGCCGAGGGATGGCAGGACTGGTCCGCGGAGTTGTGCGCCCGACTGCGCGAGCTTCCCGGCGCGGCACCGGACGCCGTCGGGCAGGCGCTCGCCGCCACCCTGGCAGCCCGGCCCCTGTTCTGCGACCTACTGGCCCAGGCGCCCCTCAATCTCGAACGGAACGTGTCGGTCGAGTCGGTGCGGTCCTTCAAGATCGCCACTCTGGACGAGGTCGGGCGTATCGGCGCGGAGCTGCGCCGGCTGCTCGGCATCGACGAGACCCGGGCCGTGGACGTCATCGCGACGGCCACCAGCCTGGCGGGCGCCCTGTGGCAGATGGCGACGCCCGGACCGCACATCCAAACGCTCTACCGCAGCGATCCCCGGCTCGCGCACGCCGTCGTGGAGGTGGAGCCACGGCTGAACCGGGTGCTCGGCGCCCTGCTCCGGGGAATCGCCGACGGATGAGGGCGGGGCGGACGCCGGCCCCGCCCCGGAGGGGCACCATCCCTCCCACGATCGCGCACCGGGGGACAGGCCGACGTCCTCCGGCTGGAGCGCCTCGCGGCGGTGGCGCAGGAAGTCGGCCATTGCTGCACGGTCCATGCTGTCGATTATCGTGCCGCGCCGGACAGCGAGCCAGGGATCGCCGATCCCCCGACAACCGCTCCCTGAACCCGCCCCCGGGAACCGGCGACGATCGAAGCATGAACATCTCCGGAAACACCATCTTCATTCCCGGCTCCACCAGCGGCATCGGTCTCGCCCTCGCCCTCGCGTTGCAGGCCAGGGGCAACACCGTCATCGTCGGTGGCCGACGTGCCGAGCTGCTGGAACAGATCGCAGCCAGGCATCCGGGCATCGGCACCGTCCGGATCGACACCACGGACGCCGCGAGCATCGACTCTGCCGCGAAGCAGGTGCTCGCCGGCTGTCCGGACCTCAACGTCCTGGTGACGATGGCCGGCGTGATGCACATCGAGGACTGGCGCCGTCCCGCGTCGTTCCTCACCACCGCCGAGTCCACGATCACGACGAACGTGCTCGGTCCGATCCGCCTCATCGCCGCATTCGTCGAGCATCTGCAAGCCCAGTCCGACGCCACGATCATGACGGTCTCCTCCGGCCTGGCGTTCACGCCGCTCAAGGTCACGCCGAGCTACAACGCGTCGAAGGCGGCCATCCACCTGCTCAGCGAGTCCCTTCGGCTCCAGTTCGCCGGCACGTCGGTGAAGATCCTCGAACTCGAGCCGCCGTCCGTCCGTACGGCGCTCCTGCCCGGGCAGGAGGACAACGAGCACGCCATGCCGCTCGACGAGTTCGTCGCTGAGGTGATGAGCCTGATCGAGACCCAGCCCGACGCCCGGGAGATCCAGGTCGAACGCGTGAAGTACCTGCGCTACGGGGAGGCCCGCGGCGACTACGAGCAGGTCGTCGAGACGCTCAACCACTCGGACCCGCACGGCGAGTAGCCCGGTGCCGACGCAGCCGGCCCCGACGGCGCCGCGACCCCGCGTCCACCTGGCCGGGACCCTCCGGCGTGCCCGTCGACACCGGCCCCGGTGAGGCGGCACCTCACGAGGAGGCGCCGACGTGGGCTTCAGGCGTGGGAGAGTGCGAAGGAGACCAGGAAGCCGCTGACCGTGACCAGCCCGATGGCCAGGTGGGCGTCTTCGAAGGCTTCAGGGATCATGGTGTCGGCGATCATCGCGAGGATCGCTCCGGCCGCCACCGCGGTGACGGCGGCGATGACGGCGGGCGAGAAGGCGCCGACGACGGTGTAGCCGAGGACGGCGGACAGAGTACTGGCGGCGGCGATCGCCCCCCAGACACCGAAGACGTACGCCGTGCCGCGGCCTGCTCGCTTCATGCCCGCGGAACTCGACAGCCCCTCCGGGACGTTACTGATGAACACCGCCGCCACGGTGACCGTACTGACCGCGCCCCCGTCGAGCAGGCTCACCCCGATCACTGCAGACTCCGGCACTCCGTCCAGAAGCGCCCCGAACGCCAGCGCCAGGCCGGAGCCGCCCTGTTGGGCCTCGGACGGCTGCGCGTGCGCGAAGTGGTGACCGGACCGTTTGCGATGGCGGGCGCCACGGCGGGCCAGCCAGAGGTTGCCGAGCGTGTAGGCGGCCGCGCCGATGACGGTGCCGATCGCCGCCGGCGCCAGTCCCGCCTGCTCGTAGGCCTCACCGACCAGTTCGTAGGACACCGCGGAGATGAGCACGCCGGCACCGAAGGCCATCACAGTGGCGATCACCTTCTGAGGCACCCGCACCTTGAAACCGATCGCCGCGCCCAGCAGCAGCGCCGAACCGGCCAGCAATCCCCACAGTCCCGCCTGCACCACTTCGCTCATACGTGGCCGGTACCCAGCCGGACTCCGTCGAGTCCGCCGCTCCGCGACCTCGAGGACCGCGAGGTTGGGTGGGGCGTGACAGGGTACCCCGCCGATCTTGAAAGGAGAGTCGTGTCTGAAGAAAACGTGAAGAACATCTTCGTGGTCGGCCTGGACGAGGCCAATCTGCCGACCCTCCAGGCCGTACCGGGTGCGGAATCGCTGCGCTTTCACGGTCTGTTGACGGCCGAGGAGCTCCAGGGCGGCGAGGTGTCGGTGCCGAAGATCCTGGAGAAGGCACAGCGGGAGCTGGACGCCTTCGACGGGAGCATCGACGCCATCGTCGGGTACTGGGACTTCCCGGTCAGCACCCTGGTGCCGATCCTGGGCGAGCGCTACGGCACCCGCACCACCAGTCTGGAGTCGGTGGTCAAGTGCGAGCACAAGTACTGGAGCCGGCTGGAACAGCAGGAGGTCACCGACTGCCACCCGCGGTTCGGCCGCGTCGACCTGCAGGGTGATCCCCCGCGTCCGCCGGAGGGCATGCGCTACCCGATGTGGCTCAAGCCCGCACTGTCGTACTCCTCCGAACTCGCCTTCGGAGTCGGCGACGACGAGGAATTCCGGAAGGCAGTCACCGAGATCCGGGAGGGCATCTCCCGTGTCGGCCGCCCCTTCGAACGCATCCTCGACCGCATCGACCTGCCGCCCGAGATGGTCGGAGTCGGAGGCCGGGTGTGCCTCGCCGAAGAGGAATGCTCGGGCCTCCAGGTCGCCGTGGAGGGATACGTTCACCAGGGCGAGGTGACCGTCTACGGCACCCTGGACTCCATCGACTACCCGGACTCGGCGTGCTTCCTGCGCCACCAGTACCCCTCCACCCTCCCGCCGCAGGTGATCGCGCGGCTGCACGACGTCACCGAGCGCGTGATGCGCCGTATCGGCTTCGAATCGGCGACCTTCAGCGTGGAGTACTTCTACGACCCGCGTCGCCAGCAGATCAGCCTGCTCGAGATCAACCCCCGCCACTCCCAGTCGCACGCCGAGCTGTTCCAGTACGTGGACGGCGTGCCCAACCACCACCCCATGCTGGCCCTCGCCCTGGGTTCCGACCCGACCATGCCGCACCGGCAGGGCCCCTACGCGATGGCCGCGAAGTGGTACTACCGCTGGTTCACGGACGGCGTGGTGCGCAACGTGCCCTCGCCGGAGACGATCGCGCGGATCGAGCGGGAGACACCGGGCGTGCGCATCCACGTTCTGCCCCGGGAGGGCCGGCCGCTGTCCGACCTCCCCCAGCAGGACAGTTACAGCTACGAGCTGGCGCACATCTTCACCGGCGGCGACGACGAGGACGACCTGCGCAGGAAGTACGACCACTGCGTGACGGCCCTCGGGCTCACCTTCGACGAGCCCGACGCGGGACCGCGAACATAAGGAGTACGCCAGAACCCATGCGTTACGTGACCCGACTGCCCCACGAGACCAAGGAAGAAGAGCACGTCGTCATCCCCATGTCCGACGGCGTCCGCCTGTCGGCGCGAGTGTGGCGGCCCCTGTCGTCCGACCACGAACCCGTGCCCGCGGTACTGGAGTACATCCCCTACCGCAAACGGGACCTCACCGCCGTCCGCGACTCGATCCACCACCCCTATCTCGCGGGACACGGGTACGCGTGTGTCCGCGTCGACGTGCGCGGCACGGGGGAGTCCGAGGGGGTTCTGCGGGACGAGTACCTGGAACAGGAGCAGCGCGACGCGGAGGAGGTGCTCGCCTGGCTCGCCGACCAGCCCTGGTGCGACGGCAGCACCGGGATGATGGGCATCTCCTGGGGCGCCTTCGCGGCCCTCCAGGTGGCTGCCAGGCAGCCACCGAGCCTCAAGGCCATCGTCATCGCGTCCTTCACGGACGACCGGCACGCCGACGACATGCACTACATGGGCGGCGCGATGCTGTCCGACAACCTGGCCGAGGCGGGCACCATGTTCGCCTACGCCACCTGCCCGCCCGACCCGGCCGTCGTCGGCGACCGCTGGCGCGAGATGTGGCACGAACGCCTGGAGCACACCCGGCCGTGGGTGCTGGAATGGCTGCGGCACCAGCGCCGCGACGACTACTGGCGGCACGCCTCGGTCGCCGAGGACTACCAGGCCGTACGGTGCCCCGTCCTCGCCTCCAGCGGCTGGGCGGACGGCTACTCGAACGCCGTCACCCGCCTGCTCGCCAACCTGGACGTGCCCCGCAAGGGGCTGATCGGCCCCTGGTCGCACAAGTTCCCCCACCTCGGCGAGCCCGGCCCCGCCATCGGCTACCTCCAGGAGGTGGTGCGCTGGTGGGACCACTGGCTGAAGGGGGTCGACAACGGCGTCATGGACGGCCCGATGCTCCGCACGTGGATGCAGGACAGCGTGCCGCCGTCCACGTCGTACGAGGAACGGCCGGGGCGCTGGGTCGGGGAGCCGTCCTGGCCCTCGCCGAACGTCCGTCCGGTCACCCACCCGCTCAGCCGGCATCGCATCGAGGAACCGGCGAAGCAGTCCTCCGGCCCCGGGGAAGGCGCCGTGGCAGGTGACGTGCTGACCGTGCGGTCGCCGCTGTCCGTCGGCCAGTTCGCGGGGAAGTGGGCGTCCTACAACGCGCCGCCCGACCTGCCGTACGATCAGCGCGAAGAGGACGGCGGCTCCCTCGTCTTCGAGACCGACCCGCTCACCGAGCCGTTGGAGATTTTGGGCTCCCCGACCGTGGAACTCGACCTGTCGGTCGCCGAACCGGTCGCCATGGTGGCCGCGCGCCTGTCCGACGTACGCCCCGACGGAGCCGCCACGCGGGTCACCTACGGCCTGCTCAACCTGACCCGCTGCGAGAGCACCGAGCAGCCCGAGCCGCTGGAACCCGGCCGCCGCTACCGGGCCACGGTCCAGCTCAACGGAGTGGCCCAGACCTTCCCGCCCGGGCACCGGATCCGCCTCTCGCTGTCCACCTCCTACTGGCCGCTCGCCTGGCCGCCGCCGAAGCCCGCCGAGCTGAGTGTCCACGAGCGCACCAGCACGCTCACCCTTCCCGTCCGTCCGACGCACCGGCCCGACGACACACCTGCCGACCCGTTCGGCGCCCCGGAGGGGACACCCCCGCTGACGACGACCACGCTGACCCCTCCGGAGGAACGCTGGGAAGTCAAGCGCAACCTGATCGACTACGACGCCCAACTGGACATCGTGAAGGACCGGGGCATGATCCGCTGCGACGACATCGGCGTCGACGTCGGCCGCCGGGCTCACGAACGGTACGCGGCGACCGCCGACGACTTCACGTCGGCGCGTGGCGAGTCGACGTGGACCATGCGTTTCAGGCGCGACGACTGGGACGTCAGCGTCGTGACCCACACCCGGCTCACCTGCGACGAACAGAGCTTCTTCGTGGACGCCACGCTCGACGGCTACGAAGCGGGTCGCCGCGTGTTCTCCCGCACCTGGAACGAAACGGTGCCGCGGGACCTGATGTGACCGCGCGGTCAGGCGGTCGTTCCGTCCCCGGACCGCGCTGCCGGTCCGTCAGCGACCCGGCACCCCCGGCGCCGGCGCCGGCCCGCCCTGGACCGGCACCGACGCGGCCTCCTGCCCGAGCGTCAGCCGGGTGGCCAGAGCGGCGGCGGCGCGCGCGCCGGGCGTGGTCATGACCCCGGCGACACCGGTGCGGCCGACGGGACAGGCGTCGACACGGCGCCGTGCCGGGGGCACGCGGGTCGGGGCCGCGTGGACGAGCCCGGGGCGGTGGCCGCCGTACGGCGCGCGGCGGTGCCGGTCGTCCCCTCGTCGGGGCGGGCCTGGAGGCACTGCGCGAGACCGTCTCGACCCGCGCCCGTGGAGGGTGGGCGGCCCGGTGCGCACGGGCCGTGTTCGCGGGCCCGTGGGACCGCGGACGGCCTCGGAGGCATCCGTCACGCACGCCGGGGCAGTCGCAATGCACGGCAACTCGTCCCCGACGCGACCAGAGATGAGCGTGATGACGTGACTTACCCCGAACACCCTGGAACCCCCGCCGACGCGGCACAGACGCACCCCGGAGCCGGCACGGGACGCAGCAACGGACTGGCCGTCGCCGCGCTCGTTCTCGCGATCCTGGCCGTCCTCCTCTTCTGGACCGTCGTCGGCGGGGTGGTGCTCGGACTCCTGGCGCTGATCTTCGGCATCATCGGCGCCCGCAGAGCACGAGGCGGCCGAGCACCGCACCGCAAGATGTCCATCGTCGCGGCAGTGCTGGGGACGCTGGGGGCCATCGCCTCGGTGGTGATCATCGCGATCGGCGCGTCGATCTTGAACTCGGACGAGTTCAAGGACTTCGACGACTGCGTCCAGCACGCCGACACCCAGAGCGAGCGCGACGCCTGCGCGAACGACTTCAAGGAGGACGTCAACAACTGACGCGGCCGACGGCCCGGTCCTGCCGACGACGCGGTGGCGAGCCACGTGATGAGACAGCCCGACTACGCGCCCCGCGCGGACCGCGGGGCGAGGACTGTGGCCCTCGCGACGGCCGTCACCGCGGTCGGTGTCCGCGCGGCGTTCCCGGCTGTGCCGTGAGGGGCAGTGACCCCGCAGGGCAGGCGCGTGCCGCCGAGGCGGACGGCTCGGTGCCGTGGATGTGGAGGAACTCCTGATCCCGGCACAACCGACCCGGAGCAGCATGACCGGCTGGGTCCTGCGCGGGACGCGTCCCGGCCACGCCTGAGGTGTGGACCCGGCGGTCATTCCGGGTGGCCCACCCGCAATGGGACCGGCGATCGGCGAGGTGGCGGGCCCGCCTGCGCGTTCGCCGCCGTCGTGGACGGCCCGCCACCAGGCCCGGCCTCGTCCTGGCCGACACGGCGTACTCCCCCTGGTCCTCCCGGGCGGTCCGCGACCACCTGCGCGGACCCGGCGGCCCCGTGGTGATCCCGGGACGGGCCGACCAGCGGGCCGGCCCCGCGACGGGACCTGGCATCGCCGGCGTCTTCCTTCGGCCCGCCCGGTGCTCCGGGATGCAGCCGCCTCGCTAGTAGCTGTCGTAGCGGGGCTTGCCGCTGGGCCGGAAGACTCCCACGACGGTGCCGCCCTTCGTCGTCGTGACGCTGACCGGCTCCAGCGCGGTGGGGACCGCCCCCTCGGCGAAGAGCCGCTTGCCGGTGCCGATGATCACCGGATGGACGGTCAGCCGGTACTCGTCGACGAGGCCCTGTCGCATCAGGGTCTGGGCGAGGTCGCCGCTGCCGACGACGTTGATGTCGCCCCCGTCGGACGCCTTCAGCCCGCGCACGGCATCGACGACGCCGCCCTCCAGCAGCGTGGAGTTCTGCCACTCGACGGACGTCAGGGTCCGGGACGCCACGTACTTGTGCATGCTGTTCATCCGGTGGGTGAACGGGTTGTCCGGATCGGCGGTCGGCCAGTACGACGCGAAGATCTCGTACGTCTTGCGGCCGAGCAGCATCGCGTCGGAGTGCTCGTACCAGGCGGCGATGGCCGTGCCGACCTCGTCGTCGTCCACCGGCTTCTGCCAGCCGCCGTGCTCGAAGCCGCTCTCGACGTCCTCGTCCGGACCGCCCGGCGCCTGCATGACGCCGTCCAGCGTCAGAAACGTGCAAACAATGATCTTGCGCATGGTGCGCTCCCTCCGTCGACGGGTAGACCGCACAACCGCCGGAAACTCATCGGCGCAACTTCCGCCGCGCGACACCACGGCTGTCGTTCGTATCCGCCCGGCCGTGAGGCGCGGTGCCTTTGGGCCGACCCGGGCAGGCTCCGGTGTGTGTGGACGCAAGGCTCACGAAGGCATCGATGACGAGCGTCGGCACCCGACGACACCGCTGCGGACGTGCGTGCCGGACCCCACGCCGCCGGGATGACCGGACCAACGGAAACCGACGGCCACGGCCAGTCGACCGGCGGGGAACCTGAAGCGCACAGCGCGTCTCAGGTGCCGAGCCCGCGCGGGCGCCGCCGCTGCCCGGTTCCCGGCGTGCCGACCACTTCCCTCCTCCGCTCCACAAACCGCCGGTGGCCGACGCCGGCGCGCCGGACCGACTCGCTGGCGACGAACCGACGCTCGCTCCGTGGGGGCGATCGCCTGTCGGACCCGTACGACGCGAGTGGCGACGAGCATCCGGCCAGGTGCGGTGGGCCGGGTCGGCCCGGTCGGGGCCGGGCACCGGGAGTCCGGCGGCGGCCCCCGGGCATGGAACCAGGCCCGCGGCGCGTTCCTGCGACGGCTGGCGGCCGACGTACGGCGACCCGGATTCGAGTTGCTGATCGCGGAGACCACCGCGCTGACCGGGTGCGCCCACGGCTTCCCCGTACGCGGCGACGGTCCCTGGTGGGAGGCCTTCGGCGGATACCCTCCCGGGAGGCTGCCGCCGCACGCCGCCGGGCGTCTCTTCATGGTCTCCGGGATACACGTTCCGGACCGCGTACGCAGGCAGAACCCGGACCGACCGTTCCTGGAACCTCGCCCGGCGACTGCAGAAGCGGCTGCTCGCCGACCACGGTGCCGCCGTCGCCGTCACGCTGGTGGAGCGCTCCGACCACAGGACCGCCGAGGCGCTGCGGTCCTGGGGGTGGCGGTACGTCGAAGCCGGCACATCCCGCCCGGCGCCGGTCGGCCGTTTCCGTGTCCTGGTTCTCGAGACCTGAACGCCTGTGTGGTGCGGCCGGCGAACGAGCGAACGCGGGCCGCCGAAGCCGCCGTACCTCTGGCGAGCCCGGGGCGAGCACCGGATGTCCCCGGCCAGGTGCCCGGCGTCAGTCCTGTCCCAGTCCCCGGTCGGTGTGGCCGGTCGAGCGGCTGGACTCCAGCCAGGAGCGGGCCGGCTCCGCCGTGCGCATGGTGTCCACGGTGAGTTCGAGGCGGGTCGCGCCCTCGGCGCCGGCGGGATAGCTGCGCTGCTCGGTAGCGGCGAAGCAATGACGGAGGACCTCCGCCACACGCCGTGCGACCTCGGGTGACGCGGCGGTGACATGGACCTCGGCGTAGCCGCGCGAGGGGGTGTCGGGGGACTCCATGGGGACCTCGATGTGCGACGGGACCAGAATTTCGATCACTGTACTCTGACGGATTTCCCCGGCCCCGCACCACTACGGCCGCCCCGCCAGGACCAGGGCTGCCGGACCTCGGCCCGTGCCCGTCCGCGAACTCCACGGCGGCAACGGACGGCAGGCTCCCGAACCACGAGCGGCCGGTCGCTGTTCGAGCGAACCGCCGTGCCCCGTCGGTCAGCGTCCAAGCCAGTCCAGGCAGACCACCAGGGCGTCGTCGTCGGAGGACGACTGACCGCGGTGACCGCTCAGTTCGCGCAGGACGGCCCGCGGAACCTCCGCGGCGGGAAGCGGGCGGGTGGCCTGGACCGCCCGGGCCAGTGCCGCGTCTCCGTACGCCTCCCCCTTGGGCGAAGCCACCCCGTAGACTCCGTCACTGACGAAGATGAGCCGGTCCCCGGGTTCGGCGTACAGTTCCTGGGTCACGTAGTCGGTCTCGTCGAACATGCCCAGGAGCAGTTGCGCCTCGAACTCGACGCGCTCGACGACGCCGTCACGAAGCCGCAGCATCTGCGGTGAGCCGGCGTCCACGACGGACACACGTCCGGTGGCCAGTTCGAAGTCCAGCATCAGCACCGACAGATGGCAGTGCCCCCGGTAGTGGGCGTAGACGGCCTGGTCTGCGAGGGCCGTCTGGTCGGCCAGGGAGAGACCGGCCCGCCGCGCGTTGCGCAGGGCGCTGATGGCCAGGTTCGTCAGCAGCGAGGCTTCCATGCCCTCACCCATCCCGTTGGTGACATAGAGCATCAGGTGATCCGCGGTGGCGGACCAGTCGAAGTTGTCACCGAAGATGGCGTAGGCGGGTTCGAGCTGGGCGCCGAGCTCGTACTGCGGGCGCACGCACGAGCGGCCGGGCAGGAGCTGCCACTGCATCTCCGCGGCCAGCGTCAGCCGGTCCCTGCGCCGCGCCCGCATGTACACGTCCGTGTCCCGTTCCGCGACCACGGCCTCGTGCGCGAGTACCTGGGCGACATCGGTCAGCTCGGTCAGGACCTCTTCGGTCTGATCGCCGTCGAGAAACGTCACCGACAGCACGCCGAGCCGGTCACCGCGCACCGTCACCGGAAGATGCAAGCGCACCAGGCCGCCCCGGACCGCTTCCACATGAGGTTCCTGGGAACCGAAGGCGCGGCCGGCGGCGCTGTTGTGCACCGCGATCGGTTCCGTGGTGTGGGGCAGCACGGACACCGGTTGCAGCACGGTCAGGCCGTAGTCGGCCATGAACAGTTCGACCGATCGCGCAGCATACCCGTCCGTGAGTACACGCCGAACGGCGTCGAGCAACTCATGAGGTGCCGCCGTCCGCAGAGCGCGTTCAGCGGCCACGAATCTGTTCACGAGGAAAAGAACACCGATCTCCTGCCGGGCCCGAACGGGCCTCGCCCGATACCTGTGCCGTTCGCCGGAGTGCGCCGGTAGACCGAGTCGCCTGTGTCCGGTTTCATGCGCCCAGTACGCCGGCGCACATCCCAGCGCCTGCGAGAGTGTGACCGTGACTGCTTCCCGCCCCCGGCCCGACGAGGTCGCGCGCGTGACCTCCACGGCCGCGGAGCTGCTGGAAGCCTGCTGCGACACCGCGGCGATGCAAATACAGCACGACGCCGACGTCGGTACCCGCGGCGCGTGATCCACGCGCCGCGGTACCGCCTCGCCGGACCCCGCGGTGCCGGTGGCCGACGCGCCATCGAGCCGACCCACCGACCGAAGCATGTCGCGTGCTCCCCATGTGTTCCCTCTGCCCCTTACCCCGCTGTCTGACAGCTGTTCGACTCACGGCGGCAGTCACGCCTTCACAAGCGTCGGCGCGACTGCTTGAGCACCAGATGCCCCGCATCGCCGCATCGAACGGGACCGTGGCGCTCATCCCGTTCGGAACAGCCGGAAGCGCGGCAGGACGCAGCCCGACGCCACCGTTGGCCTTGGCGTCGCGGCGTCTCTCGGCGGGGATCCCCCGGCGGGTGCGTATCGCAGTGTGCGGCTGGGCACTATGCGGGTCGCTCCATGGGAGCCGCCGGCGAAGAAGGCGGCCTCCACGCACCGTGCTGCGACGGAGAAGACGCGCACCCCTTGGGCGGAGCTCTCACCCTTCACTCGGTCCCAGGTGGGACGGGGTGCGCAGCGCGAGCATGGCGACGTCGTCGTCATTGTCGTCCGGACGGGTCCGGTCCAGCAGGGAGTCGCAGAAGGAGTCCAGGGGACGGTGGGCGAGAGAGGCGGCGTGACGGCGAAGCCGGTCCAGCCCGCGGTCGATGGAGTGATGCGGGGATTCGACCAGCCCGTCGGTGTACAGCAGGAGTGTCGACCGGGGCGGCAGAACGGTGACGGAGTCGGGGCGGGGTCTGGTGACGCCGGTCCCCAGGAGGATGCCGTGAGCCCCGTTGAGGTACTGCGCCTGACCGTCATGCGTGACGAGCAGCGGGGGCGGATGCCCGGCATTGGTCCAGTGCAGGTGCCACAGTGCGTTGTCGCCGAGTGTGAGCCTGGCCAGGATCATGGTCACCATCGGTACCTCGGCTATGTGCATCACTGCCTCGTCGAGGCGTGAGACGACGGCACTGGGGGCGGCCTTCGGCTGAGACCAGGCGAAGGCGCGCAGCATGTTGCGGGTCTGCGCCATGCCGGCTGCGGCATCGAGGTCGTGTCCGACGACATCGCCGATGGCCAGTGCGTGAGCGCCGCCGGTCAGGGTGAAGGCGTCGTACCAGTCCCCGCCGACGGACGAGGCGTCCGGAGCGGGCAGGTACCGCGCGGTCATCTCCAGCCCGGGCACGGTGGGGAGCTGGGGCAGCAGGTGGCGTTGCATGGTTTCGGCGACTTTGCGCTGGCGCTGGTACAGGCGCGCGTTGTCCAGGGCCAGGCCTGTGCGGCGGGTGAGATCCTCCAGCAGCGGCAGGTCCGCGACGGTGAACGCGGCATGACGCTGCGCGCGGCCCAGGGTCAGGGCACCCAGTACGTCGCGAAGGCCGCGGATGGGCGCGATGACGGCGGAGTGCATACCGGTCACGGAGAACAGGCGCTGTTGCTCGACTGCGATGCCCGAATCGGGCGCCCCCTGATAGGTGGAGGGGCCGGCCAGGGAGGAGGCGGCGCCGCGCAGCGCACGCGAGAGGGGCATCGGGGACTCCTCCGGCACGGGAGGCATGGGTCCTTGCAGATCGTCCCGTTCGACCAGGATCCCGTCCTTGTGTTCCATCACCAGAACTCGTCGCACTTCGTCGCGTTCGGTGAGCAGGTCGAAGACCGCCCAGTCCGCCAGCCGGGGAACGGTCAGGGCCGCCAGGCGGTGCAGTGCCTCGTCCACGTTCAGCGTCGACGTGAGCTGTGTGGTCGTCTCCGCGAGCAGGGCCAGGCGGTCCAGTTCCGTCAGCCGCGCTGAGAATCTGTCATCGCCGCGAGGCACCTCGTCCTGCTGCGCCTCGTAGAACAACACCAGCGCGCCAGGCATCCCCGGGCTGGGCGCGTAGGGGGTGACCAGCCAGGAGGACTGGAAGAAGGTGCCGTCGCCGCGGGCGAACCACTCGGCATCCCCCTGCCCGGTCTTTTCGGTGAGGAGCGCCTTCCTCATCGGGCAGCGGGTGCGGGGCATGGCATGCCCATGGCTGTCCCGGTGCAGCAGTTCATGGGAATCCTGCCCCATGAGGCCTGCCAGGTCTCGGCCCAGCGCCCGCTGGGCCGCGCTGTTGGCCGCGACGATGAGGCCGTCGTCATTCACCACGAGGGCGGGGGAACCCATCCTCTCCAGCGTCGCGCCGAGTGAGGCATCGGACTGCGCGTGATGCCCGAGCGCGGGGCCGTCTCCCAAGCCGGCATCAGCGGCATCGTCCATGTCTCTCCTCGATCGCGACGCGAATCCGTTCGAGTACCCCAGCGTGAGCATGCCATGCCGCACGTCGCTCTCGCCGGACGGCTTCCGGATCCGGTGAGGGCTTCGATCGCGGCCTCGGCGCTCCGCGTCCTGCCGCCGTGCCACCACTGGCCCGTCCGTCAGACCCTCGCCCCGGGTGGTGAGCCGGGGGAGGCGGGCGCGGAGGGCCTGGGGCTCGTGCCGCGGTTGCTCACGCCCGGTCTGAAGCAGGAGGTGGCTCTCGACCTGGGAGACCAGCCCGGAGCCCTCGTGTTCCGGAGGGGCGACCGGTCGCTTAGCGGGTCACGACCGGTCACCTTCGTGTCCCGGCGCGTCCAGAACATCGCGCTTGCCGGTGTTCTCCTTCTGGTCGAACACCACGACGCCGGGGTGGTGCAGGTCGAAGGCGGGGGACTCGGAGCGGATTCTCGGCAGGGTGACGAAGTTGTGACGAGGAGGCGGGCAGGAGGTCGCCCACT
The DNA here is from genome assembly GCF_043200575.1 of Streptomyces sp. NPDC048392. Lineage (NCBI taxonomy): Bacteria > Bacillati > Actinomycetota > Actinomycetes > Kitasatosporales > Streptomycetaceae > Streptomyces > Streptomyces sp. NPDC048392. Next base: position 225,142 of record NZ_JBICYB010000006.1, read on the forward strand.
CCAGGGAGCGCCCGTAGCCCCAGGGGTCGTCGACTTTGACGCGTTCACCCTTCTGCGCGGTCTTCCAGACGTTGTAGAGGAAGGGCAGAGTGGACAGACCCAGCAGGAAGGCGCCGATGGAGGAGACGGTGTTGAGTGCGGTGAAGCCGTCGGCGGCAAGGTAGTCGGCATACCGGCGTGGCATCCCTTCGGCACCGAGCCAGTGCTGGACCAGGAACGTGGTGTGGAAGCCGACGAACAAGGTCCAAAAGTGGACCTTCTCCAGGCGGGTGTCGAGCATCGTGCCCGTCATCTTCGGCCACCAGAAGCTGAAGCCCGCGAACATCGCGAAGACGATCGTGCCGAACAGCACGTAGTGGAAGTGCGCGACGACGAAGTACGAGTCGGTGACGTGCCAGTCCAGGGGAGGCGAGCCCAGGATGACACCGGTCAGACCGCCGAAGAGGAACGTCACCAGGAAACCGGCCGACCACAGCATCGGCGGCTCGAAGGAGAGTGATCCCTTCCACATCGTGCCGATCCAGTTGAAGAACTTCACACCGGTGGGCACGGCGATGAGGTAGGTCATGAACGCGAAGAAGGGGAGCAGGACCGCGCCGGTGGCGAACATGTGGTGCGCCCAGACCGTGACCGACAGGCCCGCGATGGCGAGGGTGGCACCGACCAGTCCCATATAGCCGAAAATCGGCTTACGGGAGAACACGGGAATGATCTCGGTGATGACCCCGAAGAACGGCAGCGCGAGGATGTAGACCTCGGGGTGGCCGAAGAACCAGAACAGGTGCTGCCACAGGACCGCCCCGCCGACCTCGGCGTCGAAGACATGGGCACCGAACTGACGGTCCGCCTCCAGCACCAACAGGGACGCCGCCAGGACGGGGAAGGCCAGCAGGACGAGCACCGACGTCAGCAGCACGTTCCAGGTGAAGATCGGCATCCGGAACATGGTCATGCCCGGCGCGCGCATGCACACGATCGTGGTGATGAAGTTGACGGAACCGAGGATGGTGCCGAATCCGGAGAGCGCCAGCCCCATGATCCACAGGTCTGCGCCGAGGTACCCGGTCCGGATGGGGCCGCTGAGCGGGGTGTAGGCCGTCCAGCCGAAGTCCGCGGCACCCTGCGGGGTGAGGAAGCTCCCGAGCACGATCAGGCCGCCGAAGAGGAACAACCAGTACGACAGCATGTTCAGTCGGGGGAACGCCACATCCGGCGATCCGATCTGCAGCGGCATGACGGCGTTGGCGAACCCGGCGAACGTCGGGGTGGCGAACAGCAGCAGCATGATCGTGCCATGCATCGTGAAGGACTGGTTGTACTGCTCGGCGGACAGGACCTGCAGGCCCGGCCGCGCCAGTTCGGCTCTGATGACCATCGCCAGTGCTCCGGCGATCAGGAAGAACGCGAACGACGTGATCAGGTACAGGTGACCGATCTTCTTGTGATCGGTAGTGGTCAGCCACTCGATCACCACCCGCCCCCGGCCGCGTTTGCCCTCCGCCGGCACCAACGTGGTCGGCTCCGTCTGTGTGGTCATGAGCTTCCTCGTGTTCGCTGCAAACCGCGTGTCGATAGGTCAACATCCCGTAAACGCGGACGGTCCGCACCTCAACGCGCCGTGGGACCCCGGGGTGAGGGCGAGTCCCGTTCGACAGCCGGGTGGCCCCGGCGCCGAGGCCACCCTTTGGTGCGACAAAGTGGCCGGTGTCGCCCGACCGCGGCAGGCTCTCGGTGCCCGGCCACCTTCGACTAGCTAGGCCCTGGGCGCCCTCAGGGCAGGCGCAGCCTCACTCAGGACGAGGACTTCGCCGCGCTTCTCCGGTACGCGCGAGACCGCGACGAGAAGCTCCCCGACGTCACCAGGTCTGCGAGCCGGGCACCTGCCCCGAGCCCCGCGGCAGGGCTCCCGCCGGCCTGTGGCCGAGCGGCCTGCGTACGGCCTCGCGGCAACGGGCACACGTCAGCGGTGACCTTGTCTGACTTCCTCTTCACCGTGCTCGGGGCCGGCGCCCTCGCGGCGGCCGTGCTTCCCCGGCTGGTGGCCGGGCGGCCCCTGTCCATGCCGCTCGTCTTCCTGGCCTGCGGGATGGGGTTGCAGTTGCTGCCCACTCCGTTGCCGGAGATCGACCTGACGCGTGACCGGGTGTGGGTGCAGCACGTCACCGAGATCTGCGTCATCGTGTCACTGATGGGCGCCGGGCTCGCGCTCAACCGCCCCTTCGGTCTGCGCCGCTGGCGTGCCCCCTGGCGGCTGATCGGCATCACCATGCCGCTGACCATCGCGGCGATGGGGCTCCTCGCCTGGTGGCTGCTGGACTGGCCGCCGGCCGCCGCGCTGCTGCTGGCGGCCGTACTCGCGCCCACCGACCCGGTGCTCGCCTCCGAGGTGCGGGTGGGCGCGCCCACCGACTCGGAGCACGACGAGGACGAGGTGCGTTTCGCCCTCACCAGCGAGGCCGGCCTCAACGACGGCCTCGCCTTCCCCGTCGTCATGGCGGCGATCGCGCTGGCCGCGGCGGCGGGCAGCGGCTTGTCCAGCGGCTGGGTCGGTCACTGGCTGCTGGTCGACGTGCTGTACGCGTGCGTGGTCGGCGTGCTGGCGGGGCTGGCCGTCGGCAGACTTCTCGGCTGGCTCTTCTTCCGCGCCGGCCGGCAGGCGGTACGGCTGTCCGAGCACCGGGAGGGCTTCGTCGCCCTGGGCGCCACGTTCCTTTCCTACGGGGTCACCGAGCTCGCCCATGGTTACGGTTTCCTCGCCGTCTTCGTCACCGCCTGCCGCATCCGCGCCGCCGAAAGCGATCACGGCTACCACACCGTGCTCCACGACTTCGTCGAGCAGGTCGAACGACTGCTGACCGCCGGCATCCTCCTCGTGCTGGGCGTCTGCGTCGCGCAGGGCGCCCTGGCCGACCTGACGTGGCAGTCGGCGGCCGTCGGTCTCCTGCTCCTGCTCGTCGTCCGGCCGCTGACCGGCTGGGTCGCGCAGTCCGGCACGGCCGCCGGTCCCCGGGAGCGCCTCGTGACCGCCTTCTTCGGCATCCGCGGCATCGGCTCGCTGTTCTACCTCGCCTACGCGCTCGGCACGGAGGGCTTCCATGTGCCCGCCGGGCAGCTGTGGACCGTGGTGATCTTCACCGTCCTCGCGTCCGTCATCCTGCACGGTGTGACCGCCACGCCTGCGATCTCCCGCCTCGACCGGCTGCGGTGGCTGCGGGCGCGACGCCGCTCGTACACCGGACGGACACCGAACGAGGAGGACGTTGCCGGCGAGCGTCTGTGACCGCGCCGTGCGTGCTCGGGGAACTACCCGAGGGGCACAGGGCTGAGGTGGCGGAGCGGTAGAAGGCGTTGAAGTCCCGCACGCCCAGCGGCGGTCTTCGACTTGGTCGCGCAGCAGCCCGCCGCGGGGTGGAGCCGCGGCATCGGACGGCCCACTACCCGTATCCCGCCCCCGCACCTCTGCCGCTGGTCGTTCCGGCGGCGATACAGGCCCCTGCCTCGTCGAGCCGGGGGAGAGTGCCGGAGGGGATGCGGGCACGGAGCTCTGTGCCGGTCATGCCGGTGATGCCGGCGCACTCCCGACCAGGTGCGTGGTGGTGCCCGGCGTGGACCGGCGTACTGGTGTGGCGAACACAACAGGTCGGTGCGGTGTGCCCCGGGGAAGTGGGGGTACGCGCCGTCGATGTGAGCGGGGAACGAACGGTGGCCGTGATGGAAGCAGAGCCGGCGGAGCAGGACGACGCGGCACCACGGGGCCGGCCTGCACGGGTCAGTGTGGCCCTGGACGGTGACGGCGCCTGCATCGCTCAGGCGCGACACTCGGCCGACGCGTACCTCGCCCGGGCGCGGACCGAGTACGGCGTGGCCGTCTCGCAACGCGCCGCGGACCTGACCCGTCTGGTGGTCAGCGAGCTGGTCACCAACGCGCGCAAGTACGCTCCCGGACCGGCGCTGATGGATCTCCGCCTCCGCGGCGACTCGGTGGAGATCGCGGTGTGGGACTCCGACCCGGTGCTGCCGACCGCCCGGGCGGCGGACGCCGGCCGGGTCGGACAGCACGGCTTGGAGATCGTGATGGCTGTCGCCCAGGGCTTCGAAGCGCGACGCGAGCCGATCGGCAAGCGGATCACCGTCCGCATCGCCCTGAACGGCGATTCCCGCGACAGCGACCTCGGTCGCCCGTCCCCGTAGAGCCTCGGCTCAGCGCCGCCGGCTATGGGATGCGGCGAGAGGACTGTGCGGCTTGCGGTCGTGCCGCGTCCACTGCCGCACACGGCCCTCCTGAGACGCATGCCCGGTCGGCACACACGCGATCGTGCCGGGTGGTGGCCCCGTCCGAAGGCGCGGTGCCAGGCGAGAGGTTGGCCGAGGGGCCGGGAGAGGCTGGTGGAAGCCGCCCGCCACGTGCGGGCTCAGTGCTCCGCCGCCTCCCGTGAGCGCGACCGACGGATGCCGCGGCGAGCGGGGGAGTGAGGCCGGTTCGCGGGGTGGCCGCGCGCGAGCGGGGGACAGGGTGCCGCGATGGGCGTCTAGTCCGCTTCTGATGCGCGCCCTCTGCCACCGGCCAGGCGGGATGGCTGGGTTCCGTGCCGCCCGCGGTCGGTCTCGTCCTGTACGAGCAGGGAGAGCAGCGAGGCCACGGTCAGGCCCGCTTCCGCCGGGTGGCGCAGGACCCTGTCCGGCTGGATGCGGTAGGTGTTGGTGCGCCCGTCGCGGGTGTGGGAGAGGTACCCGTCCTGCTCCAGGTCGGAGATGATCCGCTGGACGGCCCGCTCGGTGAGCCGGCAGCGGGCGGCGATGTCACGGATCCGGATGTTCGGATTGTCCGCGATGGCCGCCAGCACGCGCGCGTGATTGGTGACGAACGTCCAACCGGTGTGAGGTTCAGGCACTTCAACCATGCACAGCATTCTACGGACCGGCTTTGCGTGAAGTCCTATACGTGACATATATTTCGTGCATTAGTTGGCAGGATCCGTATGGGGGACACAGGAGGGACCCGAAGGTGTCTTGGCGTGACGCGGTCACAGGGTGCACGGGTGACACCGATGTGAGCCGACGGGAGGATCAGGTCGCCGTAGTGCGGTACGAATGGTGCGGCGCCTGGGTCGTCTGTGCGCGAGGCGCCTATGACATGGGCTCGATCGCTCCCCTGGCTGCCGCGCTGGACACCGCGGCCAAGCGGCACTCGAAGGTGATTCTGGATGCTTCCGGCATCACTTTCGCCGATTCCACCCTGTTGAATCTGCTGATCGTCACCCATCGAGGCGTCGACCTTCGCGTGGCCGCGCCGACGCAGCAGTTGCGGCGGCTTCTGCAGATCACCGGAGTCGACGCGGTCCTCAAGGTACGGGAGACGGTGGAAGAAGCCGCTGCCTGCTGACCTCACCCACCCGCCGTGCCACGGTCCGCCGTGGGGCGACTCGGCGAGGGCGGGGCGGCGGCCGGAGTCGCGGCCCGAACGATGGGCCCCGCACCTGTGGCATGGACCTTTCGACGGGGGGCATCCGGAGTTCTGCTTGACGCCGCCCGGTCCTGAACCGTGGCCGTCAGGCGCCATGGAGACAGTCATTTCCCCGTGCCGCGGCCGGCCGTGCTGCGGGCGGGGTCCATGAGGGGAGAGTTATCACGATGATCCTTCCGACGGAGAAGGAACTGCGAGCTGCGCTGGCCCGGTTCGCCCAGGCGCGCATCGAACACGACGTGTGTCCGACCGGCCACACCAGCAGGGCTCTCGAAGACGCCACCTACACGCTGTGCGTGATGACCGGGGCCCGCACCGCCGAGGAAGCTCTGCGCACGGCAGACACCCTGCTCGAACAGCACGTCCGCCGTACGAGCGTCTCCCCGGGCGAGGAGGCGATGGCCGCCTAGACCGAGCCCCCTTCGCTTCCCGTGGTGCGCGTCGGACGACACCGAGTGGCTGAGCCGCTCGGACGCCTGCTTACCGAGCAATCGCCTGGGGTCACGGTCGTGGGGGCGCACCGTCGACGGCTCCCGGTCACTGGTGGCGGACATCGTCACCGGCACCCGCACCATGGACGACAGGGCGTCGCGTCCGATCAGCTGGTTCGCCTGAGAGACGTCCCGGCCGCCGTGTCCTTTCCCGTCCCGACCGGCCCCTGGTTCACCTGGCCCCGGGCGGTCGCCAGGACCGCACGCTGTTCACGTCCGACACAGTGCGGCGCGGCCCGCGAACCGCGCCGAGTCGCCCAGTTCTTCTTCGATCCGGATGAGTTGGTCGTACTTCGCCGTACGGTCGGAGCGGGAGATCGAGCCGGTCCTGATCCGACCGCAGCCGGTGGCCACCGCGAGATCCGCGACGCCGGTGTCCTCCGCCCCGCCCGAGCGGTGTGACATGACAGCCGTCCAGCCCCCTGGTGGGCCGTGGTCGCCGCGGCCAGTGCCTCGGTCAGAGTGCCGATCTGATCGACCTTGACCAGGACCGAGTTGCCGACGCCGGTGCGGAAGCTCTCGCGCAGCAGCGCTTCGTCGGAGCAGAGCACGTCGTCGCCGGTGAGTTGGCAGCGGCCGCCGACGCGGGCGGTCAGCTCGCGCCAGCCGTCCAGGTCGTTCTCAGCCATCGGGCCTGCGATGGAGACGACCGGGTGGGCGTCGACGAGTTCGTGAGGTAGTCGGCGTGCTCGGAGGGGGTACGGCGCACCCCCTCGCCCGCATAGTCGTACACGCCGTGACGGAAGAACTCCGACGCTGGGATGGCCTGGTCGGCAGGCGCCACCGTCAGTCGGGTGCCGGGATGCGATGAGAGGCCGGCGGAGTCACCGCGCGTGCACCGTCCTTCCGGGGGCAAGAGGAAGTGCACGGACAACAGCCCCGAAGGCCCGAACCAGGAGATACGAGATGGTCATCGCAGGAATCATCGTCCTCTGCGTCGTGCTGGCGGTACTCGCCTTTCTGCTGCCCCGGCTCTCGCGGCATCCGCAAAACGGTGCGCAGCGCACCATGGGCGTCGGTTCCCGCGCGGGAAGCAAGGCGCCCGGTCCGTTGGGACGGCTGTTCAGCAAGCCCTTCCGCTCCAGCTCGCGCGCTCTGGGCCGGAGCGGTTCCGCAGGGCGCCGGGCCAGGGGCCGCATGCCGTTCTGAGTCCGGCGCTGGGCGAACGGGTACCGTCGGCCGCCGTGGCCTGCCGCACCAACCTCGGTATGCGGCGACTCGCCCCGCTTTTCGGTGTCTCGCCCAGTGACGGTGCGCCGAACGCACCCGAAGGCCCGGCCCGCTGCTCGCCTCGCTCGGGCCGGGCCTGCGGGGAAGCAGGCGGACGGCCGTGGACCGTCTACGCACCCCCTCGCCCCGCGGTCCGCGGCCCAAGGCCGGAGTGTCCTCGCGCTGCTACCGGGCTGCGGCGAACGCACAGGTGACCGTGTACGCCGAAACCCACCTCGTAGCGGCGCCCTCCCGCCCGCGCCCGGCGACACATGGCGGTGGAACCGTCGTCCGCCACCACGAGGGACCGCTGGGGATGCCGTGTGGGCCGCATCCGTCCCACTCGTGCACGGATAACACCCCGTCCGATCGGTTGTGCCGCAGGCCCGATCCGGTGCTTCGCGGGCGCCCTTCGACCAGGCGGGCAACGCTCGCGGACGTGAGAGAGACAGAGTCCCGGTACCCATGAACGGAGTAAATCTGTTTTGGCGGCTGTAGACATTGGCTTTGGTGGAGGCTAGTGTTGTCCGCACAGCCCAGAAGTCGAAGGGTGCGGCAGGGACGAACTGCCGTGCGAGCAGGTCAAGAAGGTGCGACCCGACAGCGGAGAGGCGGAGCCGGAAGTGGAGGGTTCCTTCACTGGCTGCCGGGTCGAGCGGCCCACGAGGGGCCGCATGGCAATACCGCATCACCCAGCAGTAACAGAAACAGGCGGATCGAAAGAGGCAAGGAGCCGAACGCCATCAGGATCACCCGGGCGAGCAAGACCGTCCGGGTGCCCCAGACCCCGGATTGGAAGGTGGTCCCCGGTCACGCATCCCCGATCCCCGCAGTCCCGCTCTCCCAGGCGGAACCTGCGGACAAGAGGTCCGGCGCAGTCGGCCGGTAGATGGTGTTGAAAGCTCGGGGCCCGGGCGCCAGTGGCGCCCGGGCCCCTCGACGCGTCCCCGGAAGAAGAGGCTTATGCCCCCTCGCAGTACCCGCCCCGCCATCCCCCTCGATGATGACGACTACCCCGCCTACACCATGGGCCGGGCCGCCGACATGCTCGGCACCACCCCCGCTTTCCTCCGCGCCCTGGGCGACCACCGCCTGATCACTCCCCTGCGGTCCGAAGGCGGCCACCGCCGCTACTCCCGCTACCAACTCCGCATCGCCGCCCGCGCCCGCGAACTCGTCGACGCCGGCACCGCAGTCGAAGCCGCCTGCCGCATCATCATCCTCGAAGACCAACTCGAAGAAGCCCAGCGCCTCAACGAGGAACTCCGCGCAGCCCATGACACCAGCGGGCAGTCGAAATCCTCAGCCTGAGGGCCGATTCCCGCGGTCGGCACCAGCACGTGCCTCCGCCGAGCCCGCCTCTTGGGGCGGACGCGGGTGGCCCGGAAAAGCACCAGTCGCGCCACGGCAGCAGGGATCTGTTCGCCGCCGTCGAACGCGGCCCAGGCCGACATCGGCACCACCGCCGCGCCTCAGCCCGAGGAGCAGGTCAAAGGGGACGTCGTGATCGACCCGCATCCTGCGCGAGGATGCTTCCCCGGCGGCAATCCACTAATAGGAGTCCGGGACGGCAGGAGCGGGACGGCCGTACCGGCGATTCGGCGACCGCCCCGGCAGCGACTGCTGCTCAGCGCCGGGTGCACCACTGTGGAAATCCGGGTGACCGGGGTCCCGTGGTGAGTGGCGTAGGCGGGCGATGCCTATGGGCGGGTCATCGGGCGGCCCCCTCGGGGTACTTGATGGTCATGCCTGAGAAGAGACCGGTGGATGCTGCCGGCAGAGGATTCATGCGCTCGGTGGACCGGGTGCTGGTGTGGTCGGCCCCGGTGCTGGCGCTCGTGCTGCTTGTGCTGGCTGTCGCGAACCTGGTGACGGGGGCGGCTGTGGGGCGCGTCGTGTTGCAGTTCGGGATGGCCTTCGTCATGGTCACCACCGCCTTCACGGCTCGGACGCGGCTGCGTACGGACAGGTTTCCGGAAGAGCGCGGGGCATGAGCGCTCGCAGCAGCGGTCCTGCGGCGAGTCGGCAAGAGCAACCGAGGTCGGGGCCCAACCCCTGTGAACCGGACCGCTGTCCCTCCTGCTCCGGGCGGCCCCGGGTGGCCCCGGTCACCGGGGCCGCCCGGCTGGTACACGAGTCGCGCCGTCGCCCGGTCAGGGCCGGGGCGCGCCGCCCATCTCCTTGGCGAAGCGGTCCGGGTCACTGTCGAAGCCCCGGAGCACCCCGTGGAACTCCCAGGCCCCGGACGCGCTCCGGGTGAACTCCGCGACTGTGGCGGCGGTGGCCTCGGCGACCTGCGCGAAGTCGTCCGTCAGCAGCTCCCTGTACCCCTCCACTACCAGGACCCCGGTGTTCGAGACATCGCCGAAGGTCTTGTGACCGGCGCTCTGATGGATCGCCACTCCCACGACCACGCGGGCGAAGGAGGGTGCCAGACGGTCGAGTTCGAGAGTCATCTCCTCGACGAAGCCGAACCCCTGGCCGGTCTGGCTGTGCCGGCTCATGTTGATGGTTCCGTCCGGCGAGCGCTTGTCGAACTGCACGACGTACACCGGCCGCCCGTGCGGGGCATCGACGGAGTACGTGGTGGCGATGATGTCGAGGTGGTGGGGCGGTCGGTCCCAGGAGCTCGGGTCCCACTTGAGCCGTACCGCGACCTTCTCCAGCCCCTTGATTTCGCTGCTCACCAAATTGCCACCCTCTCGTTCCAAGGCACCGCGGGGCACTCCCCGCACGGTCAAGTATGGTTCGTCGCACCTTCGTTACGGACCGGGAAGGGGCCCCGGGATTCGGCAGGGCGTGGCGCTGTGCCGGCCAGGCGGCGGTGGGCCTGTTCACATCCCGGCACGGCCGGGAACAGCGCGATCCGGGCCCGCAGGCCCGCAGGCCCGGAGAGTCCCAGAGATGCCGCCGCACCCGCTCCTGACCCGCGAACATGCGGGCCGGGCGGGTGCGGGCGTGCGCAAGCGAGCGGCCGACGGCGGACGCGGATTCTGTCGCTGCCGTCTGTGCTCCGGTGTCATCCGGTCGTGGCGCGTTCCCCGGATGGTGCCCGGCGTGCTGCCGGGGTGTCCAGGTGGGTCACGACGGTGGTGTAGAAGCGGTGCACGGCGTCGTCGACGCTGCGGATGAAGCCGGTCTCGGCGTTGCCGCGGCCGCTTCCCATGCTCTTGAGCAGGGACAACCGGAACCCGGTGATCTTGGTGCCGTTGTCCCTGGGGAGCAGGTCCGCCGGTTCGGGGCGGAGCCGTTCCAGAGTTCTGCGGGGACCTCCTGGCTCGCTGTCGACGAGGGTCTCGACGTGCAGGTCCGCCGGGGCCTCGGACAGGCGCCGGACGAGTCGCTTGGCCCAGCTGAGGGGGTAGCCCTGCTGGGGGGCCGGGATTTCGAAGGAGGTGCGTAGTCTGCCGGTGCGCAGGTCGGCGCTGACGGACAGGACGCCAGGGGTGTTGTCGATGCGTAGTTCCGCCTGGAGCCTTCCGTCGAGGCAGAGTTGGTCGGCGAGGTGGTCTCGGCGTTCCTTGGGATTCGATCCGCGTTTGGCGCGCTGGACGGGGAGGACCTTCTGGCCGAGTTCGCCACCCAGCCTGAGGCAGACCTGGCGGATGAGCCGCTCCCAGTTCTCGACCACTTCCAGTGCCCGGGTGTCGCCCTGGCAGAGGGTTTCGTCGTCGATCCCGTTGCGCACGGGGACCCAGGCGGGGCCCATGTTCTGGAAACCATGGCATCCGGAGTTCTCGTGCTGCAGGTAGTGCAGCAGTTCCTGGAGCAGCCAGGCATGCGCCGCGTTACCCACTCCCTCGTGCCGGATCAGCATCTGTGCCTGGTGGGTGACCTCCGCCCAGGACAGGTGCCAGAGGGCCACCTTGTGCTTGCGCCGCTTGTCGATCTTGACGTCGACGAGCGGGCTGCCTTCCAGCGCGACATCGTTCGTCAGGGTGATCACGGCCTCGTAACCACGACGCGCGGCGATGTCCATGTACGCCTGCACCTGGTCGGTCCTGAGCGCGTTGCCGTTGGTCTTCGTCTCGACCAGCGCGGTCCACAACTTGCCCGCCCGCTCCACGCGGATCACCCCGTCCGGGCGCCGCGGACTGTCACCGTGGGGCAGGGAGACCTCCCTGAACGTCTCCATGCGGCCGGCCGGAGCCCCGAATCCTGCGGTCAGCCTCCTGCTGAACTCCGGCACCTGCGCCATCACCGACAGCAGCACCGAAGTGGCACGCATCTCACGGTCCCGGTCGCTCTTGAGTACCGAGACGGGGAAGAGCCTGGCCTGCTTCCAGGAGTCGTTCTCCGCCAGAGTCTTCTTGACCGTTTTGGGAAGGGTGACCTTCTTCTTCGCGGTGCGAGGGCGTGCAGCCGACTTCTTCGACTCGACGACTTCACCCTCGGGCCGGCGAGGACCGGGGATGGCTTCCAGCGTCGCGTGCCGGGCCGGTTCCCCGACCGCTGCCGGATTCGCCGCATCCGCCTGCTCACCGGCCTCGGCGGCGTCGACCTCTGCTGCTGCCCCCTCGGCCGCGTCGTCCTCGATATCGACGCCGAAGTCCGTCGCCAGCCCGGCCAGACCTGCTTCGTAGCCCTGCCCGACGGCACGGAACTTCCATCCCTCGCCCCGTCTGTACAGCTCACCGAAGATGACCGCCGCCACCGCGTCCGCGTCATCGACCGCGAAGCGCAGAAGGCTCTCACCGGCTGCGTCGGCCAGCGTGATGCGCACGTCCTCCAGCTCACCGAACCGGGCCCCGTCGTACACGCTCGCAGCGACGACGATCCGCTCGACTCCGAGTGGGACCGCCGTCAGGTCGAAGCTGATCCGGTCCTCGCTGCCGTCCGAGGTCGGCGTCTTGCCCAGAAGTTGCACGCTTCCATCGGCGGCCACCGGATGGTTGTAGAAGTAGAAGTCGCCGTCGCTGCGCACCTTGCCGTTGGTGTCCAGCAGCAGGACCGACACATCCGCGTCACCCTCGCCGGTGGGGCTGGCCCAACCCAGACTGACGAGCACTGAACCGACGCTGTCGCTCAGGTCCGTCAGGGCCACGTTCGCACCCTTGATCATTTCCTGCACAAAGCCCCCACCGGCGTTCCCGGGATGCGGAGGAAACCGCACCAAGTGCCCCCTTGCGCGACACAGGACGACGAGTCGCGCGGAGAAGACTGTAGTACGCACAGAGCTCGATCGTGGAGATTCCGTGAAGCCCATGTGCGGCCGGTGACGTGAGCCCGCCGCGCCGACGAACGACAGGATGCCGACCGTGCGGACTGGCCTGACTCATCGCCGCTGCGACCCTACGAGGCGGTCGGGCTCGCTCCGGCCGCTTCGGTGAGCGGCCTTCAACGCACCAGGAGATCGACGGCGACCTCCAGTCGTTCGAGGTAGAACTCCCGTGACGCGGCCTGATGCTTGAGGCCGATCGATGCGCTGATCATCGTCTGTGCGACAGGGAGGGCCGCCGCTCGGCCCGACCCGACAGCGATCGCCTCTGTGATCAGTTCCTCGAAACGTCGCGGCGTGGTCTCGGTGATCTCTCCGAGGAGGTCGGGGTTGTCCTCGATGACCACCGAGACATCGCGCGTCAGCGGGCCGATGTAGCGGCCCGCCCACTGGTCGAACGCATCGACGAGACGCTCCGGAAGGGGTCGGCCGGTGTCGGCCAGGACGTGTTCGACCGCTGTGATGTCCCGCTCCAAAGCCTGGGTGACCGCGGCACGGAACAGGGTCTCCTTCGAGGAGAAGAGAAAGTAGAGCCCGGGCCGGGAGATGTGCGCTGCCCGCGCCACCTCATCCATCGAGGTCTTCCGGTAGCCGAATCGCGCGAACGTGACCATGGCGGAGTCCAGAACCATGGTCCGCCGGTCGGTCTCGGCGACTGTCGACGGCGGGCGGCCGGTGTCGGGGCTGCTCATGCGACGAGCATACGAGCGAAAGTCGCACTATACAAAGTCCGTCTAGTGCGTATAGTCACCGTCATGACTACCCGCGAGCCCGTTTCCACGTCCTTCACCGCCTCCAGCACCGCGGACGAGGTAGTGCGGGGCGTCGACCTCACCGGTGTCCGCGCGATCGTGACGGGAGCCTCCTCCGGAATCGGGATCGAGACGGCCCGTGTGTTGAGCGCTGCCGGGGCGGAGGTGACGCTCGCTGTCCGGAACACGACTGCGGGGGACGCCGTCGCTGAGACGATCACGAAGTCGACCGGAGGGATACGGCCCCGAGTCGTCCGGCTCGACCTTGCCGACAGGAACACCATCACGCGCTTTGTCGACGGGTGGGGCGGCCCGCTGCACCTGCTGATCAACAACGCGGGCGTGGTCACCGGTGGCCTCGAACGAACACGTGAAGGCTGGGAGCTGCAGTTCGCGACGAACCATCTTGGCCACTTCGCCCTCGCCACCGGCCTTCGTGACGCCCTGGCCCTGGGAGCTGCCGACCGCGGCGGAGCGCGGATCGTTTCGGTGAGTTCGACGGCGCACATGCGTTCCGGCATCGACTTCGACGACCTCCACTTCGAGCGTCGCAGCTACGACCCGCAGATCGCCTACGCCCAGTCGAAGACGGCGAACTCCCTCTTCGGCGTCGAGGCGACTCGCCTCTGGGCGTCCGACGGCATCATCGCCAATGCGGTGAACCCCGGCGGTGTCGCGACGGGACTGCAGCGGAACTTCACAACGCGACAGAGGGAGTCTCTCGACGCGGCCGAGGCCGCCGGAGTCTTCACCTACAAAACGGTCGAGCAGGGAGCCGCCACCAGCATCGTCGCGGCTGTTGCCCCGGAGTTCGCTCACTCCGGAGGCCACTACCTCGACGATGCACAAGAGGCCTACACCGTGCCGAACGACGCCGACCTCGCGCAGCACCCGCACGGTGTCAAGGAATGGGCGCTCGATCCCGCCACCGCCAAGCGCCTCTGGACGGTCTCGACCGACCTGCTCCGCGTCTGACCTCTCGACGCCGCCGCGATCCGGGCATCTCCGTTGTGCCGCCGGGGTGTCGAGGTCGAGGGGGCCCGGGTGGAGACGCTCGCTGGGGTGCGGACGGGGCCGTCCGTGGCGGCTTGCGCCGACCGAGCCGATGCTGCTGATGGCCGTGTACGCACGGACCTCACCATCGGCAGCTCGCCCCGCTGCGGCGGAACCGGGTGTACGGCAGCCGGAGGCGGCACCGGGTACTCGCCTGCGCGCAGGTGAGGCGCTGCCGCCCGGGATGTCGGAACGGGTCGCGTCGCAGGTGTGTCCGGTGCCGCCGAGAGTGAACATGCCATAGCAGTCCTCCCGGGGGATTCCAGCCGTGAGGCCGGTCCGAGCCGTCCCGGTGTCGTCGCCCCGGTGTATGTCGGCCGCGTCGCGGGCACCCGGGGCGCGAGACGGCCGGGATACCCGGCTTCAAGCCATCACGGGAGATGCTCATGCGTGCCCTGACTGTCCGTCCCGAGGCCGCCTGGTCCCTGCAGGTGTGCGACCTGCCCGATCCCGAACCCGGGCAGGGCGAGCTGCTGGTGGAGGGGCTGTCGGTCGGCGTGTGCGGGACGGACAAGGAGATCGTCGCCGGCGAGTACGGCTGGGCACCGCCCGGACAAGACCGGCTGGTGCTGGGGCACGAATCGCTCGGCCGAGTGCGCCAGGCGCCGCCGGACAGCCGCTTCCAGGCCGGGGACCTCGTGGTGGGCGTGGTGCGCCGACCGGACCCGGAACCGTGTGGCGCCTGCGAGCGCGGCGAGTTCGACATGTGCCGCAACGGCCGTTACACCGAGCGCGGCATCAAGGAACGCGATGGCTACGCCTCTCGCCTGTGGACAGTGGAGGACGACTACGCGGTCAGGCTCGACCCTCGTCTGGAGCGGGTCGGAATGCTGATGGAGCCCACCACGGTGGTGGCCAAGGCGTGGGAGCAGATCGAGCGGGTGGGTGAGCGCGCCTGGTTCCAGCCGCAGCGAGTGCTGGTCACCGGGGCAGGCCCCATCGGCCTGCTGGCCGCGCTGCTGGGCGTGCAGCGTGGCCTTGAGGTCCACCTCTTGGACCGGGTCACGTCGGGACCGAAACCAGCGCTCGCCGCGGACCTCGGAGCGGAGTACCACACTGAGGACATCGAGGAGGTGACAGGCCGGATCCGGCCCGACGTGGTTGTCGAGGCGACCGGCGCCGGGCACCTGGTCTTCGACGCCATGGCGGGCACCGCGACGTACGGCATCGTCTGTCTGACCGGCGTCTCCCCGAAGGGACGGCAGCTGTCCGTCGACGCGGGCACCATCAACCGCGAACTGGTGCTGGAGAACGATGTAGTGGTCGGCTCCGTGAACGCCAACCTGCGCCACTACCACCAGGCCGCTGACGCCCTGGCCAAGGCCGACCACGACTGGCTGGCCCGGATGATCACCCGCCGGGTGCCGCTGGAGGGCGCCGCGGAGGCGTTCACCGCCCAGGACGATGACGTCAAGGTCGTCATCGACCTCACCTGACGCTGCCGGGCGCCCCCGCCGTGGCCGCTCCGGCGCTCATCGGGGTCCGCTGGGTCAGTCACTCATTTTGCACGGACCCCGGCATGATGCTTACTCTCTCCGTGGTGGCCGAACGCCGCGGTTCGCCGCGGGAGATTACCGCGAGAGCCCATGCGGTCGAGTGCGGGACGAACCGACTCGCGAGGTTTCGGCCGGCGGCGACGAGGTGCCACGAGCCCTCCGTCCGCTACGAGGCGAGAGTGCTGGGCGCAGCCGCGAACGAGCGGCCGTGACCAGCACCGTCGCTACCGCCCTCAGGCGACGTCGAACTCGTTGCTCTCGGGGTCCTGCATGGCGGCGGCGCAGAACCCCGAGTCCGGCTCATCCCCGATCCGCGGCATGCCAGGACGTGCCGGCGACTTACGGAGCGTAGACGGCCTCACTGCCGTAGAGCTCCCTGGTGAACGCGGAGAGGTCGGAGCTGCGATCGGTGCCGTCGAGGTTGTAGGTCAGATAGACGCCGTATCCCTCGCTGACAGTGCGACGGGCGAGGTCCGCGGCCGTGCTCCGCGAGGTCCGGCCGATCTCGACGGCCGCCGGCGACAGCTTCGGCTTGGGCAGGGCGATACGGGGGACCTGCCAGGTGCCGTAGTACGGGTTCCAGGCGTAGTCGAGCTTGGAGGAGACGTCGACGCCGCCGTAGGACAGGCGTGAGGCGGCCGGGCCGATGTTGTAGAGGCTGATGATCTTGTCCGGCATGTTCGCGCGCAGCGCCGTCACCAGGTGCACGAACGAGCTGTCGTTGGGCGGGGAGGTGCCGTTGTTGCCGTACTCGGCGTATTCGTCGTCGAAGTCGATGCCGTCGAGACCGTACTTGGCCACGGTGTCCGACAACTGCTTCGCGAATGACGAAGCCGTCCGCTGGGAGGTGAAGTTGGCGAATCCGGCGCCCTGGTGGTTGCCCAGTACCGAGAGCACGACCTTGATGCCCTTCTGCTGCAAAGGCCGTATCTCCGTGGCAGCGTTGTCGAGGACGCGCTGCACGTTTTCGTTGAAGTGGAGATAGGCGGCCCTCGTGCTCGTGTTGTAGTTGATGTTCGCGGCGAAAATCACGGCGACGCCGAAGACGTTGCCGCCGCCGTTGGCCAGCGTGTATTTGCCGACGTTGCGCATGCTGTTGTTGTTCACCTCGATGTACGCCACCGAGGTCGGCCCCCGCTTGGCAGGAGCGGGGGCCGCTGCCGCACCGGTCGTGGCGGTCGTGGCGGTCGATAGGGCCGCGACCGCCGAGAGCGCGAGCACGGCCGTTCGTACTCTGCTTCTTACCAGCGTGAACATCATTGATCGGTCTCCCGTCGTAGGGTCGGCGCCCCGCTTGTGGGAAAGCGCCGGACAGATCTCGTCGAGTATTTCACCGCCCCGGTCGAAGCCCGGAAACCGTGCTCGGATGCTCGTGCCCGCGTGCTCCATGAACTCCAGACATGACGCACCCCGACTGGGCGCCTGCGCACTTGAGTTGCCGAACGCGGTGAAACGGACAGCACGAACCTGTGAGGCGGTGGCCGTTGGGGATTCATGCGTCCGCGAAAGCTGCAGCCACCACCATCGGCATCTGCGGAGCACCCGGCAGACCGTCAAGAGGCCGCGACCGGTGCGTACCGCCACGTCCTCGGGCGGACCTCGGCACGAGTCACTGACTTACGGCCGAGGAGACGGTCGGCCGGGCGCGCGCAGCGAGCCGGGAGACGTCGACACCTGGGGGTGCCGTACGAAAACCCCGTCCGGTCAGTCCTCGACGAGGACGGGCACCGATCCCATCACCGCTGACGGCGAGTTGACCGCACCGGTGAAATTGTCCTCGACCTCAGCCTTCTCCGCTGTGTTCGGGTATGGTTTCGTGCACGGCACACCCGCACTCGACCCCGACATCAGGCTGGAGCAGGGCCCGGGCTTGCGGTCCGGCAGGCCCAGGATGTGGCCCAGTTCGTGGGACGAGATACGCACCGTGTCGTAGCCCTCGTTCACCGCCTGGCGTCCGATCCAGACGGTGCCGTTGCCCAGAGATGTGGTGAGGGCGCGCGGCCAGCCGTCGTCGGCCAGGATCCGGATGTTGGCACGCTGCCCGGCCGCGGCCGGTCGCAGCTCCGCGCCGTCGACGCTCTCGTTCCAGATCGCCGCTCCCCGGTCGACCGCGGACCTGAACTCCGCGGAACCGCTTGCGTCGTAGGTGAGCACACGGGCCGCGGCCAAGGCGGCCGCGATGTCACCCGGCGGATCCGCGGCCAAGGCCTGGCCGCTCAGGACGGGCAATGACGCCAACAGGACCGCGGCGAAGCCGCTCGTGAGTGTACGGACGTGCATGTTCGATCTCCTTGTGGGGGTAGGAGTCGTGCGCATGACATCAACTGCTGCGGGGGCCACCACGAGTGCCGTGGCGGTCTCCTGCCGCAGCCGTCCCTGGCCGGTCACCTCGTAGGAGGTGGCGGCGGACAGCGCGGGGCTGCCCGGTGCGGCGGTGTCGGGCAGGGTGATCGTGAAGGTGAAGGTCGCGGAGCGGCCGGGCATCAGCGCTTTCGGTACTTCGCCCGTCGGGTGGGCCGTCCACCCCGCCGGCACCGCCAGTTCGACGCGAGGCGCGAAGACCCGCCGCGCGCTGTCATCGCGGACGATGACCTCGACCTGGGCTCGGTCACCGCCGGCGACCACCGGGGCGACCCCGGCCGGCACCGCGTCGCCGCCGACCCGTGTCACCTGCGGCAGACCGGCGACGACATGGGGTGCACCGGGCTTCCCCGTGGCCCGGGCGATACGGAACAGGGCCGCCCCGTGAGCCGGGACGGCGGCGCTGATGGTGCCGGCGCCCTCTGTGACCTGATCGGTCCAGGCGTTCCTGAGGGTGAACCGGCCCCCGGGCAGGCCGACCGAGGACGCCTTCGTGGCCAGGGTCGCCGGGCTGTCGCCGCGATTCAGAAGCACCACGGCACGGTCGCCGTCGGCGAGCCGCTTCACCCACGTCTCCCGCGTGCCTGCGGGGCCGACGCGCACGGCCTGTGCACCGGCGCTGTCCTGGTTGATGGCGAGGACGTCGCGGTCCGCGAGGGTGGTGAGTGAGGTCTTGCTGAGCTTGCGGAGGTCGCTGCCGATCATCAGCGGCGCGGCCGCGACCGACCACAGTGTCATCTGCGTGCGGAACTCCTCGTCGCTCATCCCGAGTTCGGGACCCAGATAGTCCGGATCGTTGAAGTGCCCCGGTCCGGCTGCCTCGGGATGCCGCGCGTTCGCGTCGTAGTTGCGCAGCACGTCTTGGAACTTGATCTCACCGACGAAGCCGACGTCCGTGTACGTCCGCCAGGACTGGGCGATCGCCGGTGCGTAGGACCAGGAGTACGTCGACTGCTGCTCCTCGGGGTAGTCGCCCCAGTCCGGAGACGTGACGGGGTTGCAGAGGTTGAAGAGCATGGGGCGTCCGCCGGCGTTGTTCCGCAGCGCCTCGGCGAACTCGGTGTAGACGGTCTTCGGGTCAAGACCGGCGGCGATGCCGCAGAGGTAGTCCACCTTGACGGCGTCGAACTCCCAGGCGGCGAACTGGTCGGCGTCGCGCTGGTAGTAGCCGTTGCTGCCGAGGCCGCACTTGCCGGGGATGTAGGGGCCGGCGTCCGTGTAGATACCCGCCTTGAGGCCCTTGGCGTGGACGTAGTCGACCAGCGGCTTCAGCCCGTCGGGGAGCCGGTGCCACCGCGGTCGGGGTCGGGTCCCCGCTGATCGGCGACGCCGCGGACGGAGGCAGCCTCGACGGCCTCCGTGCCCGCGCACGCGCCTTCCGCGCCGCCGTGCGGGAGGCCCGCCCGTGACCGCCGCGCCGCGCTCGGCCCGCCCCGACCGGCTGGAACTCGGGGAGGGCATCAGGTGGACCGCCGACGGCCGTCTGGTGCTCGTCGACATTCTCGCCGGACGACTGCTGGAGGCCACCGGACCGGACGACGCGCCGCTGCGGGTGCTCGCCCGACTGCCCCGGCCCCTGGGCGCGGTGGCGCCTGTCGCCGACCGCCCCGGCACCTGGACAGCGGCCGTCGGCACGGGTATCCGGCTGCTCGCCCCCGACGGAACGACGACCTGGCCGGCCTGGCCCGGCCTCGGCGAAGACGCCCCCGTGCGCATGCGCATGAACGACGCCACCGCCGATCCGGCCGGCCGGTTCTGGGCGGGCAGCATGGCGTACGACGCGACCGAGGGCGCCGGTTCGCTGTACCGGGCCGACCACGACGGCCGTGTGGAGCGCGTCCTCGACGGCATCACCGTGCCCAACGGCCCCGCGTTCACGGCCAACGGCCATGCCATGTACCTGGCCGAAAGCGCCCGCGCCGTCATCCGGCGCTACCCGGTGGACCCGGTCACGGGCAGCCTCGGTGCCCCGAGGTCTTCGCCACCCTCGACGAGGGCAGTCCCGACGGCAAGAGTCGACGCCGAGGACGGGCTGTGGGTGGCGGTGTGGGGCACGGGCACGGTACGCAGATACCGGCAGGACGGTGACCTCGTCCGAGTCGTGCGCCTGTCCGCCCGCCAGCCCGCAGGACTGTGCTTGCAGGGCGACGTCCTGCACATCACGACCGCGCGGGTGGGCCTCACCGCACCGGGGCCCGACGACGGGGCACTGTTCTCCCTCCGGGTCGACGTGCCCGGTCACCCGGCGTCCGCCTACCGTCTCGACACCCCGGTACCGATGACGGAGGAGCAGCAATGAGCGGCCCGAACCCCTGGCGGCTGCCGCGGGGGCCGGTGGTGTGTCTGGGGGAGACCATGGCGGCGATGGCCCCGGCCCGCCGCACTCACTGGACGACGCCGAGTCCCTGTGCCTCTCGGTTGCGGGCGCGGAATCGAACGTGGCCATGTACCTGGCGGACCTGGGCCTGCCCGTCTCCTGGGTCTCCGCGGTCGGGGACGACGCGCTCGGCGGGCGGGTGCGGACGGCCGTCGCACGGGCGGGCGTGGACGTCTCCGGTGTGCGCACCGATCCGGCACGGCCGACGGGCCTGCTGCTGAAGGCCCCGGGCGCCGCGGGAACCCGCGTGCACTACTACCGCCGGGGATCGGCCGCCTCTGCCCTGGGCCCCGACGTCCTGGACGACGCACAGTTCGACGGGGCCGCTCTCGTCCACCTGAGTGGGGTGACGCCGGCCCTGTCCCCGTCCTGCCGGGCCCTGGTGGAACGGGCGCTGCGCACCCCGACGGAGCGACGCGCCCACGCCGTCAGCTTCGACGTCAACCACCGCCCCGCGCTGTGGCCGCCGGACACGGCCGCCTCGGTGCTGCGGGACCTGGCCGACCGCGCCGACATCGCCTTCGTCGGTCTGGACGAGGCCCGGGAGCTGTGGGGCGCCGGTCTGACCGGGCCGGGCGTCCGCCGGTTGCTGAGCCGCCCGCGCGTCCTC
Source organism: Streptomyces sp. NPDC048392 (assembly GCF_043200575.1). Lineage (NCBI taxonomy): Bacteria > Bacillati > Actinomycetota > Actinomycetes > Kitasatosporales > Streptomycetaceae > Streptomyces > Streptomyces sp. NPDC048392. Next base: position 246,173 of record NZ_JBICYB010000006.1, read on the forward strand.
GTCGTCAAGGACGGCGGGCGGGACGCCACCGCGTTCACCGACGCGGGCGCGTGCACGGTGCCGGCCCTGGACACGGAGGTCGTGGAGCCGGTCGGCGCGGGGGGACGCGTTCGCCGCCGGTTTCCTCGCCGGACTGTGGAAAGACGCGGACCTCACCCGCGCCCTGCGCCTGGGCCACATCACGGCCGCCTCCGCGCTGAAGGCCGTCGGGGACCGCGGACCCCTGCCCGACGAGGACACCGTCGCCGCCATGCTGGCCCGCACCGACCAGGAATGGAGTACACCGGGCACCCCATGACACGACGCGCCCACCGGCGCCCGCGCACACGACCCCCGGCGTTCAGGTACTGACCTGGCCGCGGTCGCCAACGGGGGCACCGACCGGTCCGGAGCGTGCAAGCTGCTGACACCTGCGGACGGGCTCCCCCGGAGGGCCGATCGCCGATTGCGAGCGGGTGGATGATGGAGTGATGACGTCGACACCGCGGGGGTACTGAGTTGAGAACCTCGATCCGGCCCGCCCAGCCGGGGGAAGCGAGCTTCCTGTCCGATCTGGCCCTCCGCTCGAAGGCTCACTGGGGGTATGACGCCGCGTTTCTCGCGGCGTGCCGCGAGGAGCTCACGCTCGGAGATGGAGAGCTCGCCAGTCGCCGGACGGCTGTCGCGGAGCGAGACGGCAGCGTCTTGGGATTCACGACCTTGGAGGGTGAGCCGCCGAGCGGCGTCCTGGGCATGATGTTCGTCGACCCGGATGCGATCGGACAGGGCATCGGACGTCTGTTGTTCACCCATGCCGTGGAGGCTGCTCGATCATCGGGATTCACCCGGTTCACCATTGACGCCGACCCCAACGCCGAGCCCTTCTACGAGGCCATGGGCGGTGTCCTCGCCGGCCGTGTTCCCTCCGGGTCGATTTCCGGCCGCACCCTCGCCCGGTACCTGATCGAGGTTCCGGGCTGATGCCGCCCAGACCTGGGTGGTCCGGGCCGCATGCCCGGCACGCGCCGGAGAAGTCCGCGAGCCACGTCGCGGCCGGTGGTGTCGGACCTCGTGCAGCCCTGGCCCGTCAGTACCCGAGCAGCCTCAGTGAAGACGCCCGCCGCCGACCGGGCCGCCGCGACGAGGTGCTCGGACAACCCGTGTCCGCCCGGTCCAATGCCGCCTCCGCCACCGCGGGGGCGCGACACCCCGCCGGGGGCGCCGTCGTAGGACGGACGCACGCGCGCGGGTCACCCGCCGTCGCGGCGTGCGACCCGCGCCCGGGAACCCGCGCGCTCCCCCCGCGGGGACGGAGTGCCGGCCCCGACGCGCTGCCCGGTCAGCCGCGCGCCGTCACCGGGGGAGCCGTCGAGCCTGCTGGTTGGCTTGTCGGATGACTGCGCTCGGACCCGTCGCCTGGCCGCCTGCCCGCATCAGGACCGAGCGGCTCGTGCTCCGTGAGCCCGAGGCTCAGGACCGTGCGGCGTTCATCGAACTGCTGGCGTCCCCCGAGGTGCACACCTACCTCGGCGGCCCTCGGCCGCGTGACGAACTCGAGCGCGAGCTGCCCGAGGTGCCCGAGCGGTGGCCCGGGAGTTTCGTCGTCGATCTCGACGGGGCGATGATCGGCCAGATCCTGCTCAGGAGAGCATCGGAGCACCATCGCCCGGCTGCTGCGGGGAAGGTCGATCTCGGCTACCTGTTCCTGCCGCGGGCGTGGGGATTCGGGTACGCCACCGAGTCGTGCGCGGCGGCACTCGACTGGTTCGACGGCGTCCTTCCCGGCGAGCCGGTGGTGCTCGCCACCCAGACCGCCAACGTCTGCTCGATGCGCCTCGCGGCGAAGCTGGGGTTCACGGAGGCTGAGCGGTTCCGGGCCTGGGACGCTGAGCAGTGGCTCGGCGTGCGGCCCCCGGTCATGCCTTGTGATTGAGCACGTGCCCGACAATGCGGCGGTTCCCGCAGCTTCTCCTGGGAGACATCGCATACGGAATCGATGCCGGACATGCCGTCAGGCACGGAGCGCAGGTGCCGGCATGCAGACCTCCACGCCCACCTGCTGGCAGACAGGAGGGCCGGTCTTCGCCAACCCGCTCGCCGGTCTCTCCCTCACGACGCCCGTGTCGCTCAGAGCCGCCTCGGGCCAGCGACCGGGTGCGCGGACTGCTGGACTCCATCGACAGCGCGATGGGGCGCCTGGCCGTCGGCCCGGTGGCCGTTCACGCCATCAAGGTCACCGGCGGCGCCGTCGTGTTGACGCGGCCTGCCGCCCGAGGGCTCTCCAACCGGCCGGCCCGGCGCGGGAACGGGCACCGCGGACGCCCTCAGGCCCCCGATGGCCCGGAGTCCCGCTGAACCGACGCGGGCCCGCCGTCCGCCCAACCGCTCCCGGCCGCCGAGCCGGTCAGGAGGCCCTGGCCATGACAAGGACGACATTGTGTCCGCCGAAGCCGAAGGAGTGGCTGACGGCGACACGGACGTCCTGCCGGCGGGGGTCCTTGGTGACGCAGTCGATGTCGAACCCCGGAGCCGGGGCGTCAAGGTTCGCGACCGGGGGCACCGTGCCGTGCTGAAGGGTGAGCACGGTCAGCGCCGCCTCCACGGCGCCCGCCGCGCCCAAGCTGTGGCCGAGCACACCCTTGGGCGCGGTGACACTGGGGCGGTGCGGCAGCACCCGCGCGATCAGGGCCGACTCGGCGGCGTCGTTGGCCGGTGTGGAGGTGCCGTGGGCGTTGACGTGGTCGACGTCGTGCGGAGCCAGACCCGCGTCCGCCAGGGCGGTGCGCAGAGCCGCCTCCGCGCCCCGGCCGTCCGGGGCGGGCGCGGTGGGATGGTGGGCGTCCGAGGTGCTGCCGCAGCCCACCAGCAGAGCGCGGACGCGGGCACCACGGGTGGCGGCGTCCGCGGTCCGCTCCAGTACGAGGACGCCGGCGCCTTCTGCCATGACGAAGCCGTCACGGTCGGCGGCGAACGGCCGGGACGCGCCGGTGACCGCCTCGGTGCGGCGCGACAGGGCGCCGGCGCGCCAGAAGCCCGTGGTGGACAGCGGGGTGACGGCGGCTTCGGTGGCTCCGGCCACCGCGACGTCGCACCGGCCGGCGGCGAGAAGGTCGCGGGCGACGGCGACGGCGGTGGCGCCGGAGGCACAGGCGGTGGCCGGGGCGAGGCCGGGGCCGCGGGCCCCGAGGTCGATGGAGACCTCCCCGGCCGCCATGTTGGGGATGATCTGAGGGATGGTGAGCGCGGAGACCATGTCGGCGCCCCGCTCCGTCAGCCGCCTGGACTGTTCCTCGCGCACCGCGTCCGCTCCCAGCCCGCAGCCGATGACGACGGCGACCCGGTCGCCGTCCCACGTCCGGGCATCGAGGCCGGCGTCGTGCACCGCCTCACGGGCGGCGAGCACCGCCAGCACGGCGTTGTGCGACATGCGCCAGGCGGTGCGGCCGACGCGCCGGTCCAGGTCGTCGCGGCACAGCGGGACGCGGCAGGAGAAGTCCACGGGAAGGCCGGCCAGCGTCGGGTCGTGCGCGGCCGCGGTGCCCGCGCCGCGGCGGACCGTGTCCCAGGTGGCGCCGGTGTTCTCCCCGGCGGGGGTGATCAGGCCGAGGCCGGTGACGGCGACGGGATCGCTCACGAGGAGGCCACCGCCCCGGTGTCACCCGCGCGCAATGTGTCGAGATGGCCGGCAACCTGCGCGACGGTCGTGCTCCGGGAGGCGTACGCGCTGTCGATCTTCACCCCGAAGCGCTCGTGCACGATGAGTACCAGCTCCGTCAGGGCCAGGGAGTCCAGGTCCAGTTGCTCCAGCGTGAGGTCGGGCCGGATCTCGTCCACGGGGACGCGGAAGGCGCTGCTCAGGATGGATCGGATGGTGTCGTAGGTGTCCGGCACGGTGTCTCCTTGCTGTCGTTCGGGGTGGACCGGGTCAGCTCCGCGATACCGGCGTCGAATCCGACCGCCGGCGCGAAGCCCAGGTCACGGCGGGCCGCGGTGAGGTCGAAGTAGTGCGGATGCAGCAGCTCCGCGACCAGGAAGCGGCTCAGGGCGTGGGTGCGGGTACTGCGTGCCGCGCGCAGGAGCGTGTCGCCGACCGCGGCCCCGGCGGTGGCGAGCCGGGGCGGTACGGCGCACCAGTGGGCGTCGATGCCGGCGGCGCGCAGGAAGTGCCGGGTGATCTCACGCAGCGGACGCGGGTCGCCCTGCCCGATGAAGTAGGCGCGGCCGCCCACCGTCTCCGGCGACTGCCGCAGGCCGTCCAGGGCGAGCAGATGGGCGTGGGCGGCGGTACGGACATGGGTCGTGTCGACGAGGTTGCCGCCGTCACCGGGCATCGGCAGGCGGCCGGCCCGCACTGCGCGTGCGAGAGCGGGGGCGAAATGCGGGTCGCCGGGTCCCCAGATGATGTGCGGTCGCAGCGAGACGGTGGCCAGCTCCGGGCCGTGGGCCGCCAGTACCAGCGCCTCGGCGCGGGCCTTGGTGGCGGGGTAGGCGGCCAGGTGACGGGGCGCGACGGGAAGGCTCTCCGTGACACCCTCCAGGCCGCCGGGCCGGAAGGCGACGCTGGCGGTCGAGGTGTAGAGGAGCGTGCGCACGCCGTGGGCGCGGCACTGCTCGACGACATGTCGGGTGCCGACGACATTGGTGGCCCAGTAGGGCCGCGGAGGGCCGCTGACTCCGGCCAGGGCGGCGTTGTGGATGACGGCGTCGCACCCGGCGACGGCACGGGAGACCGCTGCGGCATCGGCGAGGTCGCCCAGGTGCTGGTGGACGCCCAGCAGTTGCAGCGCGCCGCTCGGGCGGCGGTTGAGGGAAGAGGTGACGACGCCGCGTGCGCTCAGTCGGCGACAGATCTCCAGACCGAGGAAGCCGCTTCCGCCGGTGACCAGTACCTTCATCGGACTCTCCCGCGCAGGCGCTTGGCGGCCCAGCCGGCCAGTCGCATCCGGTCGATCTTCGAGTTGTGCCGGGGATCGGTGGGAAAGGCGGTACGGATCAGCACGGCGCCGACCCGGTGCCCGTCCGGGTGGTCCTTGAGAACGGCGCGGACCGCCTCCAGGGCGCAGGCGCGGGAGGTGGGGGCCAGGGGTTCCACGCAGAGCACGGGCAGTTGGCACACGGCCGTGCCGACGCCGACGAGGGCGGTGCGCCGGATGCCGGGGGCGGTGTCCGCCGCCGCCTCGATGTCCTCGGTGGTCAGGGTGAAGCCGGTGCCGGTGACCAGGTGGGCCTTACGGCCCAGGAACCACAGCCGGTCCTCGTCGTCGAGCCGGCCCAGGTCCCCGGTGCGGTGCACCACACCGTGGTCGGTGTCGCTCTTGGTGGCGGCGTCGGCGTCGGGACGCGCGTGGTAGGCGGGGCTGACGGTGGGACCGGTGACGGCGATCTCGCCGAGCCCGGTGGCGTCGGCGTCCAGGATCCGGGCGCGGATGCCGGGCAGCGGCCGGCCCAGGCAGGTGCCCGAGTGCCCGGCGGGCGGCGCGGTGCGCGAGGCCCGCAGGTCGTGGTCGTCGATCGCGGACACGGGCAGGCACTCCGTGGCGCCGTACACACTGAGGATCTCGGCGTCGTCCGGCACAACGTCGCGCAGGGCGTCGGCGAGACCGGTGCGCAGCGGAGCTCCGAAGGAGAGGATCTGCCGGACCGAGGGCAGGGTGACGCCCTGGCGGGCACAGTGACGGGCGATCAGGGTGAGGACGGCGGGGGAGGCCAGGACGATACTCGCCCGGTGTTCCCGAAGGGGCCCGACGACTTCCTCCGGCGAGGTGCGGGCCGGGGCCAGGTGGTTCACCGCCGGGGCGACGGTGGCCAGGCCCAGCAGCGGACCGAGCAGCGCGACCGGCAGGAATCCGGCGAGGAGTACGTCGTCGGGCCGGGGGTCCATCAGCGTCGTCAGGGCGTCGAGCTGCCCGGCCAGGGTGGAGTGGCGGTACTCCGCGCCCTTCGGCCGTCCCGTGGAGCCGGACGTGAAGGCGATGAGGGCCGGTTCGTCGGCGCCGGGCTCACGCACCTGCGGGGGCGAGGTATCGCCGGCCGGCTTCCGGGTGACCAGTCGCCGTCCCACGGGGAGCGGCGCGGATCCGGTCACCAGCGGGGTCCGGACGTGGGGGCGGCCCCACCCCAGCGCCAGGCGCCCCAGGTGGGCCAGCGGCTCCCCGACGAAGACGTCCGGTGCGATGTCCTGAAGGCAGCGGCCCACCTCGGCGCGCGGTTCGATCAGCACGGGTACGGCGCCGAGAAGGACCAGTGCGTACGAGACGGCGGTGAGATCGTGGGCGTCGCGGGTCATCACGACGGCCTTGTGGCCGGGCCGGACCCCCGCGTCGCGCAGGACCTGGGCGATGTGGCGGCAGTGGCGCACCAGTTCGCCGCGCCGGGTCGTCCGGGAGGCTCCCCCACGGCATTCCACGAGGGCGATGGCGTCCGGCCGCTCGGCCAGGCGCCCGGTGAAGTCCGCGGCGGTCGTGGTCATGGGGCTCCCTGGAGGAAGTCACGGATGAGGTCGCCCAGTTCGGCCGCGGCGTCCTCCATGACGAAGTGCCCGGCGCCGGGGAAGCGGTGGATGACGGCCTGCGGGCACCGGCGCGCCCACTCCTGGAGCAGGTCCGGAGTGAACACGGGGTCGCGCATGCCCCACCCGACGAGCAGAGGCAGGTCCGCCAGGCCGGTCCCGGTGCCTGGGGGTTCGAGCAGGCGCCACGCGGGGTCCGCGGGGCCTCGGGGGATCGCGCGTACGGCGTCGGTGACCGCCCGGCGTTCCGCGTGGCGTGCGTAGGGCCGCAGGTAGGCCCGCCGCTCGGCCGGGAGCAGCGGGCGGTGGACTCCGGCCCGTACGGCGACGCGGGCGAAGGCGTTGGTGGCGTGGACGAACTCGGCGACCGGCCGGTGGTCGCGGATCCAGCGCAGGTAGAACGGCAGCCGGAAACCGTCCGGGAAGGGGAAGGCCACGGTGTTGCAGACGACCAGCCGGGCCACGACGCCCGGGTTGCGCAGTGCCCAGGCGGTTCCGAGCGCGCCGCCCCAGTCGTGCAGGACGAACGTCCAGCCGCGCTCGGGCAGGCCCTCGTTGCGCACCAGGTGGCGATGGAGGCTGTCCATGCCTTCCAGCTGTGCCTCGTAGGGGTCGGGCACCCCGTCCGCCGGCCGCAGGTGCCGGGACAGCCCGAAGCCCGGCAGGTCGGGGGCGAGGCAGCGGGCGTGCGGGGCGAGCCGGTGCAGCAGCTTGCGCCAGACGTAGCTCCACGACGGATTGCCGTGCAGGAACAGCACCGGCCGGCCGGAGCCGAGGTCGAGGTAGTGCTGACCGGTGACCGGCACCCGCCGCCAGTGCCGGGGCGCGGGGTAGCCCGGCATCAGCCGTTCCAGTGCGGCGGAATCCGGTGCCGGGGCCTGCCCGGCTCGCGCGGTCACCACCGGACGAGCGCCAGACCGAAGCTGAAACCACTGGCCAGACCGATCATCGCCACCAGGTCCCCGCTCTCGATGCGGTCGGCCTCCCGTGCCTTGGCCAGTTGCAAGGGCAGGGAGGCCGCCGCGCAGTTCCCGTGCTCGGCCACCGCGGGCATGCACCGGTCCTCGGGCAGGGAGAAGGTGTCGATCACCTCGCGGTACTGCGGCATGGCGATCTGGTGGAAGGCGATGAAGGAGTAGGCGCCGGCCTGCGCCGCCCGGAGTTCCTCCCCGGCGGTGTCCATGATCTGAGGGAGCACGTCGAGTGCGCTCTGCCGCAGGTCCCCGTTCAGGCGCAGGGTGGTGTGGTCGTCGTGGACGGAGAGGTGGTGCATGCTCCCGCCGCCGGCCACCGTGCAGGCCTCCCAAGCGGGGGAGTTGCTGACGAACCGGAGGGACAGGATGCCGGGATCGCCGTCGCCCGCGGGGCCGGCGGTGAGCACCATCGCGGCACCGGCGTCGGAGGCCGTGTAGCCGGGAAGTGCCCTGAGCAGGTCCTCACGGTCGGGAAGGTGCCAGCGGGTGGCCAGGGTGGAGGGCTCACCGCAGGTGATGAGGACCGTGCTGTAACGGCCGGTCTCGATGAACGATGCGGCCACCTCCATGCCGTTGAGGAAGCTGTTGCAGGCGTTCTTGATGTCGAACACGGGGCAGGAGGCGCCCAGTTTGGTGGCCACGAGGTGGGCGGTCGCGGGTTCGATCAGGTCCTGCGAGGTCGAGGCGAACAGCAGCAGGTCCACATCGCCGATCTTCAGACCGGCTTCGTCAAGCGCGCTGCGGGCGGCTGCCACGGCGAGGTCGGAGGCGTTCTCGCCGACCTCGTGGACGTGGACCCCGCGCACACCGGTGAGATCCTCCAGCAGACCGGGCGGCGGGGAGTAGCCGCCCCCCGTCTCGGTGATCTTGGCGCGGGTTTCGTCCAAGGTCCGGTACCGGGACGGAAGATGAGCGGAGACGGCGGCGATACGGGCACGGATGGCTTCGGGCACCGGGTCACCGTATCCGTTGCGAAACCGTCATGACGTATGTGTGCTGACATTCACTACAACGAGTGCCGTACAGAGAATTTCTCCACTCGTTGACCGCTTCGTCCACTTCAATCCGCACGAAGGCCAGTGATCGGTGTGAAGGAGTGGGGACTTGGCGATGCAGCAGCTTGAACGGGCCGTGGCGGTGGTGGGCGTGGGGTGCCGGCTTCCCGGAGGCATCACCGACCTGGACGGCCTGTGGGCCGTGCTGCGCGACGGGCGCGACGTGGTCGGCGAGATGCCCGCCGACCGGCTGCCCCGCGACCGGATCGTCGACCCGGGAGGCGTGCGGGCAGGTCGCAGCTACACCGCCGCCGGCGGCTTTCTCGAGGACGTCGCCTCGTTCGACGCGGCCTACTTCGGCATGTCACCCGCGGAGGCTCGGCACATCGACCCGCAACAGCGGCTGCTGCTGGAGATGGCCGCCGAGGCTCTGGACGACGCCGCCATTCCCGCCGAGGCACTGGCCGGGTCGGACACCTGCGTGTACGTGGGCGTCTCCGACCCCGGTTACGGCGTGAACCTGTCGATGATGCAGGACCACACCAGCCCGCACACCATGCCCGGCGCCACCCTGTCCATCACGGCGAACCGGATGTCGTACGCCTTCGACCTGCGCGGGCCGAGCATGGCCGTGGACACGGCCTGCTCCTCCGCCCTGGTCGCCCTGGACCGGGCCTGCCGCACCCTGCGCGAGGGCCCGGGCCGCGTCGCCCTGGTCGGCGGCGTCAACGTGCTGTCCAGCCCCTACTCCTTCGCCGGTTTCTCCTACGCGGGCATGCTGTCGCGGCGCGGACGCTGCGCGGCGTTCTCCGCCGACGCCGACGGGTTCGTCCGCGCGGAGGGCGGTGCGGTGCTCGTCCTCAAGCGCCTCGCGGACGCGGTGGCGGACGGTGACCGCGTCCACGCCGTACTGGCCGCCACCGGCAACAACACCGACGGCCGCAGCACCGGAATGATCGTGCCCAGCGCCGAGACCCAGGAGGCGCTGCTGCACACGGTCTACGCGGAGGCCGGGATCGACGCGGAGGCCGGGATCGACGCGGACGACCTGGTGTACGTCGAGGCCCACGGCACCGGCACCCAGGCCGGCGACCCGGCGGAGGCCGAGGCCATCGGCCGGGCCCTGGGCCGGCGCCGCAGCCGCGGACCGCTGCCGATCGGCTCGGTGAAGACGAACATCGGCCACCTGGAACCCGCCGCCGGAATGGCCGGCCTGCTCAAGGCGATCCTGGTCCTGCGCCACCGGCTGGTACCGGCGTCCCTGCACGCCCTTCCCCTCAACCCCCGCATCGACTTCGACGGCCTGGGACTGGCCCCCGCCATCGACCCCGTACCACTGGCCCCGGGACAGAGGGCGGCCGTCGGCGTGAGCGCCTTCGGCTTCGGCGGAGCCAACGCCCACGCCGTCGTCGTCCAGCCGCCCACCGCCCGGCAGCCCGAGCCGAACCCGATGCCGGACGGACGCCCGCTGCCCCTCGTCGTCTCCGCCCGGTCCGCCAAGGCGCTGAAGCAGATGACCGCCCGCATGGCGGAGCGACTGCGGAACGCCGAGCCGGCGGACTTCTACGACGTGGCCCACACCAGCACCGTACGGCGCACCGCGCACCCGCACCGCGCCGCCGTACTGGCCGCCGACCCGCGAGAGGCCGCCCGGCAGTTGGACCGGCTGACGGCCGCGGAGCCCGCGAGCGGGGCCATGGTGCGCGCCGGCGAGCGGGACGGAATCGCCTTCGTGTTCTCCGGCAACGCCTCCCAGTGGCCGGGCATGGCCGCCGACCTGCTGCGGAGCGAACCGGTCTTCCGAAGGGCCGTCCAGGACGCCGACGCGGCCCTCGCACCCCACCTGGGCTGGTCGGTGGCCAAGGAACTGGCCCACCCCTCACCCCGGAAATGGCAGCGCACCGAGGTGGCCCAGCCCGCCCTCTTCGCCGTGCAGGTGGGCCTCACCGCGCTGCTGGCCTCGCACGGGGTGCGCCCTCGGGCGGTGACCGGACACAGCGTCGGCGAGGTCGCCGCCGCCCTCGCCGCCGGGGTCCTCACCCTGGAGCAGGCCGCGCTGGTGATCGCCGAACGCAGCCGCACCCAGGGCGCCACGGCGGGCCGGGGCCGGATGGCCGCCGTCGGCCTGCCCGAGGCACAGGCAGGCGAGGAACTGCTCCGCCACGACGGCGCACTGGAGATCGCGGGGATCAACAGCGACCGGGACGTGACCGTGGCCGGGGACGCCGACGCGCTCGCGGCCTGGGGAGCCGAACTGACCGGCCGCGGCGTCTTCTTCCGCGAACTGGACCTCGACTACGCCTTCCACAGCCGGGCCATGGACCCCATCAGGAAGCCGCTGCTCGACGCCCTCGACGGTCTCGAACCCGCCCCGGCCCGCATCCCGTTCGTCTCCACCGTCGCCGGCACCCAGCTGGGCGGGCCCGAACTCGACGCCGCGTACTGGTGGCGCAACGTCCGTGAGCCGGTACGGTTCGCCGAGGCCGCCGCCCACCTCGCCACCGAGCACGCCGGTGTCCTGGTCGAGATCGGACCGCACCCTGTGCTGCGCCCCTATCTGCGCCACACGGGCGCCATCTGCGTCCCCACCCTGCACCGCGACGGGGACGGCCTGCGCGAGACCGCGGCGGCCGTCGCCGCCGTACTCGCCGCCGACACCGCGACCGACTGGCGGCACCACTTCCCCCGCCCCGGCCGGGTGGTCGACCTGCCCGCCTACGCGTGGCAGCACGAACGGCACTGGCACGGCACCGCGCAGGACCTGGTCGCCCACACCAGCGGCAGCGGCCTGCTGGACCATCCGCTGGTGGGCGAACGGATGCCCGCCCCGCACCCCGTGTGGCACGGCACCGTCGAGCCGCAACTGGTGCCCTGGCTGGGCGACCACAGGATCGGCGACGACGTCCTCATGCCGGCCGCCGCCTACGTGGAGATGGCTCTGAGCGCCGGTCGCCGGGCCATGGACCGCCCGGTCGAGGTACGGCACCTGGAGATCGGCCGTCCGCTGTCCCTGCGATGGCCGGACCCGACGCCGGTCGCCCTGCAGACCGCGGTCACCCCCGACGACGGCGCCGTGACCATCAGCGTCCGTGAGGAACACGGCGGCGAGTGCCTGCCCGTGGTACGCGCACAGGTCCGTAGCCTGCTCGGCACGGCACCGGCCCCGCTCGACGTCGGCGCACTCCGGGCACGCTGCGACCGGAGCGTCGACGGCCCCGGCTTCTACCAGATGTGCCACGGCATCGGTCTGCACTGCGGGCCGGACTTCCAGCTCGTCGACCGCGTCGACACCGGCGACGGCGAGGCACTGGTCAGCTACCGGCTGGTGCACCCCGCCGACGCCTACACCGCCCACCCGGTCCTGATCGACGCGCCGTTGCAGGCCACCGTGGCCCTCGCCGAGGCGCGGGGGGAGTCCGCCGCGTTCCTCCCGACCGTGTTCGGAGCCGTACGCGTGTGGCGCGCCCCCGCGCCCACCGGCGTCGTACATCTGCGCCGCCGCAGCCGCAGCGCCAACGAGATGTGCTGGGACATCACCTACGCCGACCCCGACGGCACGGTCACCGTCGAGATCGACGGCTGCCGCACCCGCCGGGCACACCTGGCCGAACACACCCCGCTGACCGTCCAGCGCACCGTCCTGAGGGCCGCCCCCCACCCGGGGACCGCCGCCCCGCGCTCCCCGCTCCCCACGCCCGCCGAGGTGGCATCCGCGGCCGAGCCGCGCATCGCCGCCGCACGCACCGCCCTGGACGACGGCGGCCACCGCCGGTTCACCGCGGCCGCCGAGCAGGCCGGCGCCCATTGCTGGGCCGGTACGCTGCACGGACTTCTCGCCGACCCGGCGGCCCCGTTCTCGATGGACGACCTCGTGGCCGGGGGCCTCCAGCCCCGGCACCGACGGCTCGCCCGGCTGATGCTGCCGCTGCTGGCCGAGCACGGTCTCGCCCGGCCGACAGGGGAGACCTGGCTGCTGACCGGCGCGGAGACCCGCGCCGAGGCCCTGCTGCGCGCCCTGGTCGAGGACCATCCCGCCTACGGCGCCGAGACACTGCTCATCAACCGGCACCTGCGCCGGCTGCCCGACGTGGTGCGGGGACACGCCGACGCACGCGAAACCCTGCCGGCCGGGGACAGCGCCTACGAGCAACTCCACGAGTCCGGCCCCACCCACCGCTTCGCCCACCGTGCCGTGCAGGCCCTGCTGGGTGACATCGTCGCCCGCTGGCCCGCCGACCGCCCACTGCGCCTCCTGGAGATCGGCGCGACCACCACCGCCCTGACGGCCGCGGTCCTGCCCGTGCTGCCGGCCGACCGGACCCGCTACACGTGCACCGCACCCACCGGCAGCACTCTCACCCGCGCCGAACACCGGTTCTCGGCTTACGACTTCGTCGACTACCGGAGGGTGAACCCGAACGCCGACCCGGCCGACCAGGGCCTGCCCCGAGGCGGATACGACCTCGTCCTCGCGGGCGACGCCCTGCACACCACCACCGACCTGGCCGCGACCCTGCGCCGGCTGCACGGCGTGCTGGCCCCCGGCGGACACCTGCTGGCCACTGAACCGCACCACGCCCCGCTCCAAGCTCTGCTGTACGGCACGCTGAACGATTTCTGGGAGCGCGGGGACCACACCCTGCGTCCCGTGTCCCGCATCCTCGGCCGGGACCGGTGGACACCGCTGCTGCACCGGTGCGGCTTCTCCGGTGTGGCGCAGACCGGGCCCGAGGACCGCTCCGTCCTCCTCGCCGCGGCGGACCACGGCCGGGCGACGGCCGTCACCGAGACAGCGCGGCCGGTTCCGGGCACCACCTGGGTGATCGCCGTCGAGGACGGCACCGAGACGGCGACGGCGCGAGCTCTGGCAGCCCGTCTCGGGAAGGCCACCGTGATCACCGCGCCCGACGAGGCCGCCTCCTGGAGCGCGGCCTTGCCCACTGAGCCCGATCCGCGTGTCGTCCTGCTGCTCGCCGCACCCGGCCCGCACGAGACCGTCACGCGGACCACCCGCCGCGCAGCCCTCCTGCGCTCCCTGGCCACCGCCTTCGACGGCCTGAAGGGCGGAACCAGCCCTCAGGTATGGCTCGTCACACGTCCGACCGGCCTCTTCCCGGCCCCGGAGCAGCCGACGCACCCGGTGGACGCGGCCGTCTGGGCGGCCTGCCGCACCCTCGCCAACGAGCGCCCGGACTTGTCGCTGCGCCGCTTGTCCTGCCACCGCACCGGCGACGCCGACACCGACGCCCGCCGCCTGGCCGGCGAACTTCTCGCACCCGGCGACGACGACCGGAGCGTTCGGGAGGACGAGGTCGTCCTGACCGCACGGGGCCGGTTCGTGCCCCGGCAGGTACAGCACCCGGTGAACGAGCCCCCGGGGGTCCCCGCCGGTACGCCGTTCATTCTGGAGGCCCGTGACCCGGGCCTGCACCGGCGGCTCGTCTGGCGGCAGGCGGACGCCGCCGAGCCGGGACCGGGCGAGGTGGTACTGGAGATGCGGGCCGTGGCTCTGAACTACCGCGACCCCATGCGGGCCAACGGCCTGCTGCCGCCCGAGGCGGTGGAGAACAGTCCGCTCGGCCGCGGACTGGGCACCGACGGTGCCGGCATCGTGCGGGCCGTGGGAACGGGGGTAGAGGACCTGAAGCCCGGCGACCGGGTCTGCGGCCTCGTGCCCGCCGCACTCGCCTCGCACGCCACGACCGCCGCCTTCGCCGTCGTCCGCGTTCCCGACGGGATGAGCTTCACGGAGGCGGCGACCTTCCCCGTCGCCTTCCTGACCGTCCACCACACCCTGGTCGAACTGGCCCGTCTCGGCGCCGGGGAGACCGTGCTCGTCCACGGCGGAGCCGGGGCGGTGGGTCTGGCCGTCCTGCAGTGCGCGCGCCGGCAGGGCGCCCGCGTCATCGCCACCGCCGGCACGGAGACCAAACGCGACCTGCTGCGTACGCTCGGCGTCGAGCACGTACTCGACTCCCGCAGCCTGGACTTCGTCCCCCGGGTGCGGGAGCTGACCGGCGGCCGGGGTGTGGACGTCGTGGTGAACTCCCTCAGCGGTGAGGCCATCGCCCGGGGCATCGACCTCCTGCGCCCCAACGGCCGCTTCATCGAGCTCGGCAAGAGGGACATCTTCCTCAACAATCCGATCACGCTGCGCCCCTTCCACCGCAGTCTCACCTTCATCGGCTTCAACCTCGACGCCGTCGTCGACGACCCGGCTCTCCGGACCCGGCTCGTCGGGGACTTCGCTGCGGCGATCGGCTCCCGCACCTACCGGCCCCTGCCCCACACGGTCTATCCCGCCGCCCGTGTCGACGAGGCCTTCCACCTCCTGCAGCACTCCCGGCACACCGGCAAGGTCGTCGTCACCTTCGACCCCCTGGACGAACCCGTCCCCGTCGAACCCGCACCCGGCTCCCTCCGCCTCGACGGCGAGGGCACCTACCTGATCACCGGTGGACTGAGCGGGCTCGGCGCCGCCACCGCACACCTGCTGGCCGATCGCGGGGCCCGGCACCTGGCCCTGCTCTCCCGCAGCGGACCCGACGCCCCCGGTGCGCGCACCCTGCTGCGGGAACTCACCGACCGTGGTGTGCGGGCCACCGCACACGCTGCCGACGTCACCGAGGAAGCGGCGCTGCGCCGGGTCCTCGAGGCCGTGGACGCCACCGGGCACCCACTGAAAGGCATCGTGCACGCGGCGATGCACATGGACGACGCGGTGCTGTCCGAGCTCACCGACGACCGGTTCGCCGCCGTACTGGCGCCCAAGGCGGCGGGCGCGGCCCTGCTGGACCACCTCACCGCAGACCGCGATCTGGACCTGTTCCTCGCGTACTCGTCCGTCTCCGCCAGTATCGGAAATCCGGGACAGTCCGCCTACGCGGCGGCCAACGCCTACCTGGAGGCCCTCACCCGGGCCCGGCGCGGCACCGGCCGGACGGGTACGGCACTGGCCTGGGGGCCGATCGGCGAAACCGGCTACGTCGCCCGCAGCGGCCTGGGGGCCGCCATGGCAGGACGCGGCCTCGAACTGCTCACCCCCGCCGAGGTCCTGACCACCGCCGACCACCTCCTGGCCGCCGGCACCGATGTCGCCGGAGCGGGCCGCTACCGCTGGGGGACCGCACGCCATCTGCTGCACGCCCTGACCACCCCTCGGTTCGCCCCGCTGGCTCCGGCGTCCTCCGCGGCATCCCCGGACGCCCGTAACGAGCTCCTGAACGCGCTGGCGGACCTCCCGGCGGACGAGGCGGTGCGCAAGATCACCGACGTGATCACCCAGCTCCTCGCCGGTGTCCTGCAGGCCGACCCGTCCGACCTCGACCCCACGCTCAACGTCACCGACTTCGGACTGGACTCCCTGCTGGGGATGCAGTTCCTGGTGCAGGCCCGGGATCTGTTCGACATCCGCCTCGGACCGGCCGACCTGGCCACCGGACGCACCCTGGCCCACTTCGCCCGGCTGGTCCACCAGCGGCTGGACCTGGGCACCGACGAGCGGCAATAGACGCACGGCGGGTGTCCGCCGTGCCGGGCCCCCCGGTACGGCGGACACCGCAGCCGGGGACCGGTCCCGCGGTGCCGCGGGTGCCTTGTCGTACGCGCTTGGTGGTCGGCTCGGCGAACGGGCGTGCCATCAGGTTCAGCCAGGACGATCCGGTCGAGGCGAAGTGCGGGCGGTAGGGGTGGGACAGCAGCCGGTCGGGTCTTGGATCGAAGTCTGGACACGGGGCGTGCGGCTGGCGTCGGCGAACGTCCGGCAGGTGTATGCGCAGGTCATGGCGGTGACGGAGGGCCCGTCTCGTCCTCGCCGGTACGTCGGAGGTTCCTTCCCGTGCCGAGAATCTGCTTGGCGTGGTGGTGAACTGGCCCTCGGCGTGGCCTGACCGGTGGCTTCTGCGGGCCGTGCTGGTCTGTACGCCGGACACCGACTCACGGGAGGCCGACGCCATGCGGGAACTGACCTTCGGCATGAACATGAGCCTGGACGGCTACATCGCCGCGCCCGGCGACGACCTCGGCTGGAGCGTGCCGAGCGACGAGCTGTTCCAGTGGTGGTCCGACCGGGTGGACGCGACGGGCCTGGCCCTGTACGGGCGCAAGCTGTGGGAGACGATGAGCGCCCACTGGCCGACCGCCGACAAGCAGCCGGGCGCCACACCGGCGGCGATTGAGTTCGCCGGCCGTTGGCGGGACATGCCGAAGGTGGTGTTCTCCTCCACGACCAGCACGGTCGACTGGAACGCCCGTCTGGTCGCCGGCGACGCGGTCACCGAGATCACCAGGCTCAAGGCCGACGGCGGCGGCCCCATGGACGTCGGCGGTGCCACCCTCGCCGCGGCGGCCATGCGGGCCGGGCTGATCGACGAGTACGCGATCGTCACCCATCCGGTCCTGGTGGGCGGCGGCACGCCGTTCTTCACCGCTCTGGACAACTGGGTGAACCTGAGCCTGGTGGAGACCCGGACGTTTCCCGACGGCGTGGTGCTGACCAGGTACGAGACCAGGCTGCGCTGAGTGCCCGACGGCGGATCAGCGCGGGCTCCGGGCCACCCAGGAATCAGGTCAGCGCCCCGCAGTGGTTGGTCCCGTGCTTGACGGGGGTGAGGCGTCGGCGAGGTTGGCGCCGGTGGCGGCGTCCCGTTGAGCGTACTCGGCACCGTGCCAGTCCAGGCACATGACGGTCGCGTCGTCCTCCAGGTGACCGTGGCTGGCGTCGACGATCGCCCCGATGAGGGTGCGAGCGGCCTCTCGGGGGTGCAGCGCGCGGGTGTCGGCGATCAGGGCGGACAGGTCCAGGCTGTTGGCGTTGCGTTCCAGCATGCCGTCCGTCAGCATCACGAGCCGGTCGCCGGGTCGAAGGTCCAGCGACTGCAGCCGATAGGGGTGCGTGGGGCGGACGCCGAACGGCAGATCGACCTTTGGGACGATCTGCTGCACTTTCCCGTCCCGCATCCGCAGCGGCCAGGGGTGGCCGGCGTTGATGAAGTGCGCCTCGCCGTCGAGCAGGCTGATCCGCAGCAGCTGACCGGTGACGTAGCCTGCCATGCCGTGCTCGCGCACGGCCTGGTCGCCCTGGCGGGCTTGCTCCTCAAGGCCGGCGCCCCCTCGCCGGGCCCGGCGCAGGGCACCCACCACCAGGGTGGCCAGCAGCGCGGCGGCGACGTCGTGACCCATGGCGTCGGTGACGGAGAGCTGGACGGAGTCCCGGTCGATGACGTAGTCGAAGGTGTCACCCCCGACGTGGTCGGCAGGCTCCAGCGCTCCGGCCACCGCGAACTGTGCCGCCTCGCACGCCAGCGACACCGGGAGCAGCCGGTGCTGGATCTCCGCGGCCAGGCTCAGCGGGACAGTGCGCCGGCCCCACTGGTAGACGTCGGTGAACGACCGGTTCGCGATGACGATGTAGGCCAGCGCGTGCGCCGTCTCACCGATCTCCCGCATCGTCTCCACATCCGGCGCCGTCGGCAAGAACAGTTCCAGGAGGCCGATGGCGTCCCCACGATTGGTCACCGGAGCGACGATCCGCACCAGCGCGCCCTCACCCTGGTCCTGGACCCCCGGCCGCTGGCTGCGGATCACATCGTCGTACAGGGTGCCCCGCAGCGGGATACGCCGGGCCGACTCACCGGTCTCGACACTGCCTGCGGCGCCCAGCCGTACGACCGAGCTGCCGTTGAAGTCGGTGATCAGGAACGACACCGACGCGGCCCCCAGGTGCTCCTTTAGCATATGGGCGACAACGTCGAGCGACTCCACGGGCGCCGCGGTCTCCGCCGCCTCCAACGTCCCTGCCAGCGTCAACGCCCCGCCCGCACGATTCCTGCCTGACCCCAATGCGGTCACGGCGCCTCCTCACTCCTTGGCTCGATGCCGCTCGGGACACGGGGTGCCGGTGTCCTGTCCAGCACCGAACTGGTCCTACGGCACCACGTGTCCCGGCCTCCACTCGGATACCCAGCCGTCCGGCCGTCATGGCTCTGGGACCGCGTACGGTCAGGTTGAGCCCCCTGCGCCCCGTGCTGCCGCATGCGCCTCATGGGGCAGGCAGAAGGATGGCACCGAGTGCACAGGGACGGCTGCGAAGCTCGCCGCTGCGGCGACGACGGCTCACGCCTGCCCTTCGGTCAGACGGTTGTGGGGGCCCCGAGCATCGCGGAAGCCTCCTGGAACGCGCTGAGTGTGCGCGTGGGTGCAGCGGCCGGGGCAAGGTCGCGGCAGGTGAAGCCGAGCCGGGCCATGGCCCGGAGGACTTCGGCGGCGCTGAAGTCGCGGCGATCCTGGCGGGTGACGACCTGCCCGACCTGCTTGACGGGGTAGGTGCGGCGGCCGACGATCACGGACGCCCCGAGGACTCGCTCAGGCTTGACGCCCTTCATCGATTCCAGGACGCCGCTCTTGGTGAGGTCGAAGGGAAAGCGGGCGATGACGCAGCGCATGATGCCTCACAGGGGGAAGAACGAGGGGATGGTTCTGCCGCGGTTGCGGTGGTTCAGCGGGTCGGGGCGAGGACGCCCTGGGCGTTGCCGTGTTCGTCGACCACGGGCAGGGCACCGAGGCGGCGGTAGCGCATCGCGTGCTCGGCTTGGGCCGTCGTGGTCACGGGTGGGGCGAAGGGCCCCGGGCCTACGAGGATGTCACGCGACTTGACCCGGTCCGAGTACATGGAGCTGTCGCGGACCGCCGTGGGCCTGGCCTGGGTGAGAAGTCCGGTGCACCCGCCGTCGTTGTCGAAGACGAGCGGGTGTGCGGTGCGGGCGCTCGCCATGACGGACAGGGGCATCTCGACGGTGATGTCGCCGCGGACCTGCGATCCGGCGGTCTCCATGGTGTCGGCCACCGTCCTGGGCGCGGGGGTGGCACGCGGGGAGCGGGGCTGTGTTCGAACCATCGTCACTACGTGCCTCCTGCGGAGGTGGGCCAGATTCCTGAACCGGAACGCGAAGTCCTTACGCCGCGGCGTTGAACGAGGACTGCCGGGTCCTGCGCCGGGCGGCCGAGGCGGGGCTGCGTCGGCCGCGTGAGGACGACGTGCCACGCGGATGCCGCTCGGCGACCGGCGCGGTGATCGTCACGGGGATGCCGGTGGGCGTCTGGGCGCCGGTGATCTGGCCGAGTGCCTCTTCGCCGGAGCGGACCTGGGTGGTCTCGGGCATGATGCCGGCGGCGGTCATGAGGCGGGTCATGTTGCGGCGCTGGTTGGGAGTGACCAGGGTGACGACCCGGCCGGACTCGCCGGCGCGCGCGGTACGGCCGCCGCGGTGCAGGTAGTCCTTGTGGTCGGTCGGCGGGTCGACGTTGACGACCAGGTCGAGGTTGTCGACGTGGATGCCGCGGGCGGCGACGTTGGTGGCCACGAGCACGGTGACGTGCCCGGTCTTGAACTGGGTCAGGGTCCGGGTGCGCTGCGGCTGTGACTTGCCGCCGTGCAGGGCGGCGGCCCGCACCCCGCTGTTGAGCAGGTCCTGCGTCAACCGGTCGACGGCGTGCTTGGTGTCCAGGAACATGATCACCCGGCCTTCGCGCGCCGCGATCTGCGTCGTGGTCCAGTGCTTGTCCGCGCCGTGGACGTGCAGCACGTGGTGCTCCATCGTGCTGACCGCGCCCGCGGACGGGTCGACGGAGTGGACGACCGGGTCGGTGAGGTAGCTGCGGACCAGGCGGTCGACGTTGCGGTCGAGGGTGGCGGAGAACAGCATCCGCTGGCCCTCGGGGCGGACCTGGTCCAGGAGCGCGGTGACCTGGGGCATGAAGCCCATGTCGGCCATCTGGTCCGCCTCGTCCAGGACGGTGATCGCGACCTGGTTCAGCCGGCACTCCCCGCGGTCGATGAGGTCCTTGAGCCGTCCCGGCGTAGCGACGACGACCTCGGCCCCACTGCGCAGCGCGTTGGCCTGCCGGCCGATCGACATTCCTCCCACGACCGTGGCGAGACGCAGCCGCACCGAGCGGGCGTAGGGAGTGAGCGCGTCGGTCACCTGCTGGGCCAGCTCACGCGTCGGCACGAGGACCAGGGCCAGTGGCTGGCGGGACTCGGCACGCTGCCCGGCGGTGCGGGCCAGCAGGGCCAGGCCGAAGGCGAGTGTCTTGCCGGAACCGGTGCGCCCGCGTCCCAGGGCGTCGCGGCCCGCGAGGGTGTTGGGCAGGGTCGCGCCCTGGATCGGGAACGGGACGTTCACCCCTTGCGCGGTCAGCGCGGCCAGCAGCGGCTTGGGCATGTCGAGGTCGGCGAACGCCTCGACCGCGGGCAGTGCGGGCGTGATCGTCTCCGGCAGGGCGAACTCGCCCTGCACCGCCGCGGGCCGCCGGCCGTAGCCGCCCGAACGGCCCGAACCCCCTGAACGGCTCGGGGCGGACGAGCCGAAACGGCTGCCCCGCCTCGAACCGGTGCTGGAACCGGAAGCGGGGCCGTCGCCACGGCCGCGGCGGGAAGAGCGGTCATTCGTACGTGCGAAGTTCATTGGGAACCTTCCTTGATACGGCACGTATCAAGGAATTCCCGCAGCGGAAGCAGCGCGGGGAATCGCGAGAACGGACCGAATGGATGCGTAAAGGAATACTGGAGTGCAGTAGATCTGGTGCGAATTGCGGCGACGGGATTTCTGAGCTCATATGGGCGTGAAATCCCGGGACCCTACCGGTTGCGCCTTGGACGAGGCGCGCGTCCCTGGACGAGGGACCGCGGGCGCCTCTCGTCGCGCAGGCCGCACCACCGCGGGAAATATCCGCAGCTGCGGCCCGCACCCCAAGGGATGCGGGCCCCAGCTACGAAGTGTGCGTCAACGTCAGGCGAGGACGATGTTCTCGGCCGTCGGGCCCTTCTGGCCCGCCGCGATGTCGAAGGTGACCTTCTGGCCTTCGAGCAGCTCGCGGAAGCCTTGGGCGGCGATGTTCGAGAAGTGGGCGAACACGTCGGCGCCCCCACCGTCCTGTTCGATGAAGCCGAAACCCTTGGCTGCGTTGAACCACTTCACAGTGCCTGACGCCATGTCATATCTCCTCTTGGGCAGTACGCCGGGACCCGCGGTGCGCGGATACCGGGTCGCCGCGATGATGCCCCGTCCGGAAAACGACCGGCCGTACGAAAACGCCGCCTGCGACTGACAATGCCGACGAAGACGCTTGAAGTTCTGGGAACCACAACTGCAGCTGAGATTCGACAGTATCATGAGATGGCGGGCCGAGTGCGGTATATGGCTTTGCCTTGCTGATTGCAGCAAAAACACTTTCCGTGGGACGTGTCAAACCCTTACCTCGCGGCCATAGATATTGACCCACCCGAAGCGCAGCGTTTCAAAAACAGCGATCGCCGCGAAGAGCTCGTGAAAGGATCTTGTCGGGACGCTCTGGCCGGGCGTGACCGTGTGGCGTTCCGGCCGCTGGTGTCGTGTGACGACGACTCGGCCGTGAATCGTGGATGAGGACTTGCGGGCACGGATCGAACCGCTGCCGCTGCCTTGGCCGGAGCGGTTACCGGATCGGTTGTGTCTGCGGGGCGGCCTGTACGCCTGCACCAGGACATTGCCTGCAATTCCTGCCGCAGGAGCCGGGATTGGGATCCGGGCAGACGTACCGGCGGCGCCTGGACCGCTGGCCGGTTCCCCGTCGTCTCCGCCCGCGCCCGCAGCGCCCGCAGCGCCCGGTGCACCGGGTTCGCATGACGCGGCCCGTCCTCCAGGTCACGTCCCGTCTCGTGGCGTAGGCGATCAGTCGTCTGACGCGACTGGCAGGACGGTCGGGGTGTCGGGCCGGCGGCGGGCTGCAGGTGTCAGCGAGCGCACCACCTGCCTTCGGCGTCCGGGGACGTAGGCGGACGGTGAACGACTTCACTTCGTAGACGACGCGTGCACCGCTGCCGGTCCACTGCACCGGTCCCGGCGTCACCCCCGCCGCTGCCGCCGACCGCCCGCGCCGTCTCGCGCAGACGCAGCATCAGCAGGGTCACCAGTGCATCGGACGCCTTCGGCCTCCGGGTCGGGCCTGTGCCAGAGCAACTCGACGGACGGGCGCCCCAGCAGAGCGTCCCTTGGCCGCGGACGGCACCGCTCGTCCGCGAGGCCGCCACCGGAGGGCTGTCAGGGGTGTCCGCCGCAGCCGCAGCCCTTCATGGTCGCCCCCTCCCGGGGCGGCGGGGTCTGCGCGGCGGCCTCTTCCACCGCCGCAAGGAGTCGGCGGCGTTCCCGAGGTGGGATCCATCTGCCGTCCACGACCACGCCGTGGATGCGGCGGGTGTTGCGGATGTCACGCAGCGGGTCGGCGTCGAGGACGAGCAGATCGGCAGCCTGTCCGCGGGCCACGGTGCCCACGGCGGGCAGGCCGAGGGTGCGAGCCGCGTCCCGAGTGGCCGCGCGCAGGGCCTCAGCCGGGGTGAGCCCGGCCGCCACGAGCAGCGTCAGCTCGTCGTGGAGGGCGAAGCCCGGGACCAGGTATCCCGTGCCGGTGTCGGTGCCCGCCGCCAGCCGCACACCCGCGCCGTGCAACTCGCTCACCAGCCGGAGCCGGTGCGCGAAGATCTGGCGGATCCGCCGGTCCTGCTCGGGGGTGCGGCCACCGGTCAGGGCCGCCAGCTGGTCCGGCCAGCTCTCCACCTGCCAGGCGGGCAGATACTTCCACTCCTCGGCCCCGGACGGAACGTCGTCGGGCAGCTCCAGCGTGCGGTGCACGCTGAGCGTGGGGACGATGGCGGTCCCGTCAGCCGCCAGTCCGCGGAAGAGGGCGTCCGCCCGGTCCCGGTCGTAGCCCTGCACCGCCCGCCATTCGAGGGGATGCACCTGCTGGAACCAGCTGTGGTAGCGGGACAGGCTGCTGGGGTCGCGCGGGTCGATCCGCACGGCGGACAGACGGCGCCGTATTTCCTTCCCGTGCCGTGAGGTCGCCAGGAGCAGCGCGTGCAGGTGCTCGACGGCGCGGTGGCCGGTGGCGCTCGCCTCCGCGATCCGTACGGTGTCGGGGCAGTGCCCGAGGTGGGGGATGCCCTGGCGCCTGGCCTCGTCCGCGACAGCGAAGTAGGCCTCGCGGGACAGGCGGGAGTACACCTTGACGAAGTCCGCACCCTCACGCTTTACCTGCCGTACGGCGCGCCGGGCCTCGGCCGCGTCGCGGACCTCGATGGTTGGGCCCACGTCGGCCGCCCACAGAGAGGGCGCGCCGTCGATGATGGGGCTGCCGACCACCCAGCGGGGGCCGAGCAGCGCACCGCTGCGGATCTTCTCGCGCCACTCGTGGTGGACGGGCCGGCCCCGCATCTCCCGGACCGTGGTGACGCCGGCGAGGGCGTACAGGGCCGGGATCACCGTCTCCGGGCCGTCGCTGTGGGTGTGCGTCTCGATCAGGCCCGGGATCAGGTACTTGCCGGTCAGGTCGACCGTGCGGGTGCCCGGGCGGAGCCGGGTGCGTGCGCTCGGGGCGAGTCCGGTGACGCGGCCGCCCTCTATGACGACCGTCATGCCGGGGGCCGGGGGTGCTCCCGATCCGTCGATCACGGTGACGTGGGTGAGCGCCAACGGGCCGGTGCCGGCGCCGTTCGCGGCCCTCCTCCCGGCCGCGCGTGCCGTGCCGGCGGGTGCCGCGCTCGTCAGTGCCGTACCCGTCACGGCGGCGGCCCCGGCCAGGAACCCTCGTCGGGCCATGCCGCGATGTGCCCCACCTGTTGCTTCGGACATGCTGTTTCCCCTCGGCTTGTGGATCCGCCGGCCGTGTCCGCCGACCTCCACGACTCTGGCCGACACCGAGCGATAGGACAGTGCGGCCAGACCGTGCGTGTGGGGTGTTGCTGGGACCACCGGCGGTCATCCCCGGCACCGGGGTTGCCCCCGCCCGTCAACCGGCCGCCCCCCGGGAGCGATCACGCCGACTCGCGCCTCTCGCTCGGGCGGTCAGAGAGCACGGGGATCAGAACCACGTGCCGAGCTGGCCGCCAGGGCAGCTGACCGTCGAGACGAAGAGTCGCAGCGGCGGAACCCGGGCGCCGTTTTCGTGCGGCCTTGGCGAGCTCCAGCTCAGCAGGTGTTCGAATCTGCTGGGTGCTGCTGGAGGGTCGTCCGCCATGACTACGGTGATCGGGACGAGGCCGATCACATGGGCCTGCGGACCACGGAGCAGGTCCAGGAGCACGGCTGGAGCCCGTCATGGCGTCGGCCGACGACGAAGGGCCCGGCTCGGCGTAGTGGTGGGGGCCGTGATTGCGGTGGCGGGGCTGGGCTGCCGGGGCGGATCACAGGGGTGGTCTGACCGGGCGCAGTGATCGTCACAGGGCTCCGGCGTCCCGCGCCGTCCAGACACTCGGGTAGATCGGGCGGAAACCGAGCTCCCGGCGGATCCGCTGGGTGGACATGATTCCGAGCCACGGGTCGGGGTCCGTGAGCTCGTGGAGACCGGCGGGCACCTCGACGCCGTTGAGCTGGTACAGCTCGACCGTCGTGACGGGGGCGTCATCGGCGATGTTGTAGATCTGGCCGGTGATGCCCGGCGCGTACAGCAGACGCATCAGGCCCTGGGCGACGTCCGCGTGGTGGGCCATCTGCAGGCGCTGGTGCGGTGCCCAACCAGATGCCCAGTGCAAGGCGTTGGCCAGGTGTGGGTCGCCCTCGCCGTAGACGAAGGGGAGCCGTCCGACGCGTACGTCCAGGTCCTTGAGGGCGAGCAGTTCGCGCTCGGCGTCGCCCTTGGACTCGGGGTAGGCGCCCCACATGGCGCCGCCCGGCCGGCTCTCGTCCTCCTCGGTCAGCGGGCGGCCCCGTCCGACGCCGTACACATTGTTCGTGCTGACCTGCACGAACCGCTCCACGCCCAGGGCCTGCGCGGCGCGGCCCAGGGCCACCGCGGCGTCCCGGTTGACGGCCCACGCCTCCTCGTCCGGCACCCCGCGGAAGGAGGCGGCGACGTTCACTACGGCGTCCGCGCCGGCGAGCGCCTCGCGGAGTGTCTCCTCGCGGCGCAGGTCTCCTACGGCGACCTGCGCGCCCAGCTCGGCGAAGCGCTCGCCGCGGGCCGCGTCCCGCACCAGGACGCGGACCTGCTCGCCCGGCTGCCGCTGAGCCAGCAGCCTCGGCACGAAGCGGCGTCCGACCTGTCCCGTCGTACCGGTCACCAAAGTCAGCATGATGTGCTCCTCACCCACTGTGTCGCCTGTCGTTGATGACCAGCCTCGGCGGGTGTGGGGACGAGGGGGAGAGACCTCTTCATCCAGGGATCGCAAGTCCCTGGATGAGCCGGCCGGCCTCCCGCACCATGGAGAGGTGAACCGAGCCGAACTCGCCGACTTCCTGCGCCGCGCTCGCGCCCGCCTGGACCCCTCCGAGGTGGGCCTGACGGCCGGAGCCCGCCGCCGTACGCCGGGGCTGCGCCGCGAGGAGGTGGCCCAGCTGGCCGGCATGTCCGTGGACTACTACACGCGGCTGGAACAGTCCCGGGGCCCGCGTCCGTCCCGCCAGATGCTCACCTCTGTGGCCCGCGCCCTGCGCCTGACGGAGGACGAACGCGACCACCTCTTCCACCTCACCGGGGAGGAGCCGCCGCGCCGGGAGGCGACCAGCACGCACGTACGCCCGGGCCTGCTCCTGGTGCTGGACCGGCTGCACGACACCCCGGCGATGGTGGTGACCGACTGCGGCGAGGTCCTGGCCCAGAACGCGCTGTCGCGGGCGCTGAGCGGAGACCTCCTCGTCCGCCCGCCGCGGGCGCGCAACATGATCCGCCGCTTCTTCCTGGACCCGGCGGCTCAGGAGCTGTTCCCGCCCGAGGACCGCCCGGAGCGCGCCCGCGAGCTGGTGGCCGGCCTGCGAGCGGTGGCCTCGGCACGCCCCACGGCCCCCGAACCCGCCGCCCTCGTCGCCGAACTACGCGCTTCGAGCGAAGAGTTCACCCACCTCTGGGACAAACACGAGGTCGCCGTACGCCGCGCCTCCACGAAGCGCTTCCGGCACCCTGCGATCGGCATCCTCGAACTCGACTGCGAGGTCCTCGTCAACTCCGACCACGACCAGCAGCTCGTCATCCACACCGCCCGCCCGGGCACGGAGTCGTACGAGCGCTTGCAGTTGCTGCGGGTAGTGGGCTTGCAGGACCTGACACCGGCGGGCTCCTGACTGCGTGCGCGCCCTACCCTCGACGGCTTCACAGCCTGCACCGGCCTGGCCCTCGACGATCCCGTTTCGCCCTGACGAGCCGAAGTCAGTAGGTAGGCCCCTTCGGCTCGTCGTCCATCCGGTCCGCTGACCGCTCGGCGTCCGGAACACGGCCCGGCCGCCACGTGGAGCGACACGTCCTGATGGTGGGGCCTCCAAAGCGATCGTCATGACGCGGCGAAGGCCGCGGGCTGTCACCCCGTCTGCTGCAGTGGCTACTTGGTTCCCCGTGGTGCAACCGGGAAGGCCGACCACCCCGCCCGTTCCGCCCTCGGGAGCACCGGATGGCCGGTGGGGCCGGCGAGCGACGGCCGGGCGGGTGGACAGGTGGGCCCGCGCGGACCGACGGCCAGGGTGCACCGGCCCGTCGGGAAGCGGCGATCCGTCGTGTCAGCGCGGCTGCCGCTCGTCACCGTGGTGGTCAACCCCGTCGGCGACCTCAGCCCCGTCTCGGTAGGCGCGGCGGCTGAGCGTGGTGCGCTCACGGCGGCCGCGAGGTGACCGCACCACACACGGGTGCTGCGGCCGCCTCGCGGCCGCCGTCGGAGGGAGCCTCTCGGGGGTGGCCCGGCAACCGTCGTCGCTCGCAGGTGTGTGTCGGGTGCACCTCCCGTTGCCGGACGTGCCCGGCCAGTGTGGAGGGAACAGCTGACAAGTTGACGAGCGGGGGGAACCGTGAACGCGAAAGTCGTCTCCTGGCACCGAATACGACAAGGAGCTTGCGACGTCACCCATCCGGGCGACGAGTTCAGTTCTGAGCTCTTCGCGTCCTTGCGCCGGAGTGACCAGCGTCTGAGGGCGCGGCAATATCTGAGTGGGCTGCTGGCGGCGGAGGGACGCAAGTCGATCCGCAACATCGCTGCCCTCGCAGGCGGGGCTGCGGCTGAGCAGAGTCTGCACCACTTCATCAGCAGCTCCACCTGGGACTGGTCGCCCATACGCGAAGCCCTCGCCGCCCATGTCACGCGGGTGCTGGCACCGAGGGCCTGGGTCGTACGACCGCTGTTCATTCCGAAGGCCGGCGAGCACTCGGTGGGGGTGGAGCGGCAGTTCGCCCCGGAGCTCGCTCAAGTGGTCAACGGCCAGCTGGCCTTCGGGGCCTGGGCCGCGGCTGAGGGGGCCAGTGTCCCCGTTCAGTGGCGGCTACATCTTCCCGAGTCCTGGCTCGGGGACGCGCGCAGGCGTCGTAGGGCGGAGATTCCCGACAGTGCCGAGGCGGAGACACCGGACGAGTGCGCGACCGTCACGGCGCTGACCGCGCTGGGCCACTGGGCGGTGCCGAAGCGTCCCGTCGTGCTGGACGCCCACGTGACGAGCCTCGGCGGCGTCATCCGGCCCTTCGTCGAAGCGCAGGTCCCCCTGCTCACCCGGGTGAAGGGGAGCACCCTGCTGGTCGTGGCGGACCGCGCGATGCCCGGGTACCGGGCGGGAGCCGTCCCGGCCCGCCACATCATGGAGTCCGTGCAGGGCTTGCGCCGTCCGTCGACGGCCGCCGGAGGGCCGGTGCGGCACACCACGCTCGCGGCGGCGGTCCGGGTACGGCTTCCCCGGCCGGGTTCCGGGCCCGAGCTGTTGCTGATCGGCGAGTGGCACGAGGGCGGGAAGGCGCCGGTGACCCTGTGGCTCGCGGCCCCGGCGACGGCACCCGTCGGTGACCTCGTGCGGTTGACGCGGCTTGCGCAGCAGGTCGCCCAGGATGAGAAGCGGATCGGCGAGCAGGTGGGCGTCCGGGACTTCGAGGGGCGCTCGTTCCGGGGCTGGCACCGCCACATGACCCTGGCCTCCGTCGCCCACGCGGTGTCGGCGCTGGCGGACGAGCCGGGTCAGCTGCGTCTCCGTGCGCCTCGACTCTCCGCCTGACCCCCTATGGCCCCGACCCTCGCGGAGCCGGACTGCCGGCGTCCCGGGCCGCCCCGGTGGCCGCGTGCCGGTGCTGCAGGGTTCGCCGGGTGCGGTGCAGTCGCAGGGCGAGCTGGATCTCGAGTGCTCGTTCGGGGTCCTGCCAGTCGGCTCCGAGGAGTTCGGCGATGCGCTCCAGCCGTCTGGACACCGTGTTGGGGTGCACATGCAGGTCGGAGGCCGCGCGGGTCGGGCTCGACGAGGAGGCGAAGTAGGCGTCGAGCGTGCGGGTCAGCTCGGTGAAGCGCTGGGTGTCGTAGTCCACTACGGGTCCGATCACGGACCTGATGTACTCGCCGACGCCGCGGTTCTCGGAGAGCAGGACACCGAGGAAGCCCATCTGCTGCGGGGTGGCGACACAGCCGAGGTTGCCCAGCTCGGTGAGCGCCTCCAAGCAGCTGAGGGCCTCGCGGTGGGCCTGGGCCACGCGGCCCGGGCCCGAGACGGGGCCGGCCGCCCCGACCGTGACGGGATGACCGACGAGCGGCGTGAGCTCCTCGGAGACTGCGGTGGCCGCGGCGAGGGGGTCCTCGCTGGGGACCAGCAGCGTCACATAGCCGTCACGGAACCTCATGAGCCCGGACATGCGATGGGCATACGACGATGCCCACGCGGCGGCCCGGCCTTCCGGACCTCCCTCGGGCCGTGCCAGCACCATCACATGCGGTTCGTCGATGGCGATGCCGAGTCGGCGTGCCCGTGGAATCAGCTGGCGCGGCTGCGTCCGGATATCGCTGAGCAGTTCATCCAACAGCTCGTCACGGATCTGGTCGTGGGCGACGGTCGAGGTGCGCTGCAGCAGCAGGATGAGGGCCACCGCCCGCGCGGTGAGCTGGAGCAACCGCACTCCGAAGCCGTCTGTGAGCGGTTCGTCGGGAACCAGCAGAATGGCACCGAGGTTCTCGCCGCCGGCCGTGACCGGCGCGACCCAACCGCCGTCAGGCATCGGCACGGGGCAGCCCGCCGCATGGGCGTCATAGGTCCACCTGAGCACGTCGTCCTCGGTGAGCCGGGGCGGCGTACCGGTCACGACGATCGTGCGTCCGACGCAGTCCCTGACGACCAGCGCCCCCGACAGCTCCTTGACCGCCGCTTCGGCGAGGGTCTGCGGATCGCAGCCGCTGAGTACCAGGTCGATCAGTCGGATGTAGGCAGCCTCGACGCGGCGTTGCACGTTGAGACTGCTCCTGGCGCGGGAGGTGTCCAGTTCCAGCTCGGTCACCTCGGCGCGGGTGGCCTCCAACAGCCGCGCGCGTTCGATGGCGACGCCTGCGAGCCTGCCGAGCGAGCGCATGAGGCTGATCTCGTCCGGCGTGAAATGCCGTACCTTCCGGTCGGCGCCGTAGAGGGTGCCGAAGACCGTCGTGCCGTAGCCGAGCGGCACCGCCAGGATGGCGTGCAGGCCTTCGGCCCGTACGACGGCATCGATGTCGGGGGAGTGCGGAAGATCCCTGTCGGCCAGGTAGTCGGGGCTCCAGGCGGGCGCCCCGCTCCGCTGGACGAGGCTGCCGAGGCCGGAGTCCTCGAAGGTCTTCAGGCCCACGCTGAGCGATGTGGTCTCGCCCTCTGCCGCGCGGATGGAGGAGGCCCGGCCCTCGTCGTCCGCGGCGCGCAATCCGATATAGGCCATGTCGAAGTTGAGCAGTCGGCGTGCCCGCCGTGCGATCTCGTGCAGGAGCGCCTCCATGCCGTGCACCAGGGTGAGGTCGTGGGCCGTGTCGACGAGCGCGGCAAGGCCGGCTTCGCGCTGCTGCGCGTGGCCGATCAGGGCCTGGACACGCGAGGCCAGGCGGACGGCCTGATCGAGTTCCGCGAGGGTGCTGTCGGGAGCTTCCTCGCGCCGGGCGGTGCGCAGCAGTTCCTCGAACCGCGCCGGCGGTGCCCCCACGGCGAGCAGTTCCAGTACGGACATCACATCCGGCGAGTCCGGCTCCGGCCCCCCTGTCATCATTTCCCCCGTGATTCCTCTGTGATCAAGCGTGATCGAGCAAGTCGGTCCGCAGAGAGCCTAAGGTCGTGACCCGGCGCCTGTCATCGCTTACTGTACGTGGCCGCACTGGTGTTCCCCGAGGGGTGGTGGCCGAGGCACCCTCATCCCTCACCTACGGTGTGGTCGGACCACCTGCCGCTCGTCCCCCATGTCACGGAAGGATCGAGCCGGGACCGTGCGCAAGGGGATGTGGGCGGTGGCCGGGGACGCCGAAGGCGGTGCCCGGCAATCAGGAGAGGACTGTCGGGGCGGGATGTCCGAGATCAAGAATTATCTACGTTCGCTCGAACGCAGCCGTGACTCCATGCGGCCGGAGCACCGCCCAGAGGTCTTCTCACTGCGCGGAAGGGAATGGGACTTGCTCGACACGGTCTTCGCCCCCTTGCACGCCGGTACCACCGAGATCGTCCTGGACCTGCTGGGCCTCTCCGATCCTGTACGCCACCCGCGGTGCGGGGCGTTTTTGGAGATCGGCTGCGGCGCGGGAGTCGTCGCCGTGACGGCGGCCCTCGCGGGCTGGGAGCGGGTCGTCGCCTCCGACATCAACGCGGATGCGGTGGCGAACGCAGCACTCAACTCACGGCGGCACGGGGTCGCCGACCGCGTCCGAGCCGTGCACAGCGACCTCTTCGAAGGGCTGCCCGCCGGGCAGCTCTTCGACACGATCGTCTGGAGCTCGCCGTACGTGCGCGCACCGGAGGACTACCGCTTCAGCACTCCCCTGGAACGTGCCTACGTGGATCCCGGGTACGAGGCACACCGCAGGTATGTGGACGAGGCGCCGCGCCGGCTGACGCACGAAGGCCGGGCCCTGCTGCACTTCAGCAGCAGGGGGGACATGGACGGACTGCGCCGGATCGCCGCGGAGGCGGGGCGGCGGCTGCGGGTGCTCCGCAGGCACGTCGTCGTCGACAGGGGAGACTCGGTCGAGCACTTCTTGGTGGAAGTGTGTTCCGGCGAGGGGCCGTCGCAGGGGTGCGTCGGGCCCGTGCACCGTGGCGCGCTGCGTAGCCCGCCCGCCCGAGAGACGACTCAGCCCGCCTGAACCGCCGTCAGAAGCTCGTCCCACGCGGCACGCTCCCTCTCGACCGCCGCGGCTTCCAGGTCGCGCGCGAGCGAGTCGAGGACGATGCCGGCCCGTTCGAACGCGTCCAACGCCCGGCAGGCCGAGCCGTGTTCACCGGACAGGGTGTCGCCGTGGAACCCCTCGCGACGGACCAGCGCTTCGAGCGCCGACTGGGGCAGGGCGTGCAGGGTCATCCAGGCGATGAGCCGCTCGACTCGGTCCAGCGCGGTCCGAGGGGACTCCCGCGCGTTCTCCGATGTCCACAGCAGACGTTGAGGGCGGGCGCCGTCGGCCACCAGGGAGCGCCAGTGGGGACAGCCGAGGCTTTCCTCGTAGCGGCGGTAGACGAGCCGCGCGGTGACCACCCCGGCTTGTCCATGCAGCGCGGCGGCGCAGGGGTCCGCTGAGCCGTCCAGCAGAGCGTTGACACTGGTGTCCAGATGACCGATGTCCAGCGAGACGAGCGAGGTGACGGCGGACGCGGCGTGGCCGTCGGCCATGACACGCTCCAGGCCGCGAAAGTAGGTGTCCACCGCCTCGGCATACCGCTGTACGGAGAACACGGAGGTGACGTGCACGCCGACCCGGTGGGCGAGCAGTTCACCGGCGGCGGCGAGTCCCCTGCCCACGGCGGGAATCCGGATCAGTACGTTGGGGCGGTCCACCATCTCCGCGAGCCGCCTGGAGTGGTTGAGCATCGCCTCGGCATCCGCGGTCAGCCGGGGCTCGATGCCGAGGGAGACCCAGCCGTGCATGCCCTGCGTCGCCCGGAACACCGGTTCCAGCGCGGTGCAGGCCGCGCGGGCGTCCTCGGCGATGAGCGCATAGACGCGTTCCTCCATGGACGGGGTCGCGCTCGAAAGCCGATTCAGTTGGTCCCGGTAGGCGGTGGTGCCCGACATCGCGCGCGCGACGGCGGCGGGCCGGGAGACGACGCCACCGACCAGCCCGTCGGCCACCAGTCTCTCCAGGCTGCCATCGGTCAGCCGGCCACGGTGATAGTCGTCCAGCCAGAGACCGACCCCCTCCGCCGTGAGCTGGTACAGGGCGTCACTGTGTTTCGGGCGCGGCCGTGTGGTCAATGACTGCCTCCGCTCCAGCGGCCGAACGAGAAGGACAGCCATAATCCTAGGGCCCGACATCACACTTCTGTCCATGTCGCGACAACGGTCCAGTTACTGCGTGATCACATCGCGGAGAACCTGACAAAGTATGGTATTCGGCTTGCGTTCCGGTGTGTTCTGTGTCGCGTAGGGCTGTGCGGCGACACCTGACAAACTAAGCCCTGCGCGTTGCGGGCTCCGATGGTGCTGTGTGAAGCTCTCGGCGAAATGGTGAATGAGTAAACGTAGTGTGCTGGAGGAACCTTGACCGCAGGGCTCGACGGACGGTCGCCGGTGATTCGCCGCGACGGCGAGGGGATTTCCCGGCTCTGGGGAAAAGGGTCGGTGGTCACCACGAAACTCTCCGCCGAGGAGACCGGTGGTGCCTTGGGAGTCACGCACTTCAGCGCTGTGCAGGGGGAGCGCGCACCGCGCCATACACACACGCTCGAGGACGAGATATTCATCATTGAGGGGGGAGAAGTCCGCCTCACCGTCGGCGACCGCACGGAAATTGTCAAGGGCGCGGGCGTGTTGTTCCTGCCGCGTGGAATTCCGCACTCCTATCTGGTGGAGAGTGAAACCGCACGTTTTTATGTCGTCACCACGCCCGGTGGGTTCGAGAGGTTCTTCTCGGAGGCCGGATACTCGACCGATTTGGGAAAGTCGGCGCCGGTCGGCGGATCGTGGTCGGTGGACCGCACGCTGGAATTCGCCGAAAACCTCGGCCTCGGCGTCGTCTGGGGCGACTGACCACAAGCTCGCACCGATACAGGAAGAGAACGAGAGTTCCATGAAAAGACGAAGTGTCCTGGCCGGCACGGCCGTGGCCATAGCCGCCACGGCCCTGGAGGCCGGCCCCGTCGCGACAGCCGCCACCGCTGCCAACGCCGCCAAGGGAACCGCCCCCGACGCCGTCACCGTCCTCCCGAGCGACCCCCGTTACGCCGATCTTGTGGTCGGCAACAACTCCCGCTGGGTCGCCCGGCCCGATTCCGTCCGCCTGGTGCGGACCACCGGGCAGGTGGTGCGGGCCGTTCAGGAAGCTGTGGACGGCAACAAGCGAATCTCGGTGCGCAGCGGCGGCCACTGCTACGCGGACTTCGTCTTCAACCCCGAGGTCCGGGTGGTCATCGACACCTCCCTGCTCAACACCATCGCCTACGACGCGGGGCTCCAGGCATTCGAAGTGGGCGCGGGATCGACGCTGCTGCATGTGTACGACTCCCTCTTCAAGGGCTGGGGCGTCACCATCCCCGGTGGCATGTGCTACTCGGTGGGTGCGGGCGGTCACATCAGCGGCGGCGGCTACGGAATGCTGTCCCGGCGGCACGGCCTGACGGTCGACCACCTGTACGCGGTCGAGGTGGTCGTCGTCGACGCGAACGGCAAGGCCCGCAGGGTGGTGGCCACGCGCGAGGCCGACGACCCCAACCGCGACCTGTGGTGGGCGCACACCGGCGGTGGCGGCGGCAACTTCGGCGTCATCACCCGGTACTGGTTCCGCAGCCCGGGTGCCACCGGCACCGACCCCTCCTCGCTGCTGCCCAAGCCCCCGAAGGAGGTTCTGGTCAGCGCGCTCGCTCTGCCGTGGAGCGAGCTGGACAAGGGCTCCTTCGTCTCCCTTGTGCGGAAGTTCGGCGCCTGGCACGAGAGGAACGGCTCCGCCGGCTCCTCCGCGGCCTCACTGTGCAGCTTCCTGATGATGAACCACCGGGCGAACGGCAGCATCGGCCTGCTGACCCAGATCGACGCCACCGTCCCCGGCGCGGAGAAGGTGCTCGACGACTTCCTCACCGAGGTCACCTCCTCGCTGTCCGACGCGGCCGTACGCCCGATGTCCGAGCCCGTCGGCGAGCTGGGTGCGCTGCCCGGCCTGTTCACGCCTCAGCGCCTTCCGTGGCTGCACTCGGTCAAGCTGCTGGGCACCAGCAACCCGACCCTGACCGATCCGACGCTGCGTGGCCATCACAAGTCCGCCTACCTGCGCAAGAACGTCACCAAGGCGCAGGCCACGGCGATGTACCGGCACCTGACGCGCACCGACCACGACAACCCCCAGTCCATGGTCGTCCTGCTCTCGTACGGTGGGAAGATCAACACGGTGGGCTCCGGCGACACCGCGTCGGCGCAGCGGGACTCGGTCTTCAAGGGACTGTTCCAGAGCTTCTGGTCGAGCGCCGAGGACGACGCCGCGAACATCGGCTGGACGCGTGACGTGTACGGCGAGGTCTTCTCAGCCGGCGGCGGATATCCCGTACCGGGCGCGGCGACGGACGGCTGCTACATCAACTACCCCGACGCCGACATCACCGACACGAAGGTCAACACCAGCGGCGTGCCCTGGTACACGCTCTACTACAAGGGCAACTACCCGCGGTTGCAGCGGACCAAGGCCGCGTACGACCCTCGGAACACCTTCCGGCACTCGCAGTCCATCACCCTTCCCGACCACACGTGAGGCGAGCTGTGCAGCAGCATGACGTCGACGCGGCCGAGCGGACGAAGCCGACCGCAACGGCCGTCGAAGCGGTAAGCGGCAGGAGAAGGGGCATGGCCTTCGCCCTGCTGGCGTCGGTCCAGTTCGTGCTCATTCTCGCCATGAGCGTGCTCAACGTCGTACTCCCCGACATCCAGCGGGAGTTCGGTCTCGACCGCGCCGAACTCGCCCTGCTCGGGGCCTCCTACCCCATGTCGTTCAGCGGGCTGCTGCTTCTGGGCGGTCGGCTGTCCGACCTGTACGGAAACCGTCGGATGCTGCTCCTCGGCACCCTCGTGTTCGGCGCGAGTTCGGCGCTGGCGGGCGTCTCCACGGGGCTGTGGATGCTGCTGGTGGCGCGCTTCCTCCAGGGCGCCGGTGCCGCACTGGCCGTGCCGGCCGCGATGGCGCTGGTGAGGGTCGTCCATGCGGAGCCCGCGCGGTACGCCCGTGCCATGGCGGTCTGGGGCGGGCTCGCGGCCTCCGGCGGGACCGCCGGGATGCTCCTGTCCGGGGTGGTGGCCTCGTCGAACTCCTGGCGCTGGGCGTTCGTCGTGCCGGTCGCGGTGGCGGCGGTGACCGTCGCCGTCGCCCCACGGCTGGTTCCCGAAGGCGCCGCTCCCCGGGGCGGCCGGCTGGACGTCCTCGGGGCCGTCCTGGCCACCACCGGGATCGCCCTGCTCAGCTATGGCCTGTTGGAGGCGCCGGAGCGCGGGTGGGCCTCTCCTGTGGCACTGGGCACACTGGTCGGCGGCGGTGCGCTGCTGCTGGCCTTCGTCGTCACCGAGGCTCGGGTGGCGCAGCCGCTTCTGCCGCTGTCGTTCCCCGCCTCGCCCCGCAGGGCGATGGCACTGCTGGCGGTCTTCCTGGGCGCCGCCGGGATCACCACGATCTTCTTCATGCTCGCGCTGTACTTCCAGGAGGTCCGGGGCTATTCCGCGCTGGAGACGTCGGCGGCGTTCCTGCCCTTCGGCCTGGCCCTGGTCGTCGGCGGCCTGTCCGTGGGCAGGCTGGTGCAGCGCTTCGGCCCGCGCGCGGTGCTGGTCACGGGACTGGCGCTCGCCGGGCTGGGGCTGGCGGCGCTGGGCCTCATCGGCACGGACACACCGTACGTTGGCGCGGTACTGGCCGGGCTGGTGCTCTTCGCCGCCGGGACGGCGCTGGTGTTCGCCGGATCCACAGTGACGGCGACCACCGACGTTCCGCAGGACCAGGCCGGCCTCGCCGGCGCCGTGGTCAACACCGCTCTGGAGGCCGGGCCGGCCATCGGTCTCGCGGTCCTGGTGACGCTGGCCACCGGACACACCAGGGACCTGGAGCACACCGGAACCGGTACGGCGTCCGCCCAGGCCTCCGGCTACGGCTTCGCCTTCACCGTCGCGGCCGTGGCCTTCGCCGCCGCCGCGGTGTGCGCGGTCTTCCTGCTGCGCCCCAGCCCGTCCAGTGACGGTGGATGAAGGACCGCGGTCCTTCCACCCCTTGGGCACCCTGGACTTCCATCCGTTACGACACCCCCTACGACACATGTCAAGGAGCACCCTCATGACCGCCCGATTCAAGGACAAGGTCGTCATCGTCACCGGAGCCGGATCCGGCATCGGCCGGGCCAGCGCCAGGGCCTTCGCCCGTGAGGGCGCCACCGTGGTCGCGACCGGAGCCCGGCCCGGGTCCATCGAGGAGACCGTGCGGCTCATCGACGAGGACGGCGGCAACGCCGATGCCGTCGTCGCCGACGTCACCCGGCCCGAGGACATGGAGCGCCTGGTGCGTACCACTGTCGAGCGCCACGGCGGCCTGCACGTCGCCCACAACAACGCGGGCGTCTTCGGCAAGCCCACCCCGGTCGGCGACCTGGACCTGTCCGCGTGGCAGTCCGTCCTGGACGTCAACCTGAACGGCGTCCTGATCGGCATGCAACAGGAGATCACCCACATGAGGGCGCACGGCGGCGGCGTCATCGTCAACACCGCGTCCAACATCGGCTACCACGGGCGCCGCCCCGGCATGGCTGCCTACGCCGCGTCCAAGGCCGCCGTGAGCACCCTCACCCGGGTCGCCGCCCTGGACCACATCAAGGACAACGTGCGCATCAACGCGGTGAGCCCCGGCGCCACGGACACCAGCATGTCGCTGCGCCCCGGGGAGACCGACGCCGACCGCGCGGCCCGGCTGGCCACGGCGGTTCCGATCGCCCGGGTCGCGACGACGGACGAGATCGTCAACGCAGTGCTGTGGCTGGCGTCCGACGAGTCGAGCTTCGTCGTCGGCCACGACCTCGTCGTCGACGGCGGCGTCACCAGCTGAGCCCGCCCCCCGGTCTCCTCACCTGATCCACAGCGTCCCGGCCTTGTCGCCTCATGTGCCACGAGGCCGGGACACGTGCTTTCCACGAGTTTCCCGGTCCCGGTCGGACGAGTTCGTGCCCTCTCGCGGATGAATTCAGCACGCTCCGCCGGAACATGACGAAGTAGCGATTCTCCCCTTCACGCGCACTCCGTAATTCCGCAGAATCGATGAAAGCAACTCACGAGTTCAGCCGAAGAGCTCCTTCTTCATTTCCATGAGAGGAACCGAGTTGAACAGCGAGCTCGCTCACATCGAATCGCTCCCCGCTCTGCAGCAGCCCGATTGGCCCAGTCGTCCCGAGACGGAGCGGGTGAGGCGGGAACTGAGCGCACTGCCGCCGCTCGTTGAGCCCTCGGACGTGGCCCAACTGCACGACCACTTCAGGGCCGTAGCCGAGGGGCACGCCCATGTCGTCCAGGCTGGCGACTGTGCCGAGGACTGGGCGGAGCACGGCCCCGTGGACGTCGCTCGCAAGGCGGCGGTGCTCGACCTCCTGGCGGGTGTCATGCGCGTCAACGCGGGCAGGCCGGTGGTGCGCGTGGGCCGGCTCGCCGGCCAGTACGCCAAGCCGCGCTCCAAGCCCACCGAAACGGTCCAGGGCATCGAACTGCCGGTCTACCGCGGGCACATGGTGAACGACCCGAATCCCGACCCGGCGCTACGGCAGCCCGACCCCCGGCGCCTGCTGACCGGCTACCGGGCCGCGCGCGAGGTCATGGAACACCTCGGCTGGGCCGGCGGCGCCCCGCGCGCACAGGCCCCCGTGTGGACCAGCCACGAAGCCCTCCTCCTCGACTACGAACTGCCCATGCTGCGCAGGCAGGACGACGGCAGCCTCCTGCTCACCTCGACGCACTGGCCGTGGATCGGCGAGCGCACCCGGCAGGTGGACGGCGCCCACGTGGCACTCCTGGCAGCCGTGTGCAACCCGGTGGCCTGCAAGGTGGGACCGACCATGACACGGGAGGAGCTGCTGCGCCTGTGCGAGCGGCTGGACCCCGACCGCGTCCCCGGGAGACTGACGCTCATCGCACGCATGGGCGCCGGTACGGCACCCGGCGTGCTCCCGGCCCTGGTCGCCGCCGTACGCGGCGCCGGGCACCCGGCGATCTGGCTGTCCGACCCGATGCACGGCAACACCGAGTGCGGGCCGGACGGTCTGAAGACTCGTTTCGTGAAGAGAGTCGTAAGCGAAATCGAGGAATTCCAGGAATCCGTGGCGTCGGCCGGTGGAATTCTCGGCGGCTTGCACCTGGAAACCACCCCCGACCAGGTTACGGAATGCGTCGCCGACGCCACGTTCCTGGATTCGGTCGGAGACAAGTACACGAGCTTCTGCGACCCGCGGCTCAATCCCCGTCAGGCCGTTGAAGTGGCTTCTTCCTGGAGCCGCTGACAAGGAGGTTGGTTCGTTATGCGCGAAAAGACAGCGCTGGTCACCGGAGCCGCGGGCGGAATAGGCGAAGCGGTCGTCCGCGCACTGGGCGAACGCGGGGCTTCGGTCGCCGCCGTGGACAAGGAGGGCGACCGGCTGACCGAGATGACCGGGAAACTGGCCGCCGACGGGCTGCGGGTGCGAGCGTTCCCCGCCGACGTCACTTCGAGTGCCGGAGCCGAGCGCCTGGTCGCGGACGTCGAGGACGCCCTGGGACCGCTCGACCAGTTGGTCAACGGGGCGGGCGTGCTGCGCCTCGGGAAGGCGACGGACCTCACCGACGAGGACTGGAGGGCGACGTTCGCGGTCAACGCCACCGGCGTCTTCTTCATGTCGCGCGCCGTGGTCAGCCGTATGGTCCCGAGGCGCTCCGGTGCCGTCGTCACCGTCGCCTCCAACGCGGCGGGCACAGCCCGCACGGACATGGCCGCGTACGCGGCGTCCAAGGCGGCGGCGACCATGTTCACCAAGTGCCTGGGCCTCGAGGTCGCCCAATACGGAATCCGTTGCAACGTGGTCGCGCCCGGTTCCACCGAGACCCCGATGCTCACCTCCATGTGGCAGGACGACCACGGCCGCACCGCGACCCTCGAAGGCTCGCCCGCCGCCTACCGCGTCGGCATTCCCCTCGGAAAGCTGGCCCGCCCCTCCGACGTGGCCGAGGCGGTGGCGTTCCTCCTTTCGGACCAGGCCTCGCACATCACCATGCACGACCTCACCGTCGACGGCGGCGCGACCCTCGGCGTCTGACCACCCCAGCCATATGAGGAAGACCATGCCAGGGATACCCCCCATCCAGCCCTATCCGATGCCCCAGGCCGGCGACCTGCCCGCCAACACGGCGGCATGGCGGGCCGACCCGGACCGTGCGGTCCTGCTCGTCCACGACATGCAGCGGTATTTCCTGCGGCAGTTCCCCGGGAGCGAGGCGCTCGGTGCCGACCTCGTGCGGAACGCGACCCGGCTGCGCGAGCAGGCGGTCGCCTCCGGGATGCCCGTCGCCTACACCGCGCAGCCGGGCGGCATGACCGACGAACAGCGCGGACTGCTGAAGGACTTCTGGGGGCCGGGCATGCGTGTCGACCCCGCCGACCGGGAGGTCGTCGAACCGCTCACGCCGGGCCCGGACGACTGGCTGCTCACCAAGTGGCGTTACAGCGCGTTCTTCCGGTCCGACCTGCTGGACCGGATGCGCGCCCATGGACGCGACCAGCTGGTCCTCTGCGGTGTGTACGCGCACATCGGAGTGCTGTCCACCGCGGTGGAGGCCTTCACCAACGACATCGAGACGTTCCTGGTGGCCGACGCCGTCGCCGACTTCACCGAGGCGTACCACCGGCTGGCACTCGACTACGCCGCCGAGCGTTGCGCCCTGGTCACCACGACGAAGTCCGTGATCGAGGAGCTCGGCCGATGAACGGGGAGAACCCTCGCACGGCACACGACCTGCTCGACCGGATCCTCGGGCCGCGTCCGTCCGCCTTCGCGCTGCTGCACCGTCCCGAGGCCGGCGACCCGGACGCCCTGGAGGTCCTGACAGGCGCGGTGTCGACGTTGGACGCCGTGGCCGGGATACCCCTGAGCGAGGCGCCCGATCCCGACGCCGGAGCGCGCCAGGAGGTCCTGGTGATGATCCCCTACCGCCAGCTCGCCGAGCGCGGCTACGTCTGCGCCGATGACGGAGAACCTCTGATCGCGATGGCAGTGGAGGAGCAGACCACCATCGCGGTGAGCGATGCCCTGAAGCGGCTCCCGGGCGAGCCGGTCAATCTCAGCGGCGGCGCCTTCGACCTGGACGACGACGAGTACGCCGGGATCGTCCGCAAGGTGATCGCGGACGAGATCGGCACGGGCGAGGGAGCGAACTTCGTCATCAAGCGGTCGTTCGTCGCCGACATCACCGACTACACGGTGCACAGCGCCCTGGCGTTCTTCCGGCGGCTGCTGCAGCGGGAGCAGGGAGCGTACTGGACGTTCCTCGTGCACACCGGCGACCGCACCTTCGTCGGCGCCACCCCCGAGCGACACGTCAGCCTGCGGGCGGGCCGGGCCGTGATGAACCCGATCAGCGGCACCTACCGCTATCCGCCCTCCGGCCCCACCCTGCCCGGGGTGATGGACTTCCTCGCCGACCGCAAGGAAGCCGACGAGCTGTACATGGTCGTCGACGAGGAACTCAAGATGATGGCGCGGATCTGCGACCCCGCTCCCCGGGTCGTGGGACCGTATCTGAAGGAGATGGCGCGGCTCGCGCACACCGAATACTTCATCGAGGGCGCAAGCGACCACGATCCCCGCACGATCCTGCGGGAAACCATGTTCGCGCCGACGGTGACGGGCAGTCCGCTGGAGAGCGCCTGCCGGGTGATCAGCCGGTACGAGCCCCGCGGGCGCGGCTACTACAGCGGTGTCGTCGCCCTGATCGGGCAGGACGAGCAGGGACGGCGCACACTCGACTCCTCGATCCTCATCCGCACCGCCGACATCGACAGCGCGGGCCGGCTGAGCATCGGCGTCGGTGCCACGCTCGTACGGCATTCCGACCCGGGCTCGGAGGTCGACGAGACCCGGGCCAAGGCGGCCGGCCTCCTCGCCGCTCTGGGCGCCGACGACTCCGCGCGCCTGGCCGAACACCCACGCGTGCGCCAGGCCCTCGAACAGCGCAACAGCTCGATCGCCGGCTTCTGGACCGGCGAGCACGCCCACCGGACCGGCGCGAGACCCGAACTGGTCGGCCGCCGGATACTCGTGGTGGACGCGGAGGACACCTTCACCTCCATGATCGGCCACCAGCTGCGGGCGATGGGGCTGAGGCCGACGGTCCGCCGCTTCGACGAACCGTACTCCTTCGACGCCCACGACCTCGTCGTCATGGGCCCCGGCCCCGGCGATCCGCGCGCCACCCGCAACCCCAAGATCACCCATCTGCGGTCCGCGATCCACGCACTCCTGGACCAGCGCCGGCCCTTCGTCGCCGTCTGCCTGAGCCACCAGGTGCTCAGCACCGTCCTCGGTCTGGAACTGGTGCGCAGGCCCGTGCCCAACCAGGGCGTCCAGCGGGAGATCAACCTCTTCGGCGCCCGCGAGCGGGTCGGTTTCTACAACACGTTCACCGCCCGCTGCGCGGAGGACGCGTTCGAGGTTCCGGGCGTAGGAATCGTCGAGGTGAGCCGGGACGACGAAACCGGAGAGGTCCACGCGCTGCGCGGGCCGAGTTTCACCTCGATGCAGTTCCACGCCGAGTCCGTGCTCACCCAGGACGGCGTACGCATCGTGAGTGACGCGCTCGAGGGGGTGCTCCGCTCGTGCGTGCGGTGATCGCGTGGTGGGACCTCGACCGGTCCGAGCAGACCATCGCCTCGCTGCGGGACTTTCTGCGCGACGAGGCAGTAGACCGCTTCTCCCAGGTACGAGGGCTGCGCCTTAAGGTGTGGATCTCGGACGAGCGCACCAACCGGTGGGGCGCCGTCCTCCTGTGGGAGTCGGCGCAGGCCGCGGCCGCGCCCATCCCGGCCAGGGCGGCTGAACTCATCGGCTACCCGCCCGCCGAAAGGCACGTCTTCGACGTCGAGGCCACGACGGAGGGTGCCTACGACATCGTCCAACTGGCCCGTCTCGGCCTCGCGTTCACCGGCTGAGCCGATGCCCACCTGCTGGAGGACACTCCATGAGGGCCCGTATCCACGGCTCCAAAAGCCCCACCAACCCGTGCCCTGCTGCCGGCCGCCGCGGTGGGCACCTCCCGGCTGCGGCTCCCGTTCGTCAGTGCCGACACCATTGCCTTCCGTACACTCACGGAACTCGGCGTCCAGGTCCGGACGCGGGAGAACGACGAAGTCCGGGAGGCCACCGGGACCGGGCGCGGCCCCACGGAGGAGGCCGACGTCCGGTGCGAGGACGCCGGCACCGCGGCCGCTTCCTGCCGCCCTTCGCCGCCGCGGGCCACGGCCGGTTCGCCTTCGGCGGCAGCGCCCAGCCCGCAGCCCGGCCCCTGGGCCCGCCGGTCGACACGCTGGCCGCTCTGGGGACCGCGGTGACGGCGGGTCCGGGCGGTGGACCGCCCGTGCTGCTGGACAGCGAGGGGCTCGACGGCGGAGCGGTCGCCGTCGAGTCCCCACTGAGCGGCCAGTTCCTGTCGGGGCTGCTGATGGCGGCCCCGTTGACGCGCAGACCGCTGACCCTCACCGTCGACAGCTTGGTCAGCCGCCCCTGCATCGCCATGACACTGGCCCTGATGCGCCGGTTCGGCGCCAAGGTCACCGAACGGCACGGGGACGTCATCGAAGTCCAGCCCGGCGGCCATGGCGCCCTCGACCTCACCGTCGAACCGGATGCCTCCACCGCCTCCTACGCCGTGGCGGCCGCCGCGGTCACCGGCGGCACCGTCACCGTGCCCGGCCCGGGCCACGGCAGCCTCCAGGGCGACCTGCGCTTCGTCGACGTACTGCGGCGGCTGGGAGCGCGGGTGGACGTCACGGAGTCGGCCACCAGCGTCACCGGCGAGGGCCCGCTGCGCGGACGCCTCTCCGTCGGCATGGGAGAAATCTCCGACACCCTCATGACACTGGCGGCCATCGCGCCGCGCGCCGACGCGCCCGTCACCATCCGTGGCATCGCCCACGCCCGGCTCAAGGACTCGGACCGCATCACCGCCATCGCGCGGAACCTGCGCGCCCTCGGCGCGGACACCGACGAGGGCCACGACTGGATCACCGTCCATCCCGGCACGCCCACCGGCGCCCGCATCGCCCGCCGTCGCGATCACCGCATCGGCATGGCCTTCTCCGTCCTCGGACTCCGCGTCCCCGGCATCACGCTCGACGACGCGCCCTGCGTCGGAAAGAGCTTTCCGGGATTCCACGAGGAGCTGCGACGGCTCTTTCCCCTGGCCTCTCGGCCAGCTTCCCCACAGCGACAAGGATCACGATGAAGGTACTCATTGCCGGGGGCGGTGTCGGCGGCCTCGCGGCGGCACTGAGCATCGCGCAGCACGGCCACGAGGTCGTCGTACTGGAACGAAGGGACACCTTCAGCGAACTCGGTGCGGGCATCCAGCTGGGCCCGAACGCCTTCCATGCCCTGGACCACCTCGGCGTCGGGGCGGCGGCACGGCAGAGCGCCGTCCACATCGACGAGTTGAGGTTCATGGACGGCACCACCGGGCAGCGGGTCGCGAGCATGCCGCTCACCGGCGCATACCGCACCCGCTTCGGCAACCCGTACGCCGTCGTGCACCGCGGCGACCTCTACCAGACACTCCTCGACGGCTGCGTCGCGGAGCGGAACATCACGCTGAACACCAACTGCTCTGTGACCTGGTACGAACAGAACTCGGAAGGCGTCACGGCAATCACCGAAGCCGGACGGCGATTCACCGGCTCGGCGCTCATCGGCGCCGACGGCATCCGTTCCGCCGTGCGCGGCCAGCTCGTCGGCGACGGCGCGCCGCGCGTGTCCGGCCACACGATCTACCGGTCCGTCATTCCCATGGAGCAGGTTCCACAGGAACTGCGCTGGAATACCGTCACCTTGTGGGCCGGCCCCAAATGGCACTTCGTCCACTACCCCATCGGCAGGGGACGATTCCTCAACCTGGCCGTCACCCGCGACGACGGCGCACGGGACATCGTGGTCGGCAGGCCCGCCGAGCGGACGCGCGTCCTGTCCGAGTTCCCCGCACTGAGCGATACCGCCCGGCAGCTGCTGGAACTGGGGACCGAGTGGAGGGAATGGGTCCTGTGCGACCGCGACCCGGTCGAGCGCTGGACGGACGGCCGGGTCGCCCTCCTCGGTGACGCCGCACACCCCATGCTCCAGTACGCAGCTCAGGGCGCCTGCATGGCCCTTGAGGACGCCGTCCTCATCGGCCAACTGCTCGCGGGAGCCACCGGGGACATCCCGCAGTGCCTGGAGAAGTACAACTCCGAGCGGTACGAGCGCGCTGCCACGGTGCAGCAGGTGGCC
The DNA here is from genome assembly GCF_043200575.1 of Streptomyces sp. NPDC048392. Classification (NCBI taxonomy): domain Bacteria; kingdom Bacillati; phylum Actinomycetota; class Actinomycetes; order Kitasatosporales; family Streptomycetaceae; genus Streptomyces; species Streptomyces sp. NPDC048392. The sequence continues at coordinate 291,039 of NZ_JBICYB010000006.1, forward strand.
CGCGCCATGGGTGAACAGCTCTACCACCCGGGTGGAGACGCCGCGGCCGCCCGCAACGCGATGCTGTCCTCCTTCACGGTCGACGAGCTGTACGACAAGGTCGAGTGGCTGCACGGGGCTCGCATCGGCGGGACGGGAGAGCCTCGTTGAGCAGGTCACGCTGGCTGACCGCGGGGGAGTCCCAGGGTCCCGCACTCGTGGCGACGCTGGAGGGTCTTCCCGCCGGTGTGCCGATCACCACGGAGATGGTGGCGGACCACCCGGCCCGGCGTCGGCTCGGTTGTGGACGCGGCGCGCGCATCAAAGTCCGAGCGTGACGAGGTCACCTTCTTCGGCGGCGTCCGGCACGGCCTCACCCTCGGCTCCCCGGTGGCCAGGGCCTCGGCCAGCTCCATCCGAGCGATCACCCTGCGCTCCAACACCGCCTCGGCCCCGCCGGGTTCGGCCAGGATCCGGTCCGCTTCCGCCTGGAGCTCCTCCACGGCGAGCCGGGCAGCGGTCTCCCGTTCCTGCAGCAAGCCCATCACCGACGCCACCAGCTACCTCCGTATCGCCGAGAACGAACTGAACGTCCCAACCCTTCCTCGGCGGCACCGACACCATGCCTGATCAGCAAAAACTCAGCGATCACGACCGGAAAGACAACGGCTTCTACCTCATAGCACCCGAATGAAAGTGGTACGTGGCGACGAACCGCGCGCGTGGACGGACGTCCACGCGGCGATCGTGGGCCTGCTCGCGGGCCACCTGCCGGCGACGGACCGGCGGTAGGGCTCTCCCGGGTGGCCGCCCGTGGCGGAGCTCTTCGTGGGGCGGCCACGCGGGCCATTGTCAGAGGCGATTGGCAAGATTGCGGCCATGAATGTCACTCCTGTCACTCCGCCACGGCCGATCGACGTTGTCGCGGTCTTTCCCCAACTGGCCCCGCTAGCCCGCACGGCGACCCGCCTGCACCCTCGCCCTGGGGCGCCGACGTGGCACGACAGCTCAATCGGCGGGCCGCTGCTGTGGCCCGCTGAGGAACCGTGGCCGCACTGCGAGGAACCGCATGTGGTGGACGGCATCAACCCAGCCCAGTCCCCGGCGGATCTGCGGCTGGAACGACGGATCTTCGCCGCCTCGCACGGCCGGGACCTGACTCCGGAGGAACGGGAGACTCTCGAGCGGATCCGGCCCCCTCAGACGTATCCGGTGAGGCTGGCGGTCCAGTCGTACGACGGCCCCATAGCGGGGCTGCCCGTCGCGCAGCTGTACGTACGGGATGTGCCCGATCTGAGCCCGCCGGAGGGTAAGGACCTGCTGCAGGTTCTGTGGTGCCCCTTCGATCATCGAGTAATTGTCAAGAGTTGTGGATCAGTGGGGTTGTTCAGGCTGCGGTGACTTCGGGGCGTTCGACGAGGTGACCGTTCTTGAAGCGGGCGCCGTTGCGGACGAGGGCGACAAGGTGGGGTGCGGTGATCGCGCGCCAGCGGGCCTGGGCTGACTCGACGAGTTTGAACACCATCGCCAGGGCCGCGGCCGGGCTGCCGGCCCCGCGGGTGACCTTGGTCCTCAGCTTCACGGTGCTGAAAGTGGACTCGATGGGATTTGTCGTGCGCAGGTGCACCCAGTGCTCGGCGGGGAAGTCGTAGAACGCGAGGAGTTCGTCGGCCTCGCCGGTGACCTTCTTGGTCGCTTTCGGCCACTTCGCTCCGTAGGCGCGCTCGAAGTCCTTGATCGCCTTCTCGGCGTGGTCGCGGTCCTCGGCGTTGTAGATCTCCTGCAGAGCCTTCTTCGCTGCGGGCTGAGCCGACTTCGGTAGCGCGTTCATGACATTGCGGACCTTGTGAACCCAGCACCTCTGGTGCCTGGC